>DATITC010000064.1:0-47100 GCA_035468175.1 Frankiaceae bacterium | reverse complement strand
CGGTCGGTCTTCTGCTGATACTCGGCGTAGTTCGGGAACGCCGCGACAGCGCGTTCCCACCATTCCTCGCGCTCCGAGCCGGTCAGTTCACGAGCCCGGGCGTCCCACTTCCGCGGCCCGTCCTGCAGCTCGACGTGCGGTTCGGCGACCACGTTCGCGTACCAGGCCGGATGCGTCGGAGCACCGCCGACCGAGGCGACCGCCAGGTACTTGCCGTCGTGTTCGACCCGCATCACCGGGTTCTTGCGCAGCTTGCCGCTTCGCGCACCTCGGCTGGTGACCAGCACGACCGGCAGCCCGGTGTCGAGCAGCGTGGTCGCCTCGGTGCCACCGGACTTCTCGTAACGCTCCACCTGGTCCCGGACCCACGCGGCACTGCTGGGCTCGTACTCGCCCGTCAACGGCACGACGTCACGGCTTACAGATCGAGCAGGCGAAGTACCCCTGCCGGATGGCGGCGACGCGGGACAGCGACTCCTGCTGCTGCCCCTGCACCGCCGAGCAGTCCGGCCGGTGGTAGTCGCTGCGTCCAGAGACGGTCACGACCGTCTTGGCCCGCCCGACTGGTGCCGCCGGTGCGGCCGGTGCTGCAGGGGGTGGGGCCGGTGCCGCAGGGGGTGGGGCCGGCTGTTCCGCGGCCGCCTGCTGCTGGGCCTGCTGGGCCTGTTGCGGCTGCCCGATGGGCGCGAACGAAGCAGGCGGGGGTTCGACGGTCTCTGCCGGCTGGGCACCAGCCGGCGACTCCTGCACGGGAGCTTGGTGTTGTGCCTGCTGTACCTGATGTACCTGCTGGCCCTGGACCTGCTGCTGGGGCTGCTGAACAGGCATCTGCTGAGTCGCGAACGGAGAGCCCTGCTGGGCCTGAGGGACGGAGAAGGCCGCGGTCGGCGCCTCCTGGGACGGAGCCAGGCCCCCGTTCTGCGGGCCCTCCTGGAACACCGGCGCGTGGCCGTTCTGCGACGGCTGGTGCTGCTGACCCTGGTCCTGGCCTTGGTCCTGAGCCTGGGCGGGCGCCGCCCCACCGGGGTCGGCCGCGTGCCCACCTAGGTGCTGGTCCGGCGCGCATACCGCACACGGCGTGAAGCCCAGTTCCTTCGCCTCGGCGATGTCCAACGGCTCCAGCTCGGGATCCCCGACCACGACGCTGCAGTGCTCGAGGTGGTAGCGCGGGTGGCCGGAGACCACGCGCACCGGCATCCCGCTGGCCTCCGCGGCAGACGCCACGGCGTCCGGGACCTCCTCGACGCCCGGTTCGCCGGCGAACGGGTCCTCCGGAGCATCCGCACCCTGCTGTTTCGACCCCTGCTGCGACGCGTCGCCCTGCTGGTCGTTTCCGTGCTGAGAGGCGGCTGCGGCGGCGCCGGCGCCCGCGGCGGCGGCAGCCGCGCCGGTCGCGTTGCCGTCGGTCCCGGACTGCGCCGGCACCTGACCACCGGACTGCTGCTCCGACTCGCCGCCCTCGCCCTGCGCCTTCCCCTCCGGTGAGCGACGCCGCTTCGGCGTGCCCTCCCGGTCATCGCGGCGCGGCCGTCCACCACTTCGGGGCGTCCGCTGCGGCGGATGTGGCTGCAGGATCCCGAAGAGCAGAAAGAGGCCGGACACGACGCTCAGGCCGATCGCCGCATAGATGAAGGTGAGGTTGCTGGTGATGAACCCCAGCAGGAGCAGAACGGCAGCAACCACCACCAGGGCGCCGCTGATCACAATCACTAGCTGCCACCTTGTCGTAGAACTCGGTCAGGCCTGGGGAGCGCCAGGCGATGCTACGACAGTGCCGATCAGAGGTGATCAGAGGCCGTCGTGCAGGCCCCGCGGCTCGCGCCGTAGCTCATCCCCATCGGAATCTTCGCTGACGCCTGCTGGTGCCTCGTAATCGGGAACGGCGACCGACGGAGGCATGGACGGATGCTCCGATGGCGCAGGCACCGCCGGCACCACGGCCGGGTCGTCCGCCGGCAGCTCGGAGGTCAGCAAACGACCGTTGTCGGATCGTGCGCTCTCGGTCACGGCGGGGCCGCTCCCAGCGGAAGCGCTGCTCCGCGTCCGGTCCGGGCCGTAGGTCTGACCCGCCTCCACCTGCGCGGCGCCCTCGTCGAGATCACGGAGCTGCAGCTCCAGATAGGCCCGCAACCGCGTCCGGTACTCACGCTCGAAGGCACGGAGCTGCTCGACGTCGTCCTGGATCTGGGTCCGGGTGCCTTCGAGCTCACGCCGCTCCCCTTCGACCTGCTGCTCAGCCTCGGAGCGAATTCGGTCGGCCTCGGTCTGCGCGGCGGCCCGTAGCCGCTCCGCCTCAGTCCGGGCCGCGGTCCGGAGCTGCTCCGCCTGCTGCTCGGCGTCGCGCACCGCATCGTCAGCCGCGCGCTGGGCCAGGACGAGCGTCCGCGCCACCCGCTGCTCGAGGTCTCCGCTCCCCCCGCCCTGGGTGACCGACTCCGCGGCGGCCTGCGCCGCGCCGGCGCTCGCGCTGCTCGGCGGCTCACCGGGGACCGCGTCGGCCGCCGTCACCGGCAGCGCGGTCGTGAACGGCAGGGCGTTCGGTTCCGGCACCCCACCCGAGTCCGGTCCTGCAGCCGTTCCGTTGCCGTCGACCCCCTGGGCCCGCGCCGCTTCGATCTCGCGGTGCAGCCGGATCAGCTCGGCCTCGACCTCGTCGAGGAAGCCGTCCACTTCGGCCTCGTCGTAGCCACGACGGAACCGCGTGGGTCCGAACACCTTCTCGTGCACGTCCTGCGGCGTGAGCGGCATTCCGTCTCCTGTCGAGCCGATGACGGGCCAAGTGTGCCGTGAAACGTCTGCCTTCGGCTAATCGACGGGCCGATGACCCATCAACCGGCAGAAATCAACTCGACTACCCCGTCGCGCGTCAGAGCCGCTGAGCGTAGTTGATGGCCACCTGAGTGAGGATGAACAGCAGCAGGAAGCTCAGGTCGATCGCCACCCCGCCGAGTCGCAGCGGGGGGATGAACCGACGCAGGAAGCGCATCGGTGGATCGGTGATCGTGAAGACCACCTCGAAGATCAACAGCAACGCTCCCGTGGGCCGGAAGCCTCGGCTGAACGCCATGACCAGGTCGATGACGAACCGGGCGAACAGCAGGATCAGGAAGATCCACAGAAGCGTGACCAGGACGCTGCCGAACGGGGTGATGCCTGCCTCCTGCTCGTCCTGTGCGACGGCTCGAGCGGGGCGCCAGCCTCAGGACTGGTTGTAGAAGCCGCCCTCTGCGATCAGTCGCTTGTCCTCAGCACTTACCCGTACGTTACTGGGTGAGAGCAGGAAGACCTTGTTCGTCACCTTCTCGATGCTTCCACGCAGACCGAAGATCAGACCGGCCGCGAAGTCGACCAGCCGCTTGGCGTCCCCGTCCGCCATCTCGGTCAGGTTCATGATCACCGGGATGCCTTCCCGGAACGCCTCACCGATCTGGCGCGCCTCGTTGTAGCTCGAGGGCTGCAACGTGGTGATCTTGTAGGTCGACTCGGGCTCTGCCGCCACAGCACGCACCGGCTCGGGCATGCGCGCGAGGTTCGAGCGGGCGTCGACCCGCGCCTCGTGGCGGGATGCCTCGGCACGACGCGCGGGAACCGTCTCCAGCTCACGCTCGTTGAGATCGACACGGCGGATCGGGCGCTCGCGGACCGGCTCGTCCACCGCGTCGTACTCGTCGTCGAGGTAACCCTCGTCTTCCTCGGCCAGTCCGAGGTAGACCATCGCCCTGCGCCCTAGACCCATGGCGATGACTTTAAGCCCGGGAACCGAACAGAGCGGTGCCGACGCGCAGGTGTGTCGCCCCTTCCGCCACCGCGTCCTCCAGATCGCCGGACATCCCCGCCGAAATGGACCACGCCTCGGGGTGATCGACCCGGAGGCGCTCACTCAGCCGGCGGAGCCGTGCGAAGGCCGGGCGGGCCGGAGCGCCCAGCGGTGCCACGGCCATGAGTCCAACCAGGCGGAGGGCGGGGGCGGCGGCAACGGCGTCGGCGAGGGCGGGCAGGTCTTCCGGCGCGACGCCCCCTCTCGTCGGGTCCCCGTCCAGGGTGACCTGCACGAATGCGTCCAGGATGCGGTCGGCGGCGGCAGCGCCGCGGGAGAGCGGGGCGCAGAGCTCGGCCCGGTCGAGGCTGTGCACGGTACCGATCGCCGCGGCAACGGCTCGCGCCTTGTTGCGTTGCAGCCGGCCGAGGAAGTGCCAGCGCAGCCCCGGGGCCACGCCATCGGGACCCGCGTCGAGGGCGAGCACGGCGTCGATCTTGGGTGCCAGCTCCTGCCAGCGCGACTCGCCGAAGTCCCGCACGCCGAGCCTGGCGAGCGCGAGGACGTCTCCCGGCGGGCGCGTCTTGCTCACCGCGATCAGGGTCAGGTCCTCGCGGTGCCTCCCGGCGGCGGACGCCGCGGCGACCACCCGCTGCTCCACGCGGCCGAGGTTGTCCGCCGCTGCGTCGACCCCCGCCCGGGAGGCGGAGCCGTGGTTCACGTGGCCCGCGGTGCGCAGCGCAAGAGCCCGGCCGACCGGCCGGTGACGCCGTCGCGGCGATAACTGAAGTGATCCGGGGACTCGATCGTGCAGACCGTGGACACCTCCACGCGGGCGACGCCCGCGGCCTCCAGTTGCGCGACCAGGCCGGCGCGGATGTCCAGACCTGGGGTGCCGACCCGCGTCGTCGCGAAGGCCGCAGGGGCCGTCTCAGCCACCTCGGCCCGCATCCGGTCGGGAACTTCGTAGCAGCCCCCGCAGGCGGCCGGCCCGAGCCGAGCGGTCAGCTCGGACGGCGCGACCCCGAGCTCGGCGAGGGCCTCCAGAACGGCGGGGACCACCCCGAGCTGCAGTCCCTTGCGCCCGGCGTGCGCCACTGCCGCGACCCCGGGACCGTCGAGCAGCACCGGGACGCAGTCGGCCACCAGCACGCCGAGTGCGAGACCGACGGTCGTGGTCACCAGCGCGTCGACGTCCGGCACCGCGTCGGCACGGGGCCCGTCGACCCGCGCGACCGCCCGCCCGTGGACCTGACGCATCCACACGACTGGGACGCCCCCGAGCAGGGATGCGGCGCGTCGCCGGTTCTCCGCGACGGCGTCCGGGTCGTCACCGACGTGGTCACCGAGGTTCAGGGTCGCGTACGGCTCCGCGCTGACCCCGCCGTGCCGGTCGGTGAAGCAGAGCGCCGGCTCGGCTTCAGCACCGGTGTCAGTCCCCGGGCCGGCGGCGAGTTCGAGCCCGTCCGGCGCGCTGGCCGACACCTACTTGAGGAAGTCCGGCACGTCGAGGTCGTCGAACACGACCCGGCGGGCGGGGGGCTCACGACGCTCGGGCCGGGCCGGCGCCGGCTCGGCGGCCGGGCGGGGCTCGGCCGACCGCTGCGGTTCCGCGGCCCGCTCGGGCTCGCTGTAGCGCTGCGGACGTGCCGCTGGGCGCGCTGCGCCGGGCTCGGCCGGACGCGTCGCCGGGCGGGGCGTCTCGGTGGTCGGAGCGGCGGCGGCACGGCCGGGCTCGTCGCGGACATCGACGGTGCGGGCTTCGGAGCCGGTGCGCGCTTCCGAGCCGGGACGGCGGGTCTGGGTGTAACCCTGCTGGGACGCGTAGCCGCCCTTCGGCCGGCGGTCCGGCTGCGCGGACTCGAACCCGGCCGCGATGACGGTGACCCGGACCTCGTCGCCGAGCGCGTCGTCGATCACCGCGCCGAAGATGATGTTGGCCTCAGGATGTGCTGCCTCGGCGACCAGCTCGGCCGCGCCGTTGATCTCGAACAGACCGAGGTCCGATCCGCCGGAGATGTTGAGCAGCACCCCGATCGCCCCATCCATGCTCGCCTCGAGCAGCGGGGAGGAGATGGCCTGCTGGGCCGCGACCTCGGCCCGGTCCTCGCCGCGGGCGCGGCCGATGCCCATCAGCGCGCTGCCGGCGTTGGACATGACCGCCTTGACGTCGGCGAAGTCGAGGTTGATGAGGCCGGGGGTGGTGATCAGGTCGGTGATGCCCTGGACACCCTGCAGCAGGACCTGGTCGGCGCCCTTGAAGGCATCCATGACGCTGACGTCCGGGTCTCCGGTGGAGAGCAGCCGGTCGTTCGGGATGACGATGAGGGTGTCGACCTCGTTGCGCAGACCGTCGATGCCGGTCTCCGCCTGGCCGGCCCGGCGCCGCCCCTCGAAGGTGAACGGCCGGGTGACGACCCCGATGGTCAGGGCACCGAGGCTGCGCGCGACGTTGGCGACGACCGGGGCTCCACCGGTACCGGTGCCGCCACCCTCGCCCGCGGTGACGAAGACCATGTCGGAGCCCTTGAGGACCTCTTCGATCTCCTCGCGGTGGTCCTCCGCCGCCTGGCGACCCACGTCGGGGTTGGCGCCGGCGCCGAGGCCGCGGGTGAGTTCGCGGCCGACGTCGAGCTTGACGTCGGCATCACTCATCAGCAGCGCCTGAGCGTCGGTGTTGATCGCGATGAACTCGACGCCCTTGAGGCCGACCTCGATCATGCGGTTCACCGCATTGACACCACCACCGCCGATACCGACGACTTTGATGACAGCGAGGTAGTTCTGAGGGGCGGCCATCCGGTAGTCCTCCAGGAACAAGTATGGATCTTCGCGAAGCTGAGGTCGTCGTGAAGCTGAGGTCGTCGTGAAGCTGGGGTCGTCGTGAAGGTGCGATCTTGCGTGAAGCTGTGGCGATGGGCGGTGCTGGACCGACCGATCGAGCGGAAACAGGTGCAGGACCGTCGTGCGGCTTGTGGTCTCTCGTCCGGCGCTTCTCTGCACCCAACGAACTCCGGTGGGATAACTCTCACCCTCTACTCGACGGTTAAAGTTATGTCAACCGGACGTCTTGGCGAACATTATGGAGCGCCACGAGCAGGGTCAAGGATGCGGGCAGTTTGCCGGGTGTCGGACTCCGAAAACGCCGGTCCCACCGTACGTGTCAACCATTGATCGAGGGTCTGACAACCAGCAGCGGGAGGCGGTCAGACGACGGTGGGGCGCGCTTGTTCGCTGAGCTCACGCAGGACTTCGGGCCCGAGCAGGGTCACGTCACCGGCGCCCATCGTGAGGACGAGGTCACCCGGCCGCGCGAGTCGGGCGAGCCGGCCGGCCACCTTCGACCACGACGGCTCGAAGATCACCTGATCGTCCGGCAGCGGCACCGCAGCGGCTACCGAGGCGCCGGAGACGCCCGGCAGCGGGTCCTCCCCCGCCGCGTAGACCTCCATGACCACCACCGCGTCCGCCAGGCCGAGCGCGACCCCGAGCTCCGTCCCGAAGACCGCCGTGCGGCTGTAACGGTGCGGCTGGAAAGCGACGAGAACACGTCCGCCCTCCGACGCCGATGCCGCCGCCCGCAGCGTCGCCGTCACCTCGGTGGGGTGGTGGGCGTAGTCGTCGACCACGCGGATGCCGCTGGCGCTGCCCCGGAAGTCGAACCGGCGCCGCACGCCGCGGTAAGCGGCCAGACCCTCCCGCAACGCGTGGGGATCCACCCCGAGCTCGAGACCGGCCGCGAGCACGGCCGCCGAGTTCAACGCATTGTGGCGCCCGGGCACCGACAGCGTGACGGTTCCCAACCGGCGGCCCCGGACGACGGCGTCCCACGTGGTGACCCGGCCGGACCCGCCGACCGCGGCGACCCGGACGTCCGCCCCTTCGCTCTCGCCGTAGGTGACCACCCGCAACCCGGCGGACCGACCGACCTCGGCCAGGCGGGCCGAGCCGGGGTCGTCGACACAGGTCACGAGGAAGCCGGCCGGGTCGATCCGCCCGACGAACGCGGTGAAGGCCTCGTCCACCGCCTCGCCGCTGCCGTAATGATCCAGGTGCTCCGGCTCGACATTGGTGACGATCGCCCCGAACGGCGCCAGCAGCAGGAACGACCCGTCGCTCTCGTCGGCCTCGGCGACGAAGACGTCACCCGAGCCGCTGTGAGCGTTGCTGCCGGCCTCGTTGAGGTCGCCGCCGATCGCGAACGACGGGTCGAGCCCCGAGTTCTGCAGTGCCACGGTGAGCATCGACGTGGTCGTGGTCTTCCCGTGGGTACCGGCGATCGCCACCCCCCGGCTACCGAGCATCAGCGCGGCCAGCGCTTCGGCGCGCCGCAGAACTCGCAGGCCGCTCGCCCGGGCCGCCGCGAGCTCCGGGTTGCTCTCCTTGATGGCGGTGCTGACCACCACCGTCTCGGAACCTTCGACGTGGTCGGCCGAATGGCCGACGAAAATACGCGCGCCGGATGCGCGCAGCGCCGCGAGCACGCGGGATTCCTTGGCATCGCTGCCGGAGACGGTGGCGCCGCGGGAGAGCAGGAGGCGCGCGATGCCGCTCATCCCGGCGCCGCCGATCCCGACGAGGTGGACGCTGAGGAGTTCCGGCGGGAGGGCGGGCACGCCGCTTATGATTTCACGCCGGCCGCAGCTGCCGTGATCATGTGCACCAGGGCTGTCGCCGCTTCCCGATGCCCGGTGCGGGCGGCGGCGCGCCTCGACCTCTCGGCCATCGTGGCCAGCCGGGCCGGGTCGGCGAGGACGGGGACGAGCTCGCGGCTGATCCAGTCCGGCGACAGGTCGGCATCGGCGACCATCAGCGCTGCGCCCGCCGAGACCGCCGGGGCCGCGTTCAGCCGTTGCTCACCATTGCCGATCGGCAGCGGGACGAAGGCGGCCGGGAGTCCGACGGCGGCAATCTCCGCGCAGGTCATCGCGCCGGACCGGCACAGCGCAAGGTCGGCCGCCGCGTAGGCCAGCTGCATCTGCTCGAGGTAGGGGCGCACCTCGTAAGGCGCGGCCAGCCCGGACGGCAGTGCGGCGACCACGTCGTCGTAGCCGGCCGCTCCGGTGGCGTGCAGCACCTGGATGCCCGCGTCGGTGAGCGCCGTCGCGGCCGCGAGCAGCGTCTCGTTGATCTGCCTAGCGCCCTGTGATCCCCCGAACACCAGCAGGGTGGGTCGATCCGGGTCGAGCCCGTACGAGGCCCGCGCCGCCGCCCGCTCCGCGTCGCGGTCCAGCGTGAGGATGGCCGGCCGCAACGGGATGCCGGTCAGCTCGGCGTGGGCGAGCTTGGTATCCGGCCAGCTCGTCGCCACGTGGGTCGTGAGGCGGGCGCCGACCCGGTTCGCGAGCCCGGGCAGCGGGTTGGCTTCGTGCACGACGATCGGCAGCTTCCGACGACGGGCCGCGAGGTAGGCGGGCAGGGCCACGTAGCCCCCGAAGCCCACGACCACTGTCGCCCCGACCCGGTCGAGGACCGCCCCCGTCTCCTTCACCGCCCCGGACACGCGCCTCGGCACCGACAGCAGCTCGACGGTCAGGCGCCGCGGCAGCGGAACCCGCGGGATCGTCGCCAGGTCGAAGCCCCGCGCGGGCACCAGTCGGGTCTCGAGCCCGGTCGAGGTGCCGAGCAAGGTGATCCGGGCGCCCGGTTCGGCGGCCCGGAGCGCGTCGGCGACGGCCAGCGCCGGCTCGACGTGCCCGGCGGTCCCGCCGCCGGCGAGGACCACCGACAGTGCGGGTCCGCCGGGCGGTACGGGCAGAGCGGGTGAGGACGGACCGGTCATCGACTGGGACGGCGGGAGCGACGCCGCCGCGGGGCCTGTCCGCGCGTCCGCCCGGGCGCCGACGACCGGGTCGAGCTGCCCGAGCGGGCGTCGGGGATGCGCCGCCGGGCCGACCGTCGAGCAGCGCGATCGGCCACCACCTGGCGGGCAGCCGGCTCGTTCTTCGCTAGCGCGAGCAGGATGCCGATCGCGAACAGCGTCGGAACCAGCGACGAGCCGCCGAACGAGATGAGCGGCAGCGGGATGCCGGTGATCGGCAGAAGACCGACGACCGCACCCATGTTGATCAACGCCTGCGCGGTGATCCAGGTCGTGATCCCGGCCGCGACCAGCCGGCCGAACGGGTCACCGCAGCGCTGCGCGACCCGGATGCCCGCGTAGGCCAGGACCCCGAACAGGGCGACAACGAGCAAGGTGCCGAGCAGGCCCAACTCCTCCCCGATGATCGCGAGGATGAAGTCGGTGTGCGCGTGCGGCAGGTAGGACCACTTCTCCCGGGAGGCGCCGAGGCCGAGCCCCCACCAGCCGCCGGATGAGAGGGCGAACAGCCCCTGCACCGCCTGGTAGCCGGTGTTGCCCGCGTCGGCGAAGGGATCGGAGAACGACGTCAGGCGCTGGAGCCGATACGGCTCGAGGACGGCGAGCAGCGTTCCGCACAAGGCGACGGCCGCGAGGACACTGCCGAACAGCCGTGCCGGCGCGCCGACCACCCAGAGCAGCGCGAGGACGACCGAGAAGGTGACCATCGCGGTGCCGAGGTCGGGCTGCAGCATGATCAGCATGCAGATCAGCGTCGCCATCGGGAGCAGCGGGACCAGCAGGTGCCGCCACTCGACCAGCAGCCGGCGCTTACGGACCAGCAGGTCCGCGCCCCAGAGGACGAGGGCGAGCTTGGCGATCTCGCTGGGCTGCAGCGTGAATGGGCCCACACCCACCCATCGGGTGGCGCCGTTCGCGGACACACCGAGGCCGGGGACCAGCACCATCAACAGCCCGATGATGGTCACGATCAGGGCGGGATAGGCCAGCGAGCGGAAGCGGTCGAGCGAGAGCCGGCTGGCCAGCCACATCAGCGGCAGCCCGATCGTGATCCAGAGCGCCTGCTTGACGAAGAAGCCCCACGGCGAGCCGGAGGTCGCATAGGCGACGATGCTGGACGCCGAGAGCACCATGACCAGCCCGAGGGCGAGCAGCAGGCCGGCGGCGGACAGCAGCAGGTAGTACGACGCCAGCGGACGGGCCAGCAGCGGGACGCGTTCGGCCGCCTCTGCCTCGAAGGCTTCGTCCTCCTGACTACCGGAGCGGGTCGGTTCGGGCGATCTCGTCGGACGGGCGTCCGCGTCGAGCGTCGTCACCGCACCTCCTGCTCTCGCGCGGCGTCGGCGAAGGAGTCCCCGCGCGCCGCGTAGTCACGGAACATGTCCATGGAGGCCGCGGCCGGTGCGAGCAGGACGGTGTCCCCCGCCTCGGCCGCCCCGGTGGCCTGCCGAACCGCATCGTCCATCGACCCGGCACGCAGGACGGGGACCTCCGGGGCGTGTCGGGCGAGCGCGTCGGCGATCTCTTCCGCGCAGGTGCCGATCAGCACCGCCGCGCGCAGCCGCGGACCGGCGGCGCGCACCAGGTCGTCGAAACCGAGCCCCTTGTTCAGGCCTCCCGCGATCCAGACGACGGAGGGGTACGCGGCCAGGCTGGCGGCGGCGGCGTGCGGGTTCGTCGCCTTGCTGTCGTTGACGTAGGTGAGCCCGTGCGCGACGGCGACGACCTGGTTGCGGTGGCCGCCGGGACGGAAGTCGCGCAACGCCGCGGCGATCGCCGAACCGGGGACATCGGCCGCTCGGGCCAGCGCGGCCGCCGCCAGAGCGTTGGCGAGATTGTGCGGCCCCGGGACGTGGAGCTCCGCCACCGCCAGCAAATCACCGGCACCGAACGCGCGGTCGACCAGCATCCCGTCCACGACCCCGAGCTCGGACTCGTCCGGCTCGCCGATCGTGAACCCGGCCCGGATCGCGGCCGATGACCCCTCGGCCAGCCGCTCGGTGGTGGCGTCGTCGGCGTTGTAGATCGCGACCGAGCCGGGCGAGTAGACGCGTGCCTTGTCCGCGGCGTAGGCCTCGATCGAGCCGTGCCAGTCGAGATGGTCCTCGGCGATGTTGAGGACGGCTCCGGCGGCGACGGCGAGGGTCGACGTGTAGTGCAGCTGGAAGCTCGAGAGTTCGACGGCGAGAACGTCGTAGGTGGGACGGCCGTCGGCGTCGCGGGCGGTGACCGCCTCGAGCAGTGGGGTGCCGATGTTGCCCGCCGTGGTCGAGCGGCGGCCGGCGGCGGCCAGGATGGCGCCGAGCATCTGCGTGGTGGTCGTCTTGCCGTTGGTCCCGGTGACGGCGAGCCACGTCTGCCCGGCGGGGCGGAGTCGGTAGGCCAGCTCCACCTCGCCCCACACGGGGAGACCGGCGTCGGCGGCAGCAGCGAAGATCGCCGTGTTCGGGCGCAGGCCCGGGCTGGTGACGAGCATGTCGACCCCGGCGCCGAGCGCCGCGGCGTCGGTGGGCAGTCCGCCCAGCAGCACCTCGACACCGCGGTGGCGCAGCGCGGCGGCGGCGGACTGCTGCGGCTCCCCGTCGCCGTCGTCGAACGCCCGGACCCGGGCACCGAGATCGGCGAGCGTCGTCGCGGCGGCTGCTCCGGACACACCGACGCCCAGCACCGCCACGGTGCGGCGGCTCCAGTCGGTCGGGTTCGCCGGGCAGGGGGCGACCTGCGCGGCGGGGTGTGGCGTGTCGGGGTCGGGCGTCACGTCGAGGACCGGAATGTCACGATGAGCCGTAGGAGAGGAACTCCGCGTAGAACAGACCGAGCCCGAACGCGACCGCGAGCCCCGCGATGATCCAGAACCGGATGATCACGGTGGTCTCCGGCCAGCCGGAGAGCTCGAAGTGGTGGTGGATCGGGGCCATGTTGAACAGGCGCTTCCGCGTCATCTTGAACCCCGCGACCTGCAGGATCACCGAAACGGTCTCAACGACGAACAGTCCGCCCAGCACCACGAGCAGCAGCTCGGTGCGGGTCGTGATGGCGAGCGCGGCGAACGCCCCACCGATCGCGAGCGAACCGGTGTCCCCCATGAATATCTTCGCCGGGCTGGCGTTCCACCACAGGAACCCGAAGCAGGCGCCCATGGCCGCGGCCGCGACCAGGGCCACGTCCAGCGGGTCGCGGGCGGTGTAACAGGCGCCGGTGCCGATCCCGGTGCCGACGCCGGTGGTGCCGCAGGTGTTGCCGAACTGCCAGAACGAAATGATCACGTAGGCGCCGAAGACCATGGCCGACGAGCCGGCCGCGAGGCCATCCAGCCCGTCGGTGAGGTTCACCGCGTTCGAGGTCGCGGAGATGATCAGGTAAGCGAGGACCGGGAATCCGACGACGCCGACGCCGATCGAGAGGTCCCGGACGAAGGAGAGGTGCGTCGAGGCCGGCGTGTACCCGGCGGCGTTGTGGAACCGGACGGCGAGGACACCGAAGACGATGGCCACCAGCAGCTGCCCGATGAACTTCGTCCGGGCGGTGAGGCCCAGGCTGCGCTGCTTGCGGATCTTGATGTAGTCGTCGGCGAACCCGACCAGGCCCAGGCCGACCATCACCATCAGCACGAGCAGCCCACTGGCGGTCAGCCCGCGCAGCGTGAGCAGGTGGGCCAGGCCGTAGCCGAGCACGGTCGCGCCGAGGATGACGACGCCACCCATCGTCGGGGTGCCCCGCTTCGTGTGGTGCGTCTTCGGCCCGTCCTCGCGGATCTCCTGGCCGTAGCCCTGGCGGCGGAAGAGCCGGATGACGGTGGGGGTGCCGACCAGCGACACCACGAGCGCCACCAGAGCGGCGATGAGGATGCTCTTCACTCTGTGCCCGCTGTGCTCGCTGTGTCCATTGGTCCCGCTGGTCCCGCTGCCTGACGATCTGCACCGGTCGGTGGCGCGCCGGGACCCAGCACTGCCTCCGCCACCCTCTCCAGACCGGCGACCCGGCTCCCCTTGACCAGCACCACGTCGTCCGGCGCCGCTTCGGCCTGCAGCACCCGGACGGCCTCCTCGACGTCGGCGACGTGGATCGACTCGTTGGACCACGAGCCCTCGAGTACCGCACCAGCGTGCATCGCGGCGGCCTCGTTGCCGACGACGACAAGCCGATCGACGCCGAGTCGGACGGCCAGACGGCCGATTGCTTCGTGTTCCGCTCGGGCATCCGGCCCCAGCTCGGCCATCTGACCGAGGACGGCCCAGCTTCGACGACCCCGGGCAATGGCCACCAGCGCCTTGAGGGCGGCCCGCATCGACTCCGGGTTGGCGTTGTAGGCGTCGTTGATGACGGTGAGCCCGTCGGCTCGCTTGGTGACCTCCATCCGCCAGTGGCTGCGCGGCGCCGCCGCGGACAGGGCGTCGGCCACGGCCAGGAGATCGAGACCGCACGCGAGCCCGACGGTGGCCGCGGCGAGCGCGTTGGGCACCTGGTGCTCGCCGTAGGTCTGCAGCCGCACCGGAGCCGTCGTGCCGTCGGCGCTGAGGTCGAAGAAGGGCCGGCCGAGGTCGTCCAGGTCGATCCCGTCGGCGCGGACGTCGGCGCCGGACGACTCGCCGAAGGCGCGCACCTCGACCCCGTCAGCCGTCCGGCTGCGCATAGCGGAGACCAGGGCGTCGTCCGCATTGAGCACCGCGACCTCGCAGGTCGCCTCGATGATCTCGCCCTTCGCCCACGCGATCGCCTCGCGGCTGCCGAATTCGCCGAGGTGTGCGCTGCCGACGTTCAGCACGACGCCGACGGCCGGCGGAGCGATGCGGCAGAGCCGGGCGATGTGTCCGAGCCCCCGGGCACCCATCTCGAGGACGAGGAATCGGGTGTCGGCGTCGCACTGCAGCACGGTCAGCGGGACACCGAGGTCGTTGTTGAACGAGCCGGGCGGGGCGACGGTGGGGCCGGCGATGGCGAGCACCTGTGCGATGAGGTCCTTGGTGCTGGTCTTGCCCGCCGATCCGGTCAGCGCGACGACCCGGATGTCCGGGAGTCGGCGGAGGGCTTCGCGGGCCAGATCGGCCATGGCGGTCTGGACGTCGTCCACGAGCACGGCCGGCACCCCGACCGGGCGGGTGGCGAGCACCGCGACGGCGCCATTGGCAACGGCTCCGGCGGCGAAGTCGTGGCCGTCGACCCGCTCGCCGGGGAGGGCGGCGAACAGCTGCCCGGGCCCGGCCGAGCGCGAGTCGATCGTCAGACCGGTCGCCGGCGCGGAGGGGTCGGCCTCGTCGAGTCGGCCGCGCACCGCGTCGGCCACCTCGGCCAGCGTCATCGGCCCCATCAGGACGTGCCCGCCGGCCGGAACGGCGTTCCGAGCGCGGCCAGCAGGGCGTCCCGGAGCTCGATGCGGTCGTCGAACGGTGTCACCACGTCGTTCATCGTCTGACCGGTTTCGTGCCCCTTGCCGGCCACGACCACGGCATCGCCGGCGCGGGCGGCGGCGACGGCGAGCCGGATCGCGGCGGCGCGGTCGAGTTCCACCTGCACCGCGGCCCGCTCCGCGTCCGGCACTTCGGCCACTCCCGACACCATGGCGTCGAGGATGGCCTGTGGGTCCTCGGATCGTGGGTTGTCGCTGGTGACTACCGCCACATCGGCGCCGCGGGCGGCGGCCGCCCCCATCAGCGGCCGTTTGACGCGATCCCGGTCCCCTCCGCAGCCGAGCACGACGATCACCCGCCCGCTGATCACGGAGCGCACCGTGTCGAGCAGCGTGGTGACGGCCGCCGGCGTGTGGGCGTAGTCGACCAGCGCGAGGTAAGGCTGCCCGGCGTCGACCTTCTCCATCCGGCCGGGGACGCCGGGCAGGGCCGCGATCCCGGCGATCGCCGCATCGAGGTCGACGCCGGTAGCGGCGAGCAGGACGAGCGCGACGATGGTGTTGGCGACGTTGAACGCACCGGGCAGCGGGACGTCGACGGGGAGCCGGCCGCCGTCCGGAGCACACAGCGTGAACCGAGAGCTGGTCGGCGCCGTCGCCACGTCCTCGGCCCACCAGGCGGCGGGGATGCCCGGGTGCCCGAGGCTGGAGACCGGGATCGCGTCGGGACGCATCTCGAGCAGCCGCCGGCCGTATGCGTCGTCCACGTCGACCACCGCCATGGCCGACCGGGCCGGGTCGAACAGCATCGCCTTCGCGGCGAAGTAGTCCTCCATGTCGGCGTGGAAATCGAGGTGGTCCTGGCTGAGGTTGGTGAAGGCCGCGCCGGCGAAGCGGCAGCCGTCCACGCGGTGCAGCGCGAGCGCGTGACTGGACACCTCCATCGCGGCGGACCCGACGCCGCTGCCGACCATCCGGGCGAACAGTCCTTGCAGGTCCGGCGCCTCCGGCGTCGTGCGGACGCTGGGCACGGCCCGTCCGGCGATCCGGGTCTCGACGGTGCCGACGAGGCCGGTCGTCTCCCCCGCGCCGCGGAGTCCTGCATCGAGCAGGTAGGCGACGGTCGTCTTGCCGTTGGTGCCGGTCACGCCGAGCAGCCGCAGCGTCGCGGTCGGGTCGCCGTACACCCAGGCGGAGATCGCCCCGAGACAGCCGCGCGGGTCGGCGGTCGTCAGGACCGGAACCGCCGTACCCGCCTCAGCGAACACAGCCGAGGCCGCATCCGCGGTATCGGCCGCGATCAGCCGGGCCCCGTCCGGGTCAGTCAGCACGGCAGCGGCACCGGCGGCGATCGCCTGTGCCACGAAGGCTGCGCCGTGGGTCCGGGCCCCGGGTAGCGCCGCGTACAGGTCGCCGGGCTGCACCGCCCGGGAATCGAGCGTGATCCCGCACAGCTCGACGCCGTCGGCCGCCCCTGGGCCGGAGCGCACGACCTCGGGGAACGATCGCAGCAGGTCAGCGAGCTGACGACAGACCGGTGGTTCCGGTCGCAGGCCGATCGTCGTCACGTCGAGCAGGCTAACCACCGTTGCCGGTCAGGGCGCCATCACGGGGAAGCTGGGGGCGGGGGTCCCGGAGGGCACGACCCGCCGGCTGGCGAGCGCGAACCCGGCGATGTCGGCGAAGACCGGCGCCGAGACCGTCCCGCCGAAGTAGCCGTTCTTCGGGTTGTCCAGCACAACCGCCACCACGACGTCCGGGTTGTCCGCCGGGGCGAAGCCGACGAAGGTCGCGACCTTGCCGTTGTACTTGCCCTTGTCGTCGATCCGGTCCGCGGTGCCGGTCTTACCCGCGACGCGGTAGCCCGGGATCGCCGCCTGCGGAGCGGTGCCCTGCTTGCTCGTGACCTCTTCGAGCATCTGCGAAACCGTGCTCGCCGCTTGCGCGCTGACCACTCGCCGCGTCGGCCCGGGCGTGGTCGGGTGGACGTCGCCGTTCGGGTCGACCGTGCCGTTGATGAGCCGCGGCGTGACGCGCACCCCGCCGTTGGCGATGGTGGCGTAGGCGGAGGCGATCTGCATCGCGGTCACCGACATGCCCTGGCCGAAGGCCACCGTGGCCGCGGTGCTGGCCGCCCACGTGCTGGATGGCGCGAGGAGCCCCTGGCTCTCCCCCGGCCACCCGAGCCCGGTCGGCGCACCGAGACCGAAGTTGCGGAGCGCCGCCTCCATCTCCGACGGCGGTCCCAGCTTGCGGCTGATGAGGACCGTGCCCAGGTTGCTCGACTTGGCGAGAACGCCGGCGGCGGTCATCCGCTCGACCCCGTGCGCCTCGGCGTCGCCGATGGTGAACCCGTCGATCCGCATGTTGGGCGGAACGGTGACCTCGGTGGTCGGCGTGATCAGCCCGCGGTCGAGGGCCGTCGCCATCGTGATCACCTTGTTGACGCTCCCCGGCTCGAACGTCCAGTTCGTGGCCCGGTTCTGGTAAGCGTCCGCGGTGGCCTTCGCCGGGTCGTTCAGGTTGAACGTCGGCGCGCTCGCCATCGCGAGGACGTCGCCGGTGTGCGGGTTCATCGCGATGGCGACACCGCCGTCGGCCTGCGCCTTCTGGACCTGGGCGACGAGCGCTGACTGCGTCTTCCACTGCAGGTCTCGGTCGATCGTCAGCTGCACGCCCTGCCCGGGCTCCGGTTCCTTCTCGCGCCGGGTGCCCGACGGGATGGGACGACCGGACGGATCCTCCTCGAGGACCAGCCGGCCGTCGCGGCCGGCCAACGACTTGTCGAATTGGGACTCGACGCCGGTCAGGCCATGGCCGTCGCGTCCGGTGAAGCCGACGATGTTCGCCGCGAGGTCGTTGTTCGGGTAGATCCGCTTGCGCTCCGGGAGCACTCCGACACCGGTGATGTTGAGCGCGTCCACCGCCTTGCCGACGCCGGGGTCGGTGCCGAGGGCGAGGTAGAGGAACGGCTCGGCGCTGGCGAGCTTGGGGAGCAGCTCGGCCGGGGACTTGCCCAGGATCGGGGCGAGGCGCGCGGCCGCGTCCTCCTTGTTCGCGATCTTCGGCGGCTGGGCGTAGATGTCGCGGGCATCGACGTCGACGGCGAGGACGACGCCGTTGCGGTCGGTGATCTCCCCGCGGTGCGCGGCCTGGGTGACCGCGCGGGTGCGCTGCTTCTCCGCGAGCGCGGTGTACGACTTCGACTGGAAGCCCTGCAGCCAGATCAGTCGCGAGGACAGGATCAGGAACATCACCAGCAGCAGGATGGCGGCACCGCGAAGCCGTCGTCCTGGCGACCCGAGCGAATAGGTCGACCCGCGTCGGGGCGGCCGCGGCGGGCCGGAGCGCGCGGGCGGGCTGGTCCGCTGCCCCTGCCGCGGGACGTCGGGAACGACGTGAAGGCGCGAGCGGGCGTCGGTTCCGGTCGCGGTCGGGCTCATCGACCGGTTCCGGTCGTCTGCGGGCGCGTGCCGGCCCTCGCCGTCGTGGTGCCGGGTGTCTTCGCCGTGGCCGTCGTGGTCGTCGAGGTCCCCATGGTCCCCGAAGTCACTGCCCGACCCGAAGGCTTGGTGAGCGTCTTCGGCGAGGTCGAGGTCGAGATCGAGGGTGTTGTAGAGGGTTGCGTCGAGGTCGAGGGTTTGGTCGAGGTCGAGGGTTTCACCGTCTGCCCGGGACGCGGGACCGATCGGACGGCGACCGCAGCCGTCGCAGCGGCCGCACTCGGCGTCGCCGCGGGCTTCGGGGCCTCGGCCGCCGGCACGATGACGATGCCGTTGACGACCCGCGCGCCCTTGGGCAACGGGTCACCCGGCTTCCAGAACACCGGAACACCGACCTGGACCATCCCCATCCGCTGCGCGTCGAAGGCGAGACCGGCCGGGCCGGTGAGGTTGTTGACCTGCTCGGACAACGCCTGCCGCGCATCGGCCGCGTTCGCCGCGGACGCCTGGAGGCGATGCAACCGGAAGGCGTCCTGTGCGCTGGCAGTGGTGAGGAGCAGCAGTCCGACGAGCCCGGCCAGGAGGATTCCGAGAACGAGCGCCACGAACGGAGCACGGCGAGCCCGGGACGGCGTCGGGACGAGGGCGAGGACCGGGCGGCCCATCTGACGACCCAGGGCGGACCGGGACAAGCCCTCCACGCGCCGACTGCGCGCCGCCGAACCATCCGGCGTGGGGAGGGGTTCTGCACTCATGCTGCGACCTGCACAATCCGCTCGGCCGCCCGCAGGCGGGCCGATGCTGCTCGAGGGTTGACCTCTAGTTCGACGTCGGACGGACGCTCCGCCCCGCGGGTGAGCAGGCGGAGGGTGGGAGCCAGCGATGCTGGGATCACCGGCAGATCGGGCGGGATATCAGGATGTGCGCCGGCGGCCAGCACGCGCTTCACGAGCCGGTCCTCGAGCGACTGGTAGGCGAGCACCGCGATGCGGCCGCCGATGGCGAGCGCGTCGACCGCGGCCGGCAGCACGCCCTCGAGCGCCTCCAGCTCACGGTTGACCTCGATCCGCAGCGCCTGAAAGGTGCGCTTCGCCGGATGCCCGCCCGTGCGCCTGGTCGCCGCCGGGACGGCGTCGCGCACGAGCTCGGCGAGCTGCGCCGTGTCGGTGACCCGGGCCTTCGCCCGCGCGGCCACGATGGCCGACACGATCCGACGGGCGAACCGCTCCTCGCCGTAGTTCCGCAGCACGCGCGCCAGATCCCCCGGGGAGTAGTCATTGACGATGTCCGCCGCGGTACGGCCGCTGGTCTGATCCATCCGCATATCCAGTGGTGCGTTCCGGGCGTAGGAGAACCCTCTCTGCACCTCGTCGAGCTGGAGCGACGACACGCCGAGGTCCAACAGAACGGATGACACCGATGTAATTCGCAGGTCCTCGAGCACCTCGGGCAGCTCGTCGTAGACCGCTTGAACCAGGGATATCCGTTCGCTGAATTCGCTCAGGCGCTGCTCCGCCGCGGCCAACGCCTCCGGATCCCGGTCGAGACCGACGAGCCGGGCTCCCGGAGCGGCGCGCAGCAGGGCCTCGGCGTGCCCGCCGAGACCGAGGGTGCCGTCCACGAGAACGGCGCCCGGGGCCGACAGCGCCGGCGCCAGCAGCTCGACGATGCGCTCGAGCATGACCGGGATGTGCCGCTCGGCATGCGATTCGGTCACGCCGCGCTCCCTGTCTCTCCGTCGAGCAGTGGCAACGACCCGCGCCCGGCGCGCGAGGGGCGTCCAGTCAGGTCCTGGCCCGCTCTCCCGCCAGGCACCGGGGAAGGTGCACCTGGATGGGAGCGGGCCGGAACCTCGCCGTACGCCCGTACGGCCCTCAGATCACCCCGGACAGCACCTCCTCGGAGGGGTCGGCAAAGCTCTCGTCGGTCGCGGCGGTGGTGGTGTCCCAGGCCGCCGCGTCCCAGATCTCGAACCGGCTGTTGATGCCGACGACGACGACGTCCCGGTCCAGGCCGGCGTATTCGCGCAGCGCCTGCGGGACCGTCACCCGGCCCTGCTTGTCCGGCGTCTCCTGGGCAGCGGACCCGAAGAGAGTGCGGGAGTACTCGCGAAGAGCCTTCGCCGACATCGGTTGGGCGCGCAGCTTCTCGCCGATCGCCTGGAATTCGGACAGCGGGAAGCCGTAGAGGCAGCGTTCCTGTCCCTTGGTGATGACGACCCCCTCCGGCAACTCGTCGCGGAACTTCGCGGGGAGGGCCAGCCGGCCCTTCTCGTCCAGCCGTGGGCGGTGCGTGCCCAGAAACATCGGTCACACCACCCCTCTCCACCACTGCTCCCCACGCTACCCCACTGACCCCCACTCGTATACCTGTCGGCTCCATCCCGCCCCTCGTGAGGGCTGGCGGCGGCTCGTTCACGCACCTGGCGTCGCCCTTCTGGGGACGGGCGTGCGAACGCTGCCAGCAGAGATCACAAACCGCCCGGAACCTGCCGACGGAGCGTTGCCGGCAGCGTTCCGGTCAGGCCGAGCGTGCGAACGCTGCCGGCAGAGATCACAAACCGCCCGGAACCGGCCGGCGGAGCGTTGCCGGCAGCGTTCAGGTCAGGCCGGGCGGGGCAGGCCGGACGCGTCAGGCGCCGGGGCGCAGCATCGGCGGGTAGAGCTGGCCCGCCGTGCCCACGCGGTACAGCTGGGCCGGGCGCCCGCCGTCCCGCGTCGTCGTCGAGCCGATCGGCAGCAGGAAGTCCGGGGTGCCGGTGACCTTGCGGTGGAAGTTGCGGGGGTCGAGCCCGGTGCCCCACACCGTCTCGTAGATCCGCCGTAACTCGGCGACGGTGAACTCCGGCGGGCAGAACGCGGCCCCGAGCGGCGTGTACTCCAGCTTGCCCCGCGCCCGCTCGACCCCGTCGCGGACGATGCGGTCGTGGTCGAAGGCGAGCGCCGCGAGCTCGTCCACCGGGACCCAGCGGGCGGCCGAGGCATCTGTGCCGGCCTCCGGCGTCGGCAGGTCCGGCGCGAGGACCAGGTGCGCCACCGTCACCACGCGCATGCGGGGGTCTCGGTCCGGGTCGCCGTAGGTGCCGAGCTGCTCGAGATGCCCGGGTGACACCAGTCCGGTCTCCTCGCGCAGCTCGCGCTGTGCTGCGTCGAGCAGCCCCTCGTCCGGCCGCACGAAACCCCCGGGCAGGGCAAGCCGACCTCGGAACGGCTCCATTCCGCGCTCGACCAGCAGGACCACGAGGCGGTGCGCCCGCACGGTCAGCACGACGAGGTCGACGGTCACCGCGAACGGGGTGAAGCGCGTCGGGTCGTACCGGGCCGTCGATCCCATGCGCGCGAGCGTAACCGCTAATCGTCTGCTTGACGACAACAGGCTCCAGCCTTATGGTCATTGTGACGAGAAACCCGCTGACACGAAAGGACGCCACCATGGCAGACATCAGCCGCTACCCGTTCGTCCGGCACCTCCGGGGCACCCCCACCACCCACGTTCGGCACATCCGGCGAGGGACCGTCGCGCACGAGGGCGTCGGGCTCTCCTTCTTCTTCCGGCCACTCGCGGCGGTGTTGTCCGAGGTGCCGGTGGACGACCGCGAGCTCCCCCTGCTGTTCCACGCCCGCACCGCCGACTTCCAGGACCTGGCCGTGCAGGCCACCGTCACCTACCGCGTCACCGACCCGGTGCTGACCGGAACGCGTCTCGACTTCGGCGTCGATCCCAACACCGGCCGCTGGCGCGGCAGCCCGCTCGAACAGCTCGCCGGCGTGCTCACCGAGTCCGCCCAACAGCACGCCCTGGACCTCGTCGCACGACAGTCCTTGCAAGAGGTGCTGCGCGAAGGCGTGGGCGCGGTGCGGAACGCGGTCATGGTCGGCACCGCCGCCGACCGGCGTCTCGGCGAGATCGGCATCAGCATCGTCGAGGTGCGGGTGGTCGCGTTGCGCCCCGAACCGGAGATGGAGCGGGCGCTGCAGACGCCGACGCGCGAACAGGTGCAGCAGGACGCCGACAAGGCGACCTTCGAGCGCCGGGCCCTCGCCGTCGAGCGCGAGCGGGCGATCGCCGAGAACGAGCTGACCACCCAGGTCGAGCTCGCACGCCGGGAGGAGCAGCTGGTCGGGCAGCGGGGTCAGAACGCCCGGCGGACGGCCGAGGAGAACGCCGCCGCCAGCGAGATCGAGACAGCCAGTCAAGCCGCCCGCAACCAGCGGCTGGCGGAGGCGAAGGCCGCCGCCACGCGGATCGTCGGCGAGGCCGAGGGCGCGGCCGAGACGGCCCGACTGGCCAGCTACCGCGACCTCGATCAGGGCATCCTGCTCGGCCTGGCACTGAAGGAACTGGCCGGGAACCTGCCGGCGGTGGACACCCTGGTGTTGAGCCCCGACCTGCTCACGCCGCTGCTCACTCGGCTGACGGCGAACGCGACCGCGGCTGCCGACGGTGCACGGGTGCAGGAGGGTCGCTGAGATGGGCCTGGCCCCGCGAGCGGTCCTCGTGTTCCGGCGCACCGAGCTCGACGAGCTGCTGGCCCGGCACGGCACGAGGGGTCAGGCTGCCTTCTTCCTCCGCACCCGCGGTCGCGATCTGGACGAGGTCGAGCAGCGGCACGAGGCCCAGCGGGCCGCGCTCGCCGAGGTCTCGGCCGCGGTACCGGCGGACTGGCGCCGCGGTCTGCTCGAACGCGAGGACGTGTCCCGGTTCCTGTTCGCGCCGGATGACGTCGTCGTCGTGGTGGGCCAGGACGGGCTGGTCGCGAACGCCGCGAAGTACCTCGACGGGCAGCCCGTCGTCGGAGTGAACCCGGACCCGGGCCGCAACCCCGGGGTCCTCGTGCCACACGCCCCGCGCGCCGTCCGGAACCTGCTGCCGGAGGTGGTCGGTTCCGGACGGCCGGTCGAGCTGCGGACGATGGTCGAGGCGGTGACCGATGACGGTCTCCGGTTGCGAGCGCTGAACGAGATCTACGTCGGGTCGGCCACGCACCAGACGGCCCGGTACGAGCTCCGGGCGCCGGGACGACCTCCCGAGCCGCAGGCCTCCTCCGGCCTGCTGGTCGGCACCGGAACCGGCGCCACCGGCTGGTGCCGCTCCGCTTGGCTGGAGCGGCAAAGCGACATCGTCCTGCCGACGCCGGTCGAGGCCGGGCTGGCCTGGTTCGTCCGCGAGGCATGGCCGTCTCCCGCCTCCGGGACGAGCTGGACCGAAGGACGCTGCGAGACCGGTCAAGCCCTCGAGATCCAGGTGCGCTCCGATCGGCTGGTCGCGTTCGGCGACGGGATCGAGGCGGACGCGCTCCAGCTGTCCTGGGGGCAATCGGTCCGGATCGCGGTCGCGATGAAACACCTGCGCCTGGTGCGATGATCAGGTTGACGCGTCAGTGGTTGGGGCGTCAGTGGTTGGCGCGTCGCTGGGCTGGTCCCATGTCAGCAGGACAGCCGCGGCGCCCGCGCTGCAGGCGCTGGCCCTGCTCGCCCGGGACGCCACCCGCGGCATGCCGGCCGAGCAGGTCGCGGCGCTCGCGCACGAGCAGGAGGCGGCGCTGCGACAGCTCCTCCTCCGTGGGCCCAGCGGAGGTTCCCGCGCCGGCAACCCGTCCGGGAGCACGTCAACCCGCACCACCGACCTCGCCGCCGCCGTCGGCGAGGTGATCGCAGCGACCCTCCCGCCGACGCGATCGTCCTACTCCCGTTCGGCCGGTGCGCTCCGGCTACCGGAGCACGTCGTCCGCGAGACGGCGGCGGCGGTGCGTGCCACGCTGGACAACGTCGTCCGGCATGCGGGGCCAGCCGCGCAGGTGTTCGTCCTGCTGGAGGACGACGTCGACGCCGTGCTGGTCACCATCCGGGACGACGGGGCCGGCATGGACCCCGACCGCCCGAACCGGGCCGGCACGGAGGGCCGGATCGGACTCGCCCGCTCGGTGCGTGGTCGCATCGAGGACCTCGGTGGCACCGTCACCGTGACGACGGCCCGCGGCCAGGGGACGGAGGTGGAGCTGCGTGTGCCCCGGTGAGGCCAGCGGTGAAGGCAGCGGTGAAGGCAGCGGTGCGGACGGCGCCGGCGCACGGGTGCTCGTCGTCGACGACCATCCGCTCTGGCGCGACGCGCTCGCCCGCGACCTCGCCGGCGCCGGCCACGAGGTGGTCGGCACCGCCGGCACCGTCCGTTCCGCGATCGACATCGCCCTGGCGACCAGGCCGGACGTCCTCGTGCTCGACCTCCAGCTACCCGACGGCTCCGGTGTCGAGGTGTTACGCGGGCTCGCCGAACGCGGGCTGGCGGTGCACGTGCTGGTGCTGACCGCGTCCGGCGAGCGGGAGGACGTTCTCGAGGCGGTGAAGGCGGGCGCCACCGGCTATCTGGTGAAGTCGGCGATGCCGGCCGAACTGCTCGACGCGGTGACCCGCACAGCCACCGGAGAGGCGGTCTTCACCCCCGGCCTGGCGGGCCTGGTGCTGGGCGAATACCGCCGTCTGGCCAGTGCACCGCCGCCCGACCGGCCGCCGTCGACCCCCCGCTTGACCGAGCGGGAGACCCAGGTGCTGCGGCTGGTGGCGACCGGGCTGTCGAGCAAGGAGATCGCGACTCGGGTGTCGGTCTCGTACCGCACGGTGCAGAACCATGTGCAGAACACCCTCGACAAATTGCAGCTGCACAACCGGGTCGAACTCACGCGCTACGCGCTCCAGGAAGGCCTCGACCGCAACGAACCGGGCTGATCGGGAACCCGGGCCCGCTTCCACCGGTTGAGCTGACGACGTCGGTCCGTTCGTCAGGAGCCCGTTCTTCGGCGCAGACTGGGATGTGCCCCCGCCCCGGCAGGAAAGGTTCCCTATGGCGACGGACCCGGCACTGTCCCTCGTGCCCCGCCCCGAGCCGGCAGCACTTCCGGACGTCGACGCGGTCGCGTCGATCGCCGACGCGATGCGCGCCGCCGTGGAGACCGTCATCGACGGCAAGCCGGAAGTCGTCCGGACCTGCCTGATCGTGCTGCTCGCCGAGGGGCATCTGCTTCTCGAAGACGTCCCGGGTGTCGGTAAGACGATGCTGGCGAAAGCGCTCGCCGCGTCGATGAACGCCACCGTCCGACGCATCCAGTTCACCCCGGACCTGCTGCCGAGCGACGTGACCGGCGTCAGCATCTACAACTCGAACTCCCGGGAGTTCGAGTTCAAGCCCGGCGCGGTCTTCTCCAACGTGCTGATCGCCGACGAGATCAACCGGGCGAGCCCGAAGACGCAGTCCGCGCTGCTCGAATGCATGGAGGAGGGCCAGGTCACCGTCGACGGCGTCGGCCACCCGCTCGCGCCGCCGTTCCTCGTCGTCGCCACCCAGAACCCGGTGGAGATGGAGGGCACCTACCCGCTGCCCGAGGCCCAGCGGGATCGCTTCACCGCCCGCCTGACCATCGGCTACCCGTCCCCGGCCGCCGAGCTCGACATGATCGACAACCACGGCAACGGGAGCCCGCTCGGTGGCGTCCGACCGGTCACCGACGCGGGAGAGGTATCCGAGTTGATCGCCACGGTCCGCTCGGTGCACGTGTCCGACGAGGTCCGCCGTTACGTCGTCGACCTGATCTCGGCGACCCGACGCCACCCCGACCTGCGCCTCGGCGCGTCGCCGCGGGCCACCCTGCACATGATCCGTACCGCCCGCGCGGCGGCGGCGCTCGACGGACGCCCCTTCGTCGTCCCGGACGACGTCCAGGCCCTTGCCCCGCTGGTGCTCCCGCACCGGCTGCTCCCGACCGCGGAGGCCCAGCTCTCCCGCCGCAGCACCTCCGACGTCGTCGCCGAACTCCTCCGCCGGGTGCCACTGCCAGGCGCTTCCTCACCCACACCGCCCTCGAGGCGGGGGCGCTGAGCGGCGGGAGCGTGCACGGTGACGGCCCCCGCAGCCAGATGACGACCCGCCTCGGTGGGCTGCGGACCTCGATGAGCGGGCTGACGATCCGCGGTCGATCCCTGATCGCCGCCGGCCTGGCGTGCGTCGTGTCGGCGATCGCCCTCGGCGAGGAGGACCTGGTCCGGGTCGGGGTGCTGCTGCTCGTGCTGCCGCTCGCGGCCACCGCGATGCTGGCGACCACCCGGCTCCAGCTGGCCTGCCACCGGACCCTCGAACCACGACGGATCAGTGCCGGATCGCTGGTCCGGGTCACGCTTCGGCTGGACAACCTGTCGCGCCGGCCGACGCCCGCCCTGTTCGCCGAGGATCTGGTCCTGCCCGGATCCGACTCCGCCGCCGGGGCGGGTGGTGACGGCTGGGCGTCGGCGCCGCACTTCGCGTTGGACCGGTTGGGCGGCGGTGCGACCCGGACGATGACCTACTCGCTGCGCCCGCCGGGCCGGGGTCTGTACGAGCTGGGACCGCTCGCAGTCCGGCTGTGCGACCCGTTCGGCTTCTGCGAGCTGCCCCGCATGTTTCAGGCGGTGGACCGGTTGCTGGTCACCCCTGAGGTGGTCACCCTTCCGCGGATCGACCCGACGGGCCGGTTGACGGCGGGGATCACGGCGCGGGCCGGACGCGCCGGCGGCAGCGGGGACGACGACGTCGGCACCCGCCCCTACCGGCCGGGTGACGAGCTGCGCCGCGTGCACTGGCGCACCACGGCCCGGATCGGCGAGCTGAGCGTGCGCCGCGAGGAACAACCCCGGCAGGGGTCGGTGACGGTGGTGCTCGACACCCGGGCATCCGCGTGGCCGCCCGGGACCGCGCGCGGGGTGGACGCCGGCCCGGCGGAAGGCGGCTTCGAGACCGCCGTGTCGGTGGTCGCCAGCATCACGGTGGCTCTGGCCGCCACCGGCACCGGCGTCCGGCTGCTGTCGTTGGACGGCGAGGAGCTCGGGCACGTACCCGGCGACCGCTGGACGGCCTCGTCGGGGGTGGCGGAACTGCTCGAACGACTCGCCCGGATCGAGGCCGGGCCGGTCCCGGCGGGGCCGGGAAAGTCGGGCCGACCCGCTTCACCGCTGGTGCTCACCGAGGACCGGGCCGTTGTCGTGCTGGGCCGCGTGCGACCGGCCGACATCGAGCTGTTGCCGACGTCGACCGCGGGCCCCGGACTGGCGCTGGTGGTCGGGGTCGACGGTGACGTGTCGTCGCTGACGGCAGCCGGGTGGGTCGCGGAGTCGGTGCCTCGACTGACCGCCCTACCGCTCGTCTGGCAGCAGCTGGGGACCGGCACGGCCCAGGCTGGCGGCAGGTACCTGCGGTGACCGCGCTCATCGACCGGCCGCCAGAGCCGCCGGCGGCGGTGCCGACGTTCGACCCGGCCCCCACCTCCGGGCCGCGCCCGGACATCGGCTTCGGCATCGGGCTGCTCGCCGCGGTCGCCACAATGCTGACCTCCACCGGCCTGTCCCAGGTGTTCGACGGCTTCGGCTGGTGGTTCCTCCCGTGCGCCGGAGCTGTGCTGACCGCTTTCCTTTGCGGGCTGGTCGGTCGCGTCGCCCGGCTTCCGTTGGTGCTGTTGCCCATCGTCTACGGGCTGGGGCTGGTGCTGTACGTGCCGGCCATCTGCGCGCGGAGCACGACGGTCGGACCGCTGCCCACCGGATCGACCTGGTCCGCCCTGACCGACCTGCTCGGCGTCGGCGCGGAGGACGTACGTCGCCTCGCCGTTCCGGTGCCCGAGCGTCCGGGACTGGTGCTGCTCGTCGTCCTCGGCACCTACGCGGTGGCGTGCGCCGTAGACGTGATCTGCACCCGGCTGCGCTCCCCGGCGACCGCCGGTCTGCCACTGCTCGCGCTGCTCGCCGTGCCCGCCGCCATCGTGCCCGGCGACGTCGGCGTGAAGCCGTTCGTGGCCGGCGCCGTCGGGTACCTGCTCCTGCTCGCCGTGGACGGTCACCGCGCGGTGCGGGAGCGGACCGGCAGCGAGACGGTCGTGGACACGGCGGTGGAGAACGCCACGCACGCGCCCGGCACGCTGCGCATCGCGTTGATCGGGCTCGCTGCCGCCGTGCTGCTGCCGACGGTGCTGCCCGGACCGGGGAAGGGACTGATTTCCCCCCGAGACAGTGACTCGACCGGCCTCGGGAGCGACGGTTCCGGCCGCGCGCGGGTGGTGCAGCCGTTCGTCACCCTCGACCAGCAGCTTCGCTCCAGCGAGGTGGTCCCCCTGATGCGGGTGCGGACCGACACCCCCGAGTACCTCCGGTTGACCGCACTGGAAGTCTTCGACGGCTCCCGCTTCTCGCTCGGGCGGCTGCAGGCCGACCCCGAGGCGCGGGTCCGCAACGGGCTCCCCGCCGGCACCGGGGTCCGCTCCCGGCCGGCGAGCGGGGAGGTCCGGGTGCGAGACGTGTACCGGCAGCGATATCTGCCGGTGCCGTTCACGCCGACCGACATCTCGGTGTCCGGGGACTGGCGGCTGCACGCCCAGACCTCAACGGTGTTCTCCGGCCGGACCGACACCGGCGGAGCGCGTTACTCCTACGGGGCGTCGGTCCCGGCGCCGACCGCCGCGGATCTGCGCGCAGAGCCCCCGCTGACCTCGTTGCCGGCCGACGTCGGGGTCGATCTGCGGCTGCCCGGGCTGGACCGGTCCGTCCTGGCCCTCGCGCGCCGCCTGACCGCGGGCGCGCCGACGACCTACGACAAGGTCGCAGCGATCCAGGCCTACCTGCGTTCCCCGGCGTTCACCTACGACTTGAACGGGGCGCCCCGCGACGGACGGGACGCGTTGCGGACGTTCCTCTTGGAGACCAAGCGGGGCTACTGCGAGCAGTTCGCGTCCGCGATGGCGGTGTTGGTCCGCGCGGTGGGTATCCCGGCGCGCGTGGCCATCGGTTTCACGCCCGGCACCCGGGACAGCGGGGGCGACTGGGTCATCACCAACCGCGACGCCCACGCCTGGCCCGAGGTCTGGTTCCCGAACGCCGGCTGGGTCCGATTCGAGCCGACCCCCCGCGACGACTCGGCCGAGGTCACCCCCGACTACTCGATCCCCCCGCCGCCTGGCAGTGTGACCGAGGGCGCGACCGGTTCGACCGCGACCGACACGCGCGACACGGGTCCGGCGCGTGACGCCGCGACCCCGACCCTTCCGGGTGAGACGACACCCTTGCCGAGCAACCACGCCGGGACCACCAGCACGAGCAGCAGCAGGTCCTGGGGATGGTTGGCGGCCGGCGTGGCGGCGGTGCTCGCGGGAGCGCTGCTGACCGGCCCGGCCCTGATCCGGCTCGGGCGACGCCGCCGAAGACTGGGGACATCCGATCCCGACGCGGCCTGGCGCGAGGTCGCCGACACGGCGACGGACCTCGGCCACGGCGCCCTGCCCACCGAATCACCTCGGGCGGCCGGGCGGCGGTGGGAAGATCTCGTCGTGGCCGTCGACCACGACGGGGAGGTCCGGCTAGCCCTCGCCGGGCTGGCTCGCGGGGCCGAGCGGGCTCGCTTCGCCCGACGTGGAGTGCGTCCGGATGCCGATCGGGCGGAGGTCGCTCGCCAGGCCCGGTCCGTTGTGGTCGCGTTGGAGCGCGCGAGCCGTCGACGGGAACGCATCCGGGCGTGGGTGCTTCCCCGCTCGCTCGTGGAGGCGATCGCTGCCTGGACCGGGCAGCGGCGTGCCGAACTCCGCGCTGTCGGTCGGTTCGGACGTCGGTTGCTGCGAGGGGCGGCCTGACCGGCCGTTCGGCACCGGCGCCTCGGCGGCGTGCGGGATGTCGACCCTGCGGTGAAGATCAGCGACCTTCGCGGGTCAGCGACCTACGGCGGTCAGCGACCTACGCGGGTCAGCGACCGCCTCGGTCTTCCCACCGGCGGCGCCAGCGCTCTTCCACGCGTTCCATGAACGGCACCTTGCGCGGGGATGACCGGGCGGTTCTTGCTTGCCGGGTCGAGACGTCCGGGCGTCCCGACAGCCGTTTCAGATCGGCGGCGAGCCGGAGAGCGGCCAGCAACATCAGGCCGAAGCCGACCAGGCCGAGCACGACTCCGGGGACGCCGCCGTTGACGACGACCGCCGCGATGAGGGTGGCCAGGCCGAGCAGGAAAAGCGCGAAGGACCGCCAGAGCCGCCGCACGATGTAGACCCGCGGGTTGGTCGAGCGGATGGTGCTCGCCAGCTTGGGGTCGTCGGCGTACAGCGCACGCTCGATCTGCTCGAGCAAGCGCTGCTCGTGCTCCGAGAGCGGCATCCGCGCTCCTCCCGCGCCAGGGCAGAGGACGACTGAAAGGGTCCCGCCTCAGGATAGGCATACCCAAGGGCTGTTGGTAGTCGAAGGCTCTGCAGATCCATCGGCTGGCCGACACGACTGGCAAACGATACCGCCATCGTCGGTCGGCGCGTAGCCGCTTGGGGAGATCGTGACGCTGTCTCCCGGCCTCACGCGGGCCGGGGTGAATCGACCAGCGTCGCCGGCCGGACCGCTCCGGCGCCGAAGCGCCGGGAGGCCCGATCCACCGCCTGATCGGCTTCTCGCCAGCCGGAATCCCGTTCGCCGAGCATGAGCTGACGGGCGGCCCGAGACGCCGGGGTCAGCGACTCCGCCCGCACTCCCACCAGACGGAGCCGGGCTCGCTGGAGTCCGAGGGCCAGGAACAGCATCCGGGCCACCTCGTAGACGTCTCGGCCGGTGTCGGTCGGCAGCCGGAGCGTCCGAGACCGGGTGATCGTCGTGAAGTCGGAGAACCGCACCTTGATCGAAATCGTCTTCGTGGCGTAGCCCTGCTCCCGAAGCCGCGCCGCCGTCCGCTCCGCGAGCCGCAGCAGCTCACGCAGGATGACGGCCGGGTCGTCCACGTCCCGCGGGAACGTCTCCTCGTGGCCGATGCTCTTGTCGGGCTCGGTCGGAACGACGTTGCGGTCGTCCCGACCCCAGGACAGCGCCGCCAAGTGTCCGCCGGTTCCCGGCCCGAGCGCGCGCTGCAGCGTGCCGGCCGGGGTACGGGCGATGTCCCCGACTGTTCGCAGGCCGAGCCGCCGCAGCGCCTCGCCGGTCCGCTCCCCCACGCCCCACAGCGCCTCCACGGGCAGCGGATGCAAAAAGGCCACGACGCCGTCGTGCGGAACGACGAGCAGGCCGTCCGGCTTTGAGGACGTCGACGCGAGTTTGGCGACGAACTTCGTCGAGGCGACCCCGACCGAACAGGTGATCCCCTGCTCGTCGAAGACCCGGGCGCGGATCCACGTGGCGATCTGCACGGGGGTCCCGAACCGCCGGCGGGCACCGGACACATCCAGGAAGGCCTCGTCCAGCGACAGCGGCTCGACCAGCGGGGTGATGGTGCGGAACAGCTCCATCACCCCGGCTGAGACCTCGGTGTAGGTGGCGAAGTCGGGCCGGATCACCACGGCATCCGGGCACATCCGCCGGGCCCGCATGATCGGCATGGCGCTGCGGACGCCGTAGGCCCGGGCTTCGTAGGTCGCGGACAGCACCACTCCCCGGGATCCCGACCCGCCCACGATCACCGGTCGACCCCGCAGGTCGGGCCGCCGACGCAACTCGACCGAGGCGTAGAACGCGTCCATGTCGACGTGCAGGATGGGGCAGCCCTCGTCCGAGGCCCGCCGACCCGGGAACTGGGGTGACGGGAGCTGGGTCGACGGAAGCTGGGTCGACGGAAGCTGGCCGAGTGGCGTCTCGGTCATCGTCGTCCCCGCTCCGAGCGGAGCGGCTCAGCCGCGGACGGCCAGCAGGTGCAGCTGGGTGGCGAGCGCGCGATACGCGGGCTCGCTGGCCGCCGCGAGCTCGAGCCGCTCGAGGGCGTGCCGGGCCTCGAGATCGACGTCGACCGCACCGCTCGCGACGAGGTCGGTGAAGACACGCACCCCGGACAGGCTCTGCACCCGGAGGCCGGCACCTTCGGCGAGCGCGACCAGTTCGTCCGCACCGAAACGACGGAGTAGCCGATCGGTCGGACCGGCCCGCCCATCGGGATCGCCCAGCGCCGCCTCGGCTGCGGCGAAGCGACCGGACAAAGCCCGCGCGACGACGACGGCATGCCGGTTCGCGGCCAGGATGCTGACCAGACCACCCGACCGGACCGCGGTGAGCCCGTCGGCCAACCCCTCCGCCGGGTCATCCACCACCTCGAGGACGGCGTGACAGAGCAGGACGTCCGCCGACCCCGCCGGGACGAAGTCGGACAACGAGGACAGATCGCCCTGGTAGCCGGTGACCCGGTCGGCGACGCCGCTTTCGGCAGCCCGCCGTTCGAGGGAGGCGAGGGCGTCGGGACTGGGGTCGACCACGACCACCGAGTGCCCCAGCCCGGCCAGCGGGACGGCGAGACCGCCGCTGCCCCCGCCAGCGTCGACCACCGTGGCACCGGATGCCAGCTCCGGCCGGGCGTCCAACGCCTGCCGCAGCTCGTGCCACACGGTGGACAGCCGCAGCGACGCCCACGACGGCGCCATCGATGATGTGCGCGACCCCTCCACGCCCCGCAGCCTAGCGGCGGTCGGCCGCGCCTCAGCCCGCCGGAAGGATCTTGACGGTCAGCGAGCCACTGTTGTCCGCCCGCCCGTCGAGGATCAGTCCGGTGATCGTGAGAGCGGACCACGAGCGAACCGTCATCCGATACCAGTGGTCCCGGGTGTTGCAGCCACCACCGGTGTTGACCACGGGCGTCCAACTGGTGCCGCCGACGCCGTACCCGCCGCCGATCTTCAACTTGAGTGCCGATGACCCGAAGGGTGCGGCCGGACGGGTGGCCGCCCAGGTGCTGCCCGACTGACTGCACGCGGCGTCGCCGACCTGGCCGGCGGCGAGGCCGTACCTGTAGGTGCCGCTGACCTCGACGGTGTAGGTGCGACCGGAGCCGAGCTGAGCCGGGGCGAGGGCCGGGGCAGCGCTGCGGGCATCGACGATGAATGACGAGCCGGCCGACGGCACCGTCGGCAACACGCTGCCCCGCCAGAACGATGTCTGCTTGTAGGCCCCGGCCCAGGTGAAGCTGAAGTGGATGTGGTTGACGTGGCAGGCCGTGGGGTCGGTGCCGCAGGCGTACGGGGTCGGGTTGAAGTTGTTCCAGGACCCGTACATCTGCTTGTTGTAGATGAAGTACTGAAGTCCGAGACGACGGGCGACGGCATTGGCGTTGCCCTGGTCGGTCGCCCGCAGCCAGTCGATCACCGCGAGCGCCTTCGCTCGGGTGTCCGGGTTGGCGTAGTCGGCCATCCAGTCCAGCGCCCGGCCCTCGTGATGGTCGCTCACCGTGCCGTCGCAGCTGCGGGTGATGCCGGAGGCGATCGGTCCGTAGGTCGCGTTCAGCAGAATGCGCAGCGCCTGCGGTCCGGGCTTGTCGTAGGAATCGGCCGGGTCGCAGAACGTCGGTTCGTCGTCGATCTGCGCCTCGATTCCCGCTGAGGCGGCGAAGACCGGGGTGGCCGGCTTGGGGGTCGATGGGGCGCAGGCCGCGATCCCGGACATCGTCAGCGCGCCGAGCATCAGCGCGGCCGACAACCGACGCAGCCGCCCACCGGACAATCCACCGGATGACCCGGCGGAGGACACGCCCGCTCCCGGGGAGCCGAGGGCGACGGGCTGGGGAAAGTCGCCGGTCGGGAGCAGGGACATCGGCACGCTGGCGCTCCTGAGTGGATACGGAGTCGCGGGACGACTCAGGGGACGGACACGGATCCCCTGAGTTGTCGGCAGGCCGTTGCGCGGAATGGAGTATCGGCAGGCATCCCTTCGGATCAACCACCGGAGCTCCCCGGACTCGAGTGCCACAGCCGCCGCGGAGCGCTCCGGGCGTCTCCGCCGGATGGCGCGATGTCGGAGTAGGGCGACTGCTTGAACCCGGTGGGGTGGACGTGCGGTCGCCCCATTCCGGACGGGCGATCCACCGGAGGCTTAGTCATGACGGGACGGGTCGATCGGCTCTCGGCTGCACCGTGCACGGCGGATTCGGCGCCTCCGGCTCCCTGCACGGCGGCGAACCCCACCGGTGGCCGGGCGATCTCAGCCTCGACCGCGGCCACCCCTCCGGTTTCCCAGAGGTCCCGCAGCATCGGCAACTCCCAGCAGCCGGTGGCCCGGATCGAGATACCGCGAGGACCGGTCCGGCGCACCACTCCGCGGATGACCAGGAGCCAGGAGTGGAAGACGGTGGAGGCGTAGCCGACCTGCGCGTCCTCGAAGAAGGTGGCGTCGAGCGGACCGGTGGCGTCGTCAAGCGTCACGAAGATCACCCGGCGGCCGGAGCGGATCGGTGGCGTCTGGGTCGCCACCTTGACCCCACAGACCAGCACCTCGGAGTGGCTGCGGCGTTGCAGCAAGTGCTTGGCCCGGGTGACTCCCATCGCGGCGAGGAACGGATCGTAGAAGTCGATGACGTGCCGGCTCACGTCGAGCCCGAGCACCTCGAGTTCGGCTCGGACCTGTTCGGCGCCGGTCATCTCGGGTAACCCGGAGGACCGGGTCTCGGAGGGGTCGTCGCCGAGATCGAGGGCGAGCTGGGTGTCCTGCGGAGCGACGGGACGAGCCGCCTTCGACTGCTGGGCGGCTCGTCCGACGACATCGGTCGGCTCGACCGATGGGATCGTCGGCGTGCGACCGGACGCACCGGACCTGCCTCGTCCTCTGGCCATCGACCGGCTCCACGCGTCGAGCTCGGCGACCTGGAGCAGAAGGTCACGCCGCGTGAGACGGCCGCGACGTCGAACCGGCGCGAGACCGCCGATGTTGTAGACGGAGTCGAACGCGCCGGCCAGGACCAGCCGCTCCACGATAGGCCGGGATACCGCAGCCCGGTGCCAGAAGTCGGACAGCGACGCGAACGGCCGCCCTTCTACGATGCGGGCGATCTCGGCCTCGTTGATGCCCTTGACGTCGGACAACGCCATCCGAATGCCGTAGGCCCGTCCATCGGGCAGCCGCAGGTCCTCGGGAGCTCGGCGCGGTGGCTCGCCCAAGATCTCGGGCGGAGGTTCGTCGAGAACGCCGACCTTCTCCACCCGGTAGGAACTCTCGGAGCGGTTGACGTCGAGCCCCAGCACGGCGATCCCGAACTGGCGTGCGTCATCCAGGATCAGGCGCTTCGGATACATCCCCGGGTCGTGGGTGAGCACCCCGGCGAGGAAGGCCGCCGGGTGATGGGCCTTGAGCCACGCCGACTGGTAGGTCGGGAGGGCGAACGCGGCCGCGTGGGCCTTGCAGAAGCCGAACGACCCGAAGGCCTTCAACACCTCCCAGACCCGTTCGACCGCGGTCAGGTCATAGCCGGCCCGCAACGACGCGGGCACGAACCAGGCCCGGACCTCCGGTTGCCCGATCGGGTCGCCCAACGCCCGACGGGCCTCATCCGCCTCGGCCAAGGTGCAACCGGTGAACTGCGCGACGATCTGTAGCACCTGCTCGTGGAAGACCACGACCCCGCCAGTGTCGGCGAGGAATGGTTCGAGGTCGGGATGCAGGTACGCCGGTGGCCGCCAGCCCTGCCGTGCTTCGAGGAACGGCGTCACCATGTCGCTCTTCACCGGCCCGGGTCGGAACAGCGAGATGTCGATGATGAGGTCGTCGAACGTCTCCGGCCCGAACTTGCCGACCAGCTCCCGCTGACCGGGCGACTCGATCTGGAAGCAACCGAGCGTCTTCGTCGCCTGTACCAGCGCGAACGTCGCCGGATCGTCCCGGGGGACGTTGTCGATGTCGACCTGCTCGTCGTCGACCCGCTTCACCTCCTCGATCGCATGCGAGATGGCGGACTGCATCCGGATACCGAGCAGGTCGAGCTTGAGCAGGCCGAGATCCTCGACGTCGTCCTTGTCGAACTGGCTCATCGGGAAGCCGAGATAGCTGGCCTCGACCGGGGTCCGGTTCAGCAGCGTGAGGTCGGAGAGCAGCACCCCGCAGGGATGCAGGGCGATGTGCCGGGGCAGTCCGTCGAGCTTCTCGACGAGCCGCAGCATCAGATCGAGTCGCTCCGCTGACAGCCCACTGGCCCGGAGCTCCGGCAGATCACGCAGGGCGGCCCGCACCTGACTCGCCCGAATGTGCGGGAACGCCTTGGCCACCGCGTCGATCTCCCCCGGCGGCAGTCCGAGAGCGGCGCCGACGTCCCGGATGGCATGCCGGGCACGATAGGTGTCCATCATCGCGACGCAGGCGCAGCGCTCCCCGCCGTAACGGGCCAGCACCTGTTCGTAGACCTCGGTGCGCCGAGCCGACTCCACGTCGATGTCCACGTCCGGGAGCTGATGACGCAGCGGGGAGAGAAACCGCTCCATCAACAGGCCGTAGCGCATCGGGTCGACGTCGGACACGCCGGTCAGGTAGGTGACCAAGCTGCCCGCACCCGATCCCCGGGCAGCGCACCGCACGCCCATCCCCCGGATCAGATCGACCACGTCGGCCACGGTGAGGAAGTAGGAGGGGTAGCCGAGGGTCCGGATAACCTCGAGCTCGTCCTCGAGCCGGGTCAGCACCTGCTGTGAGGCAGTCATGTTCCGCCGCCCCAGGCCGCCGAGGCAGCGTTCCCGCAGGACGGCGTCGGCGTCAGCGAGGGAAGACCCGGCGGTACCGCTCATGCCGGCACCGCTCATCCCGACAGCGCCCTTCCCGGCTCCCAGTTCCGGGAAGTGCACCTCCCCGATGCCGAGATCCGCCCGAGGATCCAGCACGCATCGCTCGGCCACCAGCCCGGTCCGGGCGAGCAGCCCGCGACCCCCGTCGGTCGTGCCGGCGAACCGCGCCACCTCCTCGGCGACCTCGACCATCTCCTTTCCGCTCTTCAGGTGGCCCTCGGCGTTGCGCCGATCGACGTGCCGCGGATCGAGCGCCACCAGGCGCCGGGCGGAATCGAGAACGTCCGCGACGGGTGCGTCCGACCGGTCGGCGTACCGCACCTCGTTGGTCAGGACCGCCGGCACCCGCATCTCCGCCGCGAAGGCGGTCAACCGACCGGCCTGGGCCGCGTCACCCGCCGCGCGGTGTGAGACCACCTCGATCAGCAGGTTCCCCGGCTCCGGCACCGCCGCGCGCCAGCGCTGCATCAGCGAACGGGCCTGGTCGGGACGACGGGTGCCGAGCGCCCGGCCGACTTCGGAGGATCGACCGAGCAGCACCAGCAGCGCTCCGCCCTGCGCGGCGGCAAGCGCCGCATGCTCGGCGACGAGGTCGATCGTGCTGATCGGGCGACTCCGCTCCCCGGCCAGATGGGTGGCGGTGACCAACCGACACAGCGCTCCCCACCCAGCGCGTCCGCTGGCGAGCACCGTGACCCTCGGCAGTCCGGGATCCAGGAAAGCGCCGCCTCGCGTCGGGGTCCGGATGGCGCTGCTCCGGGAGACGGTCTCCAGCGTCAGGGGCTGGACCGCCAGGTCCACCCCGAGGACGGGACGGATGCCGATGTCCTGACACGCCTTTGCGAACCGGACCGCGCCGTAGACCCCGTCGCGATCGGTGAGGGCCAGTGCGGACATGCCGTGTTCGGCGGCGCGCTCGGCGAGTATGCGCGGAGCGGATGCCCCGTGTCGCAGAGAGTAACCGGAGGCGACATGCAGATGGACGAAGGGGTCCGGCACGGCAAGCCTCAGCTCGCGCTGAGGACCGGCTGATGCGCGAGCCCCAGGTAGGCCTCGGCGGCGGCGAGGAAGCGGGCGGCGTCGCGCATCAGGTCATCGGCTTCCCGTCGGGAAGCGACCGGGCGCCCAGCCTCGGCAGCCGCCCGCTTGGTGGCGCCGACGGCGAAGAACTCCGCCCACTCCCCCAGCTCGGGAGCAACCGACGCGAGCACCTTCCAGGCGCTGACCGGCCGTCGGCGCGTCTGGGCCGGGCGGGCCCGGGCCGCGAGAACAGCGGCAGCAGCCCGCAGCGCGGCGAGGTGCGCGAGGGCGTACCGCTCCCGGGAGACCTGCGCCGCAGCGGCGTCGGCGAGCCCGGCCCGGGCCGCCGCGAACAACGCCGGCACGGAGGGCGTGGGCCGGGAGTTGACCGGCAGAATGCCCGGGCCCCCGGCGGTCGCGGTGGCACCGGTAGAGAGGGCACCGGTAGAGAGGGCCCCAGAAGCAGGGGCTCGGGACACGGTGGCCGACGAGTGCGCCATCAGTCCATCACCTGAACCAGCTGCCAGCGGTTCGCTGACCAGTCGAAGCAGAGGTCGTAGATCCCCGGCGTGGCGACACGGCCGGCTCCGGCCTCGACCCGCCAGAACTCACGTTCCCCGTCATCGAGCGTCATCGGACCCACCGCTGCCCCGACGTCAGGAGCAGGTTCCCCCCAGGCACGTTGGGCCCACCGGGGAGAGGCCGGAATGGGAGCGAGCGCCAGATCATCGGATGAGCGAGCCTCCGACGTGTCGGCGTCGGTCCCGTCGATCAGGGCACTGCTCGGCGCCGAACGCCACCACGCCCCGGACTCGACCCAGTGCCCGAGCACTTCCCGGATCTGGTAAAGCCGGTTGCGCCATAGGAACTGCTCGGGCACATCGTCTCGGCGCCGAACCTCGACCACATCTGCATGGCGACGACTCATCGCCAGCCCCTTCCCTCGGTGCCCATCGCGGGCACATCCGCTTCCAGACGCCGGGGGAAGGACGGCGGGCCGGGCTGGGCAGCGCGCTTCCCCACGCTCCGCCCAGCCCGGCATTCAGCGATCCGGACGCCGTACGCTGGCTGCGCAGGCTCCGATCCGCTTGTCGAACATATGTTCGAACGAGAGCTAGCGTAAACCCCCTCCTCGCTTCCGGCAACGGTCTGGGCGCGTCGTGTGGATGACACGCCACAGCTCCTCCAGCCGGAGCCACTGCCAGCCTCTCTCCAGAGACTTCAAACTCCTCTTGCAAGTTCTCGCCCTACTCGGGTACAACTTTGCTGTCCCACCGGCTGCAGCACCGAGGTCAACCCAGGCGAACGCCGCGCGGTGGACGCCTTCCTCCGACGCAGGGGGCCGCCGGGGACGACGTGTTTCCGACGGCCCCTCGCGTCGCACGCCGCCCTCGACATCCGTCGCGTCCGGCGGCACCAGCAGAAGGGACCGACATGGACCTGCCGATCGACGACCAGTTCGCCCCCCTCTACAGCGTCGGGCAGGTATCCGGGATGCTCGGCCTGCAGCCGGCCTTTCTCCGCCGCCTCGACACCGAGCACGTCGTACGGCCCGACCGTTCCGCCGGGGGCCAGCGGCGGTACAGCCGCTCCGACATCACGACCGTCGCCCGGGTCGCCGACATGGCCGCCGACGGATTCAGCCTTGTCGGTATCCGCCGCATTCTCGAACTCGAACTGCAGGTCGCATCGCTCCAGGCCGAGCTCGACGCGGAACGGGACAAACAACGCTGACTCGTCGGACGGGCAGAATCGACGCGTGAGCGACGTCCCCATCTCCGGCGAATCGATCCGACTCGGCCAGTTCCTGAAGCTCGCCAACGCCATCGACTCCGGCTCTGATGCGAAGGCACTGCTCGCCGACGGTCATGTGACGGTCAACGGCGAACCCGAAACCCGCCGCGGCCGTCAGCTCGCGAAAGGCGACGTGGTCCGGGTCGGGGACACCGCGCTGGCCGTCGGCTGACCCGCTCGAGAGCCCGCTACCGGTGCGAGGGCACCGCGGCTACTGTCGAGACAGTTGCAGGTTCACCGCTCGGCGACGCCGGGAGGCAGCGATGCCCCACTTCGGCACCGCCTCGCTGTGGCAGCGCAGGTCCGAGCAGCGCAGGTCCCAGCGCCGCGGGATCGCGGTCCGACTCCTGCTCGGCACGACGATCCTGCTGAGCGTGGCGTGCTCGACGACCGGGAAGGCCGCACCCTCAGCCGCCAAAGCGCCGGGACGGCTCCCGGTGCTCGGTGCCGCAGCGACGGTGTTCGACGGCGACATCGGCGATCCCTTCGTGCTGGACACGCACACGTCGGCCGGGTATCTCGCCTTCGGCACCGGAACCCCACCCTTCCGTATCCCGACCGCGACCTCGACCGATCTCGTGCACTGGCACCAGGGCCCCGACGCCTTCCCGATGCTGCCCGACTGGTCGGCGCCGGACCCCGACTACGCCAGGACCTGGGCGCCGGCGGTACGCGCCCTCGGCGGGCGATACCTGATGTACCTCACCGCGCCGGACGCGGCGAGCGACCAACCCTGCCTCGCTGTCGCCTCGGCCACCCGACCCGGCGGGCCGTACCGGGATGCACTCGGCCACCCCCTGCTCTGCCAGCCCGACCTCGGCGGATCCATCGATCCAGCACTGGCGAGCAGCCCCGACGGCGGCCTGTACCTGCTCTGGAAGTCCAACGGCACCTGCTGCACCGCTCCGACGCCGCACCGCCCCGCCACGCTCTGGTCCCAGCGGCTGAGCTCCGACGGCCTCGCGTTGACCGGGACAGCGCATCCCCTGCTGAGCACCGATGAGGCTTGGCAGCGCGGTGTGGTCGAGGAACCTGCCGCCGTTCCGGCCAGCCGCGGGGGCTGGTGGCTGTTCTACTCCGGCGACAGCTACGACCGAGCCGGCTATTCCATCGGCCTCGCCTGGTGTCCGACGCTGGCCGGGCCCTGCACGGAGACGGCCGACCGTCCACTCCGGAAGACGGTCGGCGATCAGCGCTCTCCCGGCGGGCTGGAGGTGTTCCGCCGCTCCGACGGAAGCCTCGCCGCCGTGTTCGACACCTGGAACCGACCGACCCGCAACGGCCGCTACTACTGCTGCAGGTCGATCGAGATCGCCTCGCTCGGCGATCTGTAGCCCGAGCGGGTCGAGTCGCCGTAGCTGGAGTCCTCCAGGATCGGGTCGTCCGTGGTGTCGGGGTCGCCGTGTAGAGCCATCACCTCGACTCCGCCGAGGGGAGGCAGTCGTTGATCCCGGCGAGCCTGCGCTCAGGCGTCGATCTGGGGCAGCCGGGTCAGCGGCTCGGCGAAACGCGCATCGGTCAGCTCCTCGTCGATCATGTGACCGCCGAGATACGCGTCATAGGCAGCCATGTCGAAGTGCCCGTGGCCGCAGAGCGCAGTGAGGATGACGGTCTGCTCCCCCGTCTCCTTGGCGCGCTGGGCCTCGCGGACACAGGCGGCGAGTGCGTGGGTCGGTTCGGGCGCCGGGACGATGCCCTCCGCGCGGGCAAACTGCACAGCCGCGGCGAAGCACTCGGTCTGCGGCAGCGCGAGCGCCTCCATCAGTCCGAGCTCGTAGACGTGCGAGATGAGCGGGCTCATCCCGTGGTACCGCAGGCCACCCGCGTGGATCGGGTCCGGCACGAAGTCGTGTCCCAGCGTGTGCATCTTCATCAGCGGGGTCAGACCGGCCGTGTCGCCGTAGTCGTAGGCGTAGGTGCCGCGAGTGAGCGAGGGGCAGGACGCCGGCTCGACCGCCCGGATCGTCGGGTTCATCCGGCCGGCCAGCTTCTCGCGCAGGAACGGGAAGGCGAGGCCGGCAAAGTTGGAGCCGCCACCGGTACAGCCGACGATCACGTCGGGCTGCTCGCCTGCCTTCTGCAACTGGAGGAGCGCCTCCTCGCCGATCACGGTTTGGTGCAGCAGCACGTGGTTCAGCACGCTGCCGAGCGCGTAGTGGATCCGTTCGTCCTGGGCCGCGACCTCGACCGCCTCGCTGATCGCGATGCCGAGACTGCCGGGATGGTTCGCGCCCTCAGCAGCGATCTTGCGTCCGATCTCGGTGAGCTCCGACGGGCTGCGGTGGACGGCAGCGCCGAAGGCTTCCATGACGGAGCGGCGGTAGGGCTTGCTGTCGTAGGAGGCTCCGACCTGCCAGACCTCGCATTCGAGTCCAAAGACCGCGCAGGCGAAGGCGAGCGCCGTGCCCCACTGGCCGGCGCCGGTTTCGGTGGTCAGCTTCGTGACGCCGCTGATCTTGTTGTAGTAGGCCTGCGGCACCGCCGTGTTCGGCTTGTGCGACCCGGCCGGCGACACGCCTTCGTACTTGTAATAGATGTGCGCCGGCGTATCGAGCGCGGCCTCTAGCCGGTGCGCCCGGTACAGCGGCGAGGGTCGCCAGAGCCGGTAGACGTCCTGAACCTCTTCAGGGATGTCGATGTAGCTGTCGCCCGACACCTCTTGCAGGATCAGGTCCATCGGGAACAGCGGGGCGAGGTCATCGGGGCCGACCGGTTGCCTCGTGCCGGGATGCAGCGGCGGAGGCGGGGGTGACGGCAGGTCGGGGATGATGTTGTACCAGCGGGTCGGCATCTCCGACTCGTCGAGCAAGAACTTGTGCTGCCTGCTCATGCGCTTCTCCGATCCTCGGCGACGTCGTCCGCGTAATAGGGCGAGGTGCGCTGCCACGGCGCCAGCTGTTCGATCTGCGCGGCCACGGCGAGCAGACGCGCCTCACCCCCGGGTGGAGCGACCAGCTGAACCGACAGCGGGTTCCCCCGCCTTGGGTGCACCCCGGCCGGCACCACCATGGCCGGCCAGCCAGCCAGATTCCAGGGCTGAGCGAAGGGTGCATAGCCGCTGCTGGCCCGGATGTTGCGGAGCCAGCTGCGCTGCCCCCACCGGACCGATGGGAGGGGTACCTGGGCGAGCCCGGGGGTCAGCAGGACGTCGACGTCATCGAAGAACCGGTGCGCGACAGCCCGCCAGGCATCGCGGCTCGACTCCTTGGGCAGTCCGGCCCGGATGAGCGCGCGGCCGGCGGCGGCGTGCCGGGCGACCGGCTTCTCCAGCCGGCTCCGGTCCGCCATCAGCTGCGCATCCATCTCGGTGCCGGCGAACCAGCTCGACATCGCGGCGAGGCCCGCCGACAGGGGCTGCTTCAGCTCCCGGTCGGCAACCTGGTGCCCGAGGGAGGCCAACAGGTCGCCGGTACGGCGGGCCGCGGCGACGAAGTGGGAGTCGACGGGCGTAGCCGGTGACGGCGCCTTCAGCGACAGTGCGATCCGGAGTGCGGATGGTGTGCGCTTCGGGGAGTCGGCCAGCGACGGGTCGGCGGCCAGCACCGACAGCAGCAGCGCGGCGTCGGCGACGGTGGTGGTCAGCGGACCGTTCTCGGCGAGGCCGAACCAGGAGCCGTTGCCGAGTTCGGACGGAACCACACCGAAGCCGGGCTTGATGCCGACCAGCCCGCAGCAGGCGGCGGGGATGCGGATCGACCCCATCCCGTCGTTGCCGTGCGCGGCCGGCACCATCCCGGCGGCGACCGCGGCCGCGCTCCCGCCGGACGACCCGCCTGGGGTGAGGCTCAGGTTCCAGGGGTTACGGGTCGTACCGAAGGCCGAGTCGGTCGCACCGAAGACGCAGAGCTCCGGGACCCGGGTGAGTCCGACGACCACCGCGCCGGCCGCACGGAGGCGGACCACCACGGGATGGTCCGTCGACTGCGGCCGCGGATCGCTCGCAAGGCTGCCGTCACGCATCGGCTCGCCACTCACCGGCACGTTGTCCTTGATCGCGATCGGCACGCCGGCGAGCGGGAGGTCCTCAAGGTCGGCCCGGCGGTCGATCGCGTCCGCCTCCGCCAACGCTCTCGTCCCGCGCACCACCTGGAACGCGCCGATGTCGCCGTCCCGGGCCGCTATCCGGGCCAGCGCCTGTTCGGTCAGCGCACGGGCCGTCGTTCGGCCGGAGCGCACCTCCTCGGCCATCCCGAGTACAGATCTCGTCACGGTCCGGACGCTATCCGGCACGGGTGAGCCCGACCGCGTCGGGTGTGCAGCCCAGCGCCGGTCTCCAGATGAGGCGCCGTCGGCCGGCGGGGATGCCGTCCACGACGACGAGCGGCACGAGGCAGCCGAACGCGACGATCGTCCCCACCAGCACGGCCGGAGGAAGCCGGCGCGTCGGGTGTCCCGCGATCGCGAGCCCGGTCACTCCGGGATTGTCAGCGAGGACGCAGACCCGGGCAACGCGAATGCCGTATTTCGGGACCCGGGTCCCGGAAGATCAGGACCGCCGGGACCACGTCGCCTCATGCCCGACGAACCATGCGGTCAACTCATGCTCGTTCTGCGTTCGCCGAGTCGATCTGCTGCAAGGCTTGCAGGTCGCCGCGCACTGCCCAGTGTTCGACGGCAAAGCCGTCGACGAAGCGCAAGACATGGAGCTGGGCCCACGTCACGTCCGCGTTCGAGGGCGGGCGATTCCCCATCCACGGGAAGGTGCTTCCGACGTGTCTGCCGCGGATCGTCATCCACAGCATCACGCGGTCCTGTTCGGCCATGACGGCGTGCAGCTCGCAACGGCGGTCGGCGAAGCACTCCTCGAACCAGCAAGTGACCTGCCGCCAGACTTCGCGGCCCATCCCGCTCACATGGTCGTGGAAGTCCGGAGCAAACAACCCCAGGAGGCTCCCGTCTCCTGATTCCACCCAGGCGACCCAGCGCTGCCCAATGTCGTCTGTATCGATCACCGCAGAAGACTCCACCATCGAGCATGGCCTGGTCGAGCGGAGCGGCGTGTCACGAGGCCACTCGTTCTAGCCGGGGTGCAGTCCCATTAGCGGTCCGAAGCCGCAGACCACGCCGGATTGGGGCCTTCCAGCAGTCAGGACCGCGGCAGTCCCGACGCCCCGTCAGACGTCTCCGGGGGCGGACCGGCTCCGACCAGCTTCAACGCCCAGCGCCGATTGCAGTCGTGGCACCACCAGCCGCCGGGCGGTCCGACCGGTTCGAGGCCCTCCTCGCCGCAGTAGGGGCAGAAGAACGGGACCGAACGCTCACCGCCCTCGCTCACGAGGCTCCGGCGGGCAGCGCGGCGGTCGCGGCGGACGCATGAGACGCGGCGGACGCTGTGGACCCAGGGGCTTCCGGCCCCCGAACGCAAGCGTGGGGGCCGATGGCGGTACGGGCCGGGATGACGGCGCCGGGTTCGACCACAGCGGACGGCGCGATCGCCACGCCGTTGCCGATCTGGGCGCCAGCGCCGATGCGGACGCCCGGGGCGAGCGCGACCCCGGCTCCGATCACCGCTCCGCGACCGATCCACACTCCCGGCGCGATGGCGGTGGCCGGGCCGATGAACACGCCGGGCCCGACGAACACTCCGGGTGAGAGGACCACCAGCGGAGCGAGCACGGCACCGGGTCCCAGGACGGAACCAGGAGCCATTGCGGTAAACGGGGCGAGGACCGCGCCGGGACCGACGATCGCGGCCGGGGCGACCGCGCTCAGCGGAGCGACGACGGCGCCCGGCGCGATGACCGCACCGGGACCCACGACCGCCCACGGGGCGACGAGCGCCCCCGGACCGACGAACGCCTGGTTGTCGACCGACTCGGAGGGGTGACGGCCCCAGGTCGTGCGGATCGCCCGGGAGGCCAGCAGGTCGCGAGCCGCCGCCCGGAGCAGCGCAACCCGCACACGACGACGCAGACGGTTCATCCTCGTGCTACTTGAGCAGCGCTTCGTCAGCACGGCGGACCCAGGAGGCGAAGGACTCGCCGTCGGTGCGCTCGTCCTGGTACAGCCGGAGCATCCGCTCGATGTAGTCGGGCAGCTCGGCAGCGGTCACCTTGAGCCCCCGGACCTTGCGGCCCAGTGCGGCCTCCTGGCCCATCGAGCCGCCGAGGTGCACCTGGAAGCCGTCCTCACCGCCGATCAGCATCCCCTTGAGGCCGATGTCGGCGACCTGGAAGCGGGCGCAGGCGTTGGGGCATCCGTTGACGTTGATGCCGATCGGCTCGTCGAAGTCCGGCAGCCGACGCTCGAGCTCCTCGACGAGGTCCATCGCCCGTCCCTTGGTCTCGACGATGGCGAGCTTGCAGAACTCCAGCCCGGTGCAGGCCATCGTTCCCCGGCGGAAGGCGCTCGCCTTGACGAGCAGGTCGTGCTCGGCCAGAGCGTCGGTGAGGCCGTCCGGGTCCGAGACGCCGAGGATGACCAGCTTCTGCTCGATCGTAGTGCGGATGCGGCCGTCGCCGTACTGGTCGGCGAGGTCCGCCACCGTCGCCAGCAGCGTTCCGGAGACACGGCCCGCCCGCGGAGCGAAGCCGACGGCGAACGTGCCGTTCCTCGTCGCGGTGACGCCGATGTGGTCGCGGCGCTTGCTGACCGGCGGCGGCGGTGGCGGACCGTCCGGCAGCTGGAAGCCCAGGTACTCCTTCTCGAGGACCTCGCGGAACTTCTCCGGGCCCCAGTCGGCCATCAGGAACTTCAGCCGGGCCCGGTTGCGGCTGCGGCGGTAGCCGTAGTCCCGGAAGATCGACGTGACGCCGACCCATACGTCCGGGACCTGCTCCTCGGAGACGAAGACGCCCAACCGGGTGGAGAACTTGGGGTTGGTGGACAGACCGCCGCCGACCCACAGGTCGAACCCGGGGGTGCCGTCGGGCCCGGTGACGCCGACGAACGCGACGTCGTTGATCTCGTGCACGGTGCAGTGATCCGGGCAGCCGGAGACCGCGGTCTTGAACTTCCGGGGCAGGTTCGTGAACGCCTTGATGTCGGAGGTGAAGCGCTCGAACGTCGCATCGATGGCTGCGCTGCCGTCGAGCACCTCATCGGCGTGCTCGCCCGCGAGCGGGCAGCCGAGGAATGTCCGCGGGGTGTCACCGCAGGCCGTCGTCGTCGACAAGCCCACGGCCTCGAGGCGCCGCCAGATCTCCGGCACGTCCTCGATGCGGATCCAGTGCAGCTGCACGTTCTGCCGGTCGGTGATGTCGGCGGTGTCGCGGGCGTAGGTCTGCGAGACATCTGCGATGGCGCGCAGCTGGTCCGGCGTGAGGATGCCGCCGTCGCTGCGGACGCGGAGCATGAAGGACTCGTCGTCGAGCTCGTGCGGCTCCAGCGAACCGGTGCGGCCGCCGTCGATGCCGGGCTTGCGCTGGGTGTACAGGCCCCACCAGCGCATCCGGCCGCGCAGGTCGCTCGGGTCGATCGACGCGAAGCCCC
>DATITC010000063.1:0-9745 GCA_035468175.1 Frankiaceae bacterium | reverse complement strand
GTCCGAGGAACGCGGCCAGCCCCGCCGCGGTCCGGGCCACGGTCGACGTGTTGACGCCGTTCGGGCCGGCGCGCATCGGTCCGCGGATGCCGGCGGTGCCGAAGCGCAGGGGACCTCCGAAGCGATCGGTGAGCTCCGGCTCGTCCTGCTGGTCCAGCAGCTGCTGCAGCTCCGCGCGGTCGTCCTCGTCCGGGTCGGCACGGATCCAGGCTCGGACGGCGTCGAGGAGCGGGGCATCCACCCCTGCAGTCTCGCTACACGTGAGGGCTCCGAGCTACACCGAACCGGTACCGGATGTGGGTGACGCGCGGGGGCGCACGGGTGGGGGGCACGGGTCAAGGGGTGCCGGATTCATCGGCGGGACCCCCATCGGCGATCATCCCGCTGCCGTTCTCGCCCACCGGAGATCACAGCGGCCGTGGATCGGCGGTGGGCGGGGACGGGCCCGATTTCGGGGTTCTCAGAGCCCGGATCCCGCCCCGTTCTCGCCCACTGGAGATCATCCGTCGCGGCCAGCGATCGTCCGTGGGCGCCCAACCAAGGCTCGCACCGCAGATGGCGACATCGGTTCTCGGCGAGCTCCACCGCGCGTTTAGGGTCGCGCCCCGTGACCCGCATCGGTTCCTCGACGGACTGGGAGACATCGTCGACGAGGCCTCGTTCGACGACCACGCGTCCGCTCTCGCCTGGGCGCGGGACGAGGAAGAGACGGGCGAGGTGCAGCGGGTCGAGTACCTCGGCCCGGGCGGTGACTGGCGCTGGGCGGGACCACTCGAAGGCTAGTTTGCTGGCCGATCGACGTCACGGGCGCGCAGCATGATCGCCCGAACGGACGAACCTCTCCCGTAACGGGTGCCGATGGAGCGGTGTCGTCGTGAACGGCGACGCCACCGCGGTCCGTCGAGTCCTGCCGCCGCGCGTGTGCTCCGCGATTCAGGCAGGAGCGGAGGAACCAAGAAGTCGGGACCGGTCCTCGACCGGGTCCTTGGGGTGAAGCCGGGAGCTGTACGTCGCTCCGGCCGGGTGGAGTTCGCCCGAACCCGACAGCTCACTCCGCAGCCGGGATGAAGGGGCCTCCCGTGCCGATCCGTCTCACCGCCCGTCGCTACCGGTCCGCCGTCGCTCTCGCCGGGGTCACCCTCGCCGTTGCGACCGCCGCCACCAGCTGCTCGCCGCCTCCGCGTGCCAATCCGGCGGTTGCCAGGCAGATCGCCTTCCAGCAGCTGATCGGTCGCGGCTGGGCCAGCCAGGCCGCGTGCCTGAACAACCTGTGGAATCGCGAGAGCAACTGGAACGTCTACGCCACCAACCCCTCCAGCGGTGCCTACGGCATTCCGCAGTCGTTGCCGGCGCGGAAGATGGCGAGCGCCGGCCCGGACTGGCTGACCAACCCCGCCACCCAGATCCGCTGGGGGCTGGACTACATCGCCGGGCGTTACGGCACGCCGTGCAACGCGTGGGCGCACGAGACCAGCGTCAACTGGTATCTGCGTACCGCACCGACCGGCTGATCCGCGCCTCGGCGGCGCGGCTCAGCGTCGAGGCGCAAGCTGCGTCAGCCACGGCACGACCGTCTGCAGGAAGGCATTGTCGCTCGGTCGGGCGAGCAGGGGGTCGAGGTGGCTGTAGTCGGGCCGGTTGACCACCTGCACGCTCGGGATCTTCGACATGCTCTTGTAGCGCTGGGCACCCTTGGCGACGGCGTCCGCTCGGCCGCCGAGTGACGTCTGGATCGCGTAGAGCGGGACGTCGACCTCGGCGGCGTGGGTCGCGCGCAGCCCCAGGAGCTGGGTGACCGGGGTGGTCTGCAACGCGGACGCGGCCTGGTTGTCGAGGGTCAGCCGTTGCGGGTAATACCAGTCGATCGCGCCGAGCGGTTCCTTCGAGAACGCCGATGCGAGGTTCTCGACCGGGGTCGGCCCGTCGTCGACCCAGCCCTGCGGGTTGCCTGTCCCCGACAGGTGCCCCGAGGTGATGTGGGTGAGGGCCAACGCAGCCGGCGACGTCTTGGCGTCGAAGCCGAAGCCGAGTTGCGCCGCGTTGGTGACCGGGACGCCGGGCTTGAACGCCGGTGGCAGCAGCGTGAACTCCTGGGCGATGGACCTGCCGTTCGGGTCCACGTGGGCGGCGAGCGCCGACATCTCGCCCAGTGCGCCGGAGATCCACGGCAGACCGACGCCCAGCAGGTCGAGCCACGGTCCCTTGGTGTCCATCTGCGAGATCGCCTTCTGCGCCGCAGCCACCGAGGCGGTGTCCGGGTTGGCGCGAAGGCCCGGCGGGAACGAGCAACCGTCGATGCAGACGATGCCGGACAGGTCGCGGAAACCCGGACTACCGGCGAAGTCCCAGGCGGCGTAGATGGCGGCTTCCGAGCCGCCGAGGGAGTGTCCGCCGAGGATCACCTGCCGCTTGCCGCCGTCTCGAGCCAGGGTTACCACGTTGCGGAGGTCGCCCATTGCGACGGCGAGGCCCCAGTTCTTGGCGAAGGCGTAGTCGGCGTTCTTCAACGGCTGGTAGTGGTCGGTGATCGCCTTGTTCGTGAGCCAGCCGACGTAGTAGTCGAAGACCTGCTGCTGGGTCGCCTGACCGGTCGCGCCCTTCATCAGCACGGCGTTGTCGACGAGGGCGCCCTCACGTCGCATCTGCGCCCAGACCTGCACCCCGGGGACGTGGGACGCGAGGTAGGGACCGACCACGTCGAAGTCGGCGGCACCGGCGACGGTGCCGGGAACCAGCACGGGCACCTTCGGTGCGTCGGGCGAGCCGTACCGGCGGACCTGCACCTTGTCGTACTGCGGTGGGGTGCCGGGGGACGGGACGCCGGGGACGTCGAAGACCGACTCCGGCACCGAGGCGGCGGCACCGGGGGCACCAGACGCACCGGGCGAGGAGCCCGCGACCGGCTTGCCGGACGATCCCGAACTGCAGGCGGCGAGGAGGACGGCGATCAGCAGGAGCGCCGCACTCCAGCGGGCGGCGCGCGAAGCAGCAGGCACAACACGCAGAGTGCGACGTCGACGGGACCGGCGCGGGGAAGGGCGCCGCGCGAGCCGCGGGTGCGTCAGCGGGGTGGTGTCAGCGGGTGGTGTCAGGGGGTGGCGTCAGCGGGTGGCGTCAGAGGCGGGCGAGCAGCTGCGCGATCAGCGCGCCCGCTCGGGGCGCCGCCGACCGACCGACCGCGAGAACGTCGAGATGGTCGATCGACGTCGCGCCCTCGGCGTGCGGGCCTGCATCGGAGCCGGCGGCGGCGTTGGTGACCAGCGACAACCCGAGCACCTCGGCCCCGGCGGCGTGGGCAGCGATCGCCTCGTGGATCGTCGACATCCCCACCAGGTCCGCGCCCAACGTCCGCATCATCCGGATCTCGGCCGGCGTCTCGAAGTGCGGTCCAGGGACCCCGGCGTACACGCCTTCGGCCAGCGACGGGTCGACCTCGCGGGCCAACGAGCGGAGCCGGCGGCTGTAGAGGTCGCTGAGGTCGACGAACTGCGGGCCGACCAGCGGCGACCGCGCCGTCAGGTTCACATGGTCGTTGATCAGGACCAGGTCGCCGAGACCGTAGGCAGGGTTCAGTCCGCCGGCCGCGTTGGTCAGCACGACGGTCGTGCAGCCGGCGGCCACCGCGGTGCGGACCGGGTGCACGACCACCGACAGGTCGTGTCCCTCGTAGGCATGCACTCGGCCGAGGAAGACGAGCACCCGCTTCTCGCCGGCGCCGGTCGGTATGCGTACCGAGCGGACGGTCGCGCCGTGGCCCTCGACGGACGGGCCCGGCAGGCCCAGATCGGTCAGCGCGACCTCGGCCGCCGCCCCGATGCCGCGGTCGCTGAGGGCGTCGGTGGCGGCGCTCCAACCGCTGCCCAGCACCACGGCCGCGTCGTGTTGCTCGACCCCGGTCACCGCGGCCAACCGTCGGGCCGAAGCGGCAGCGTCGGGTCCGGTGGGAGCGGCGGTACTCACGATCGGCGAGGCTACGGGGACTCGCCGACGCGGCACGGTGCGGGCTTCGTACGATCGACCCCATGTACATGCGGGCAACAGATGTCTGAGCGCGGCGAGGACCCCGGCCGGCTGACCGAGTCCGGTGAGCCGATCGAGACGGTGTACGGGCCCGAGGTGCTGCCGGAGAACCTGCCCGAGCTGCTCGGCGCCCCCGGCGAATACCCCTACACCCGCGGCGTGTACCCGAACATGTACACCGGTCGTCCGTGGACGATGCGGCAGTACGCCGGGTTCGGCACCGCCAAGGAGTCGAACGAGCGTTACCGCCAGCTCGTCGAGGCCGGCACCGGCGGTCTGTCGGTCGCCTTCGACCTGCCGACGCAGATGGGCTACGACTCCGACGACCCGATCGCGTCCGGTGAGGTCGGCAAGGTCGGTGTCGCCATCGACTCGATCGAGGACATGCGGACGCTGTTCGACGGCTTGCCGTTGGACACGATCTCCACGTCCATGACGATCAACGCCCCGGCCAGCGTCCTGTTGGTGCTCTACCAGCTCGTCGCCGAGGAGATGGGCGTCGACGGGAGCAAGATCTCCGGAACGATCCAGAACGACATCCTCAAGGAGTACATCGCCCGCGGGACCTACATCTTCCCGCCGGCGCCGTCCCTGCGGCTGGTCAGCGACACCTTCGCCTACTGCAAGAGCGAGGCGCCGCGCTGGAACACGATCTCGATCTCCGGCTACCACATGGCCGAGGCCGGGGCGACGCCCGTTCAGGAGATCGCGTTCACGCTCGCCGACGGCATCGAGTACGTCCGGGCCGCGATCAAGGCCGGGTTGGACGTCGACGACTTCGCCCCTCGGCTGTCGTTCTTCTTCGTCTCGCGGACCACGCTGCTCGAGGAGGTCGCGAAGTTCCGCGCCGCCCGGCGCATCTGGGCCCAGGTCATGCGGGACGAGTTCGGCGCGAAGAACCCCAAGTCGTTGATGCTGCGCTTCCACACCCAGACCGCCGGCGTGCAGCTCACCGCGCAGCAGCCCGAGGTGAACATGGTCCGGGTCGCCGTGCAGGCACTCGCCGCTGTGCTCGGTGGTACGCAGAGCCTGCACACCAACTCCTTCGACGAGGCGATCGCCCTGCCGACGGAGAAGGCGGCCCGCCTCGCGCTGCGCACCCAGCAGGTGATCGCCTTCGAGACCGACGTGCCGAAGACGGTCGACCCCTTCGCCGGCTCCTACGCCGTCGAGCACCTCACCGATGAGGTCGAGCGCAAGGCGCGCGAACTGATGGCCGCGGTCGAGGAGCGGGGCGGAGCCGTCGCCGCCATCGAACAGGGCTTCCAGAAGGGCGAGATCGAGAAGTCCGCCTACTCCATCGCGATGGAGATCGAGAACGACGAGCGCATCGTCGTCGGCGTCAACAAGTTCAAGTCGCCCGGCGAACGGTACGAGCCGCTGCGCGTCGACCCGACGATCGAGCAGGGCCAGCGCGACCGGCTCGCGAAGCTGCGCGAGGAGCGGGACAACGACGAGGTGCGGAGCCGCCTCGACGACCTGCGGAAGGCAGCGCAGAGCGAGGACCAGAACGTGCTGTACCCGATGAAGGAGGCGCTGCGGGCGAGGGCCACCGTCGGCGAGGTCAGCAACGCGCTCCGCGACGTCTGGGGCACCTACATCCCGCCGGACGCGTTCTGAGCACGCGCGTGAGCACGGGGCCGACTACGGCGCCGATCGGGGAGCCCGGCTGATGTCGAAGAAGCCGCCGGACATCGCCTCGTTCCCGCTCGATCGCGGCGAGTTCACCGAGGTCCTGCTGCGCGGCGTGCTGCGGGACCCGGACGGGGTGGGGCGGCTGACCGCCGTGGCCGAACGGTTCCTCGGGCAGGTCCTCACCGGTCGGCGCTGGATCCTGCTCACCAACAAGCGGCTGTTGCTGCTGCGGACTCGCAAGCCCAGCAGCTACCGCGACGGTGAGTGGTTCGACGTGGCCTTCGATCGACGGAACCTGCGTCCCGGTGCTCCGATCACGACCGGGCGGATGGTCGTCCTCCCGTTGACGACGCCGCTGGGGTTGCGGACGCTGCTGGTGCCGGACCGCTCGTACAAGGAATCGCTGCGGCTGGCCCGGGCCCTGGGTCTGCGCTGACCCCGCGACGACCACAGCGGCGAGAACCACGTCTGCGATTCTGGCAGCGGCAGCTGTGGTCATGACGGCGACGGGAGGGTGGCAGGGGTGAGCGAGTCGGCTCCCGATGGCGTGACCGGGGACGGCGGGAAGGACGGTGGAGCCGTCCCAAGCCGGCCCGGCGACCGACGTCGGCTGATCCAACGGGCCATCCGCAACCGCGAGCCCGCCCCTGAGGGCCTCGAGGACCTGGCGATGCAGGTGGCCCTACGGCAGACCGGGCTGCGCTGGTTCGTGGTGCTCTACGCGATCGGCTTCGTCGTCGAGGGCGCGAGCATCTTTCTCGAGAACCACACGAGCACGCGCATCCGGGACGGGGTGATCGCGGTGCTGTTCCTGCTGCTCGGCTACCAGCAGTGGCGGGTCGGCCAGCGGGCCAAGGACGCGGTCGACCGCTGGAGTGCCTGAAACGGCTGGACGCGGGGCAGGAGGGCAGTCGTGCACATCCCCTTCGCGTCCTCGCCGCGCTCCAGCCTCGGCGTGGAGTGGGAACTCGAGCTCGTGGATCTCGAGACCCGCCACCTCCGCAGCGCTGCCAGCGAGATCCTCGCCGAACTCACCGCGCCCGAGGACGACGAGCATCCGAAGGCCAAGCACGAGCTGCTCGAGTCGACCGTCGAGATCATCACCGACGTCTGCACGACCGTGTCGGAAGCGAAGGCGGACCTTCGCGCCACCCTCGCCGAGGTGAGCGCGGCCGCGGCCAAGCGCGGTCTCGGGGTGATGTGCAGCGGCTCGCATCCGATGACCGACTGGTCCACCCAGAAGATCAGTCCCAGCCCGCGCTACGCGATGCTGGTCGAGCAGATGCAGCAGATGGCTCGTCAGCTGCAGATCTTCGGGGTGCACGTGCACGTCGGGGTGCGCGCGCCGGAGAAGGCGATCCCGATCGTCAACGCGCTCACCTTCTACGTCCCGCACTTCCTGGCGCTGTCCGCCTCGTCGCCGTTCTGGATGGGCGACGACACCGGCCTCGCGTCCGCACGCTCCAAGATCTTCGAGCAGCTCCCGACCGCCGGACTGCCCTACCAGTTGTCCGGCTGGGACCAGTTCGAGAAGTTGATGGAAACGCTGATCGCCTCGCATGCCGTCCAGTCGGTGCGAGAGGTGTGGTGGGACATCCGCCCGCACCCCGGCTTCGGCACCGTCGAACTGCGCATCTGCGACGGGCTGCCGACGCTGCGGGAGGTCGGCGCGGTGGCCGCGCTCAGCCAGTGCCTCGTCGACCAGTTCGACACCCAGCTCGACCGCGGATACTCGCTGCCGAGGCCGACGTCGTGGCTGATCCGTGAGAACAAGTGGCGGGCCGCTCGGTACGGGCTCGACGCCCGGATCCTTCTCGACGACTCCGGCGCCACCCGTCCGCTGCGCGACGCCATCGCCGAGCTGATCGACGATCTGAGCCCGTTGGCGGCCCGGCTCGGCTGCTCGGAGGAGCTGGCCGACGCCGCTGCGATCATGGAGACGGGCGCGAGCTACCAGCGCCAGCGCGACGTGGCGCGGCGCCATGGCGGGGACCTTTCCGCCGTGGTGGACAGTCTCATCGCCGAGATGCAGAACGACCGCCCGGTCGATGTCGACCTCACCGACCTCGAGGTGCGGCATGCGGAAGGAGCCGACGCGGTGCGTCCGGAGCTCGGTCAGGACGTCGGATGACTCCCGTGATCACGTCCGGGACGAGTTCCGGGATGACGGCGCCGGACGATCCTGCGGCCACCTGGCTCGCCCGGCACGGCGATGAGCTGATCGCGTTCCGGCGGCAGCTGCACGCCCACCCCGAGCTCGGCCGCGAAGAGCACGGGACCACCGACCTCGTCGCCAACCGGCTCTCCGCGGAGGGCCTGAACCCGCGGCTGCTCCCGGTCGGCTCCGGCCTGTGGTGCGACATCGGCGGGGACGGCGACGGCGGCGGTCAGCCTCCGGAGGTGTTGCTCCGTGCCGACCTCGACGCCCTGCCGCTCGACGACGAGAAAGACGTCCCCTACCGCTCCACGGTGCCCGGCGTCTGCCACGCCTGCGGCCACGACGTGCACACGTCGGTGCTGCTCGGGGCCGGCCTCGCCCTGGCGGAGTTGGCCGAGCGGGACGGCCTGCCGGGCCGGGTCCGGCTCGTGTTCCAGCCGGCCGAGGAGATGATGCCCGGCGGTGCGCTCGACGTCCTACGGGCCGGACTGGTGACCGGGGGGCGGTACGTGTTCGCGCTGCACTGCGACCCGTCGATCGAGGTCGGGACCGTCGGGCTCAAGGTCGGGCCGATCACCGCCGCCGCGGACAAGATAGACCTCCACCTTTCGGGTCCTGGCGGGCACACCTCCCGGCCGCAGAACACCGTCGACCTCATCAACGCCTTGTCCAGGGTGGTGGCCGACCTTCCGGCCGCATTGACCCGGGTGATCGACCCGCGGTCAGCGATGACGCTGGTCTGGGGCATGATTTCGGCCGGTTCGGCGCCGAACGCCATCCCGCGCACCGGGCTGGCCAAGGGGACGCTGCGGATGCTCGACCACGAGGCCTGGCAGGTCGCCCCCGAGGTGGTGCACCGCCTCGCCACCGAGCTGGCGGCCCCATATGGCGCCACGGCGCGGGTCGACTACCACCGCGGAGTGCCGCCCGTGGTGAACAGCGGCTCCGCCGTGGCGGTGCTGCAGGCTGCCGCGCACCGGGCGCTGCCGGCCGGGGCGGTCGTGCCGACCCGGCAGTCGCTCGGCGGCGAGGACTTCGGCTGGTACCTGGAGCACGTGCCCGGGGCGATGGCCCGGCTGGGTGTCCGCCCAGCCGGTGGCGCCGCGTACGACCTGCACCAGGGCGGCTTCGACGTCGACGAGGACTGCATCGCGGTCGGCGTGCGGCTGATGGTGGCGACCGCACTCGAGGCGCTGCGCGACTGAACGACTCAGCGGGTCAGTGCACCGGGGCGGAGGCCTCCTCGTCCGACTCGGGGGACGCCTCGTCGAGCTGCTGCGGGAGCTGGCCGGAGCCATGCAGCGCGTGCGACGGCTTGACCCGCAGGAGCTTGGCGACGCCGTTCGGCAGGTACCAGTTCCACTCGCCGAACAGGCTGACCAGCGCCGGCACGAGCAGCGCACGCACGATCGTCGCGTCCAGCAGGATGCCGAACCCGAGGGCCGTCGCGAAGAGCTTGATATCCGTCCCGGGACTGCTGGCCAGGGAGATGAACGCCAGGAACAGGATGAGCGCGGCGCTGGTGACCAGCCGACCGGTGCGTCCGAGGCCTTCAACCACCGCCGCGTTGGTGTCGCCGGTCCCGTCGTACTCCTCCCGCATGCGAGCGAGGATGAAGACCTCGTAGTCCATGGACAGGCCGAACAAGAACGCGAACACCATGATCGGCAGCCAGAACGTGATGGCGCCGGTCGGGGCGATCCCGAACACCGCCTCGCTTCCGTGGCCGTCCTGCCAGAACAGCACCATCACACCGAACACCGCCGAGACCGACATCAGGTTCAGGATGACGGCCTTGAGCGGCAGCAGCAGCGAGCGGAACGCGCGCACCAGCAGCACGTAGGTGATGAGCACGATCAGCGCCAGCATGAGCGGGAAGTTGCCGTAGACCGCCTTCAGGTAGTCGATCTGCAGCGCGCCGACCCCGGAGAC
>DATITC010000062.1:0-22593 GCA_035468175.1 Frankiaceae bacterium | reverse complement strand
AACGCGGGCCGCGGGCCCTTGGTGGACACCGACGCCCTGCTCGCGGAGCTGCGCTCCGGGCGGCTTCGCGCCGCATTGGACGTCACGGACCCCGAACCACTTCCCGAGGGCCACCCGCTGTGGTCTGCGCCGGGTCTGCTGCTGACGCCGCACGTCGCCGGCAGCACCTTCGGCTTCGAGCGGCGGGCTTGGACGGTCGCGGCGGCTCAGCTGGCGCAGCTTGCTGCGGACGAGGAGCCGGTCAACCTGCAGCGCTGACGCCGCAAGGGGCTATGCCGGCGGTGTCAGTTCCCGTTCCAGACGCCATTGGTAAGGCGTACGGCGTAGAAGCCGCTGTTGCCGTCAGCGAACCACACCTGCCTGCGGGCGGGATCGAATGATGGGGCGGACATCGCGTAGGCGCCGGACGTGAGAGGCGCGGTGTTGGGTGCCGGCTTGTTGAAGTACGCGATCTCGCGTGGGTGCAGGGGGTCGTGGATGTCGAACACCCGCATCCCGGAGAGGATGAAGCTGCACGCCACGATGCCCGGGTCGGTCTGCCGGGGGACCGCGCAGTAGTGCCCGGCGTAGCCCTGGACGCCGTACTGCGCACCGGGGTCGTTCTGCTGGTCGGTGGCCCGGGCCGCCGGCTGGTTGACCGCCAGGCGCATATTGCTGACCACCTTCGGGTGGTGCACGTCGGCGATGTCGATCATGCGTGCGGCGCCGACCGCATCATTAGCCGTGTAGCTGCCGACGTTGCGCGAGTACTCGTCGAACTCGAGCAGGTACTTGTGCCCGTGGATCGTCAGGGGCACGGAGTTCTGCGGGATCGACACCGACGGCCAGGTGAGATCCGCGATCTTCACTACGGAGGGGTTCGAGACGCGCCGTTGCACCTGACTGACGTCCAGCACGGTCAAGCCCTTTTGATTGCCCAGGTCCGCGGCATACAGCCGGTTGCCATCGGGGCTCAGGTTCATGCCGTGGAAGGTGTACGACGAGCTGCGCCACACGATGCTCGGCAACGAGGGGTTGCTGACGTCGAGAGCGGTCACGCCGGCCTGCGCGGTGGTGGAGATCCACAGCGTGCGGCCGTCCGGGGAGAAGCCGCTTTCGTGGCCGAGGATGCCGAGGGGGCTCGACGACTTGAGGACGGGGTGGCGGCAGTCCTGGGACACGTCGTACACGTCGACGATGCCCGGCGCTGTCGCCGGCGAGCCCATTCCCGCCGCGAGCAGGCCGCGCTTCACGTTGAGTGCCAGCGACTCGTGCGGGCTGTCCATGGCCGGCGTCACGAGCCGAGCCGTCTCTACCGGATGTGCCGGGTTCGTCATGTCGAGGACGTGCGTGCCCCCGAGATCCTTGTGCACGACCGCAGTCGGGAAGAGGAGGGTGCCGTCGTAGAACGCGCAGACGCGTCCAGCGTGGTCGACGTAGCGGAAAGTCTTGAACCCGCCGGTCGTGCCGATGTGCCCGGCCTGGACGGCATTGCAGGTGTAACCCTTCGCCGCCCGGCCGTTGCTGTAGTCCGCCAGAGGCACGCGGCCCTGCCGTCCGGTCTCCGGCAACGAGCCGGGACCGCACTTGGCGGGGGCCACGGCCGGCGGGACCTGAACGACGCCCGTGCCGCCTCCGGCAGTGTTGGCGTGGGTGGCCTCGTACGCCCCCGTCGCGGCCTGCACGACGGGGCTGACCCCGGCGGCGTACGCGACAGCGCCCGCCGTGAGGACGAGGCCAGCCGTCCCGGCCGCCAAGACACGATTCGAGACTCGAGGGAGCACGGGGGCCTCACAGGTCGGCCATGAGCAGTAACGGGCAAGAATGAATTCCCGCCGAGAAGTCCCTCCCCTGCCACAACGCCGTGTGATCAGCGCCACACTCGGGCGGTTTTGGTGCTCTCCGCGCTCCCGCAGATCAACGACCGGCGACGGTCGCCCACTCACCGGCGAAGGCGGTAGCTGCTTCCAGCTCGGCCTCCCGGTCATCCGGCGGCGGCAGGCGTGGCAGTCCGAACCGGACCAGGACGGCGGCGATGACCAGACCGACGGCACCGAGGGTGAAGGCCGCGACGTAGGCCGACTCGCTCGGCAGGCCGTCCGCCCCGGCGGACCCGGCGAGCAACGTGATGACGACAGCGCTGGCCAACGACGAGCCCAGAGCACGGGCGATCGAGTTCACGCTGTTCGCGACCCCTGTCTCCGAGGGCGACACCTCGGCGACGATCAGCGCCGGCATGGCGGCGTAGCCGATGCTGACCGCGGTGTTGACCGCCAGCGCGCCGACGATGAGCTGCCAGCTCGCCGAGTGCAGCACAGCCATCAGCGCGAAGCCGGCAGCTCCCACCAACGCAGCGGACAACAGCGTCGCCCGACCACCGAAGCGGCGAACCAGCCGGCCTCCGAGCGGCGCGGTGACGACGCCGCTGAGCGCACCGGGCAGCAGATAGACGCTGCTCGCGGCGAGCACGCTGGCCGAGAAGCCGTAGCCGCCGGACGCGGGGGCCTGCACGAAGCCGGAGACGCCGAGGAAGCCGACGAACATTGCCACGCCGATGAACAACCCGGCGGCGTGGGTGACCATCAACGGTCCCGAGCGGAGCATCGACGGGGCCACCAACGGGGACTTCACCCGGCCCTCCACGATCAGCCAGGCGACGAAGGTCAGTGCAGCGGCGCCGAAGCAGCCGAGGGTGCCGACCGAGGTCCAGCCCCACTCATGCCCCTTGGACAGCGGCAGGAGGAGCAGGACCAACGCCGCCCCGAGCACTACCGCGCCGAGCCAGTCGACCCGCCCACCGGCGTCCGGACGGCGGCCCGGCACGGTGAGTGCCGCGAGCACCAGGGCGGCCAGGGTGACGCCCAGCGAGAGCCAGAAGATGCGGTGGTAGTCGCCGCCGTTACGGGTCAGCAGACCGGTGAGGACCAACCCGAGTCCGCCACCGATGCCCAGGGTGCCGCTGACGACGGCCATCGCACCGGTCAGCCGTGCGGCGGGCAACTCGTCCCGCAGCACCGCCATGGACAGCGGGAACAGTCCGTAGGACGCGCCCTGAAGCACGCGGCCGACCAGAAGCAACGGCAAGGACGACGTGACGGCTGCGAGCAACGAGCCGGCCGCGACTACGACGAGGATGCCGAGCAGGACGGGCCGCCGACCGTGGACATCGCCGAGCCGACCGAGAACCGGAGTGGCGACCGCGGCGGCCAGCAGGTTCGCGGTGAGGGCCCAGCCGACGGCGGACGGGCTCGCGGAGAGGGCAACGCCGATCTCGGACACCACAGGAACGACCAGCGTCTGCAGCACCGCGACGACCATGACCGTGAGTGCGAGCGCGGGAAGCAGGACGCGACTCGGAGCCCGCTCGTTGCGACTTCCAGGCTTGGCGCGACTTCCCGGCTGGGCGCGACTTCCCGGCTGGGCGCGAGTTCCCGGCCCGCCGGGATGCTCGGCGGTTCGACGGGTGGCCCGCGCGTCGTCCTGGATCGTTGCCATGCCTTCTATAATCGACATCACGTCGACTTTTATTCACGCTTTGTCGAGAGATTTGCTTCACTCGACCCATGACCGCGCCCGCGACCACCCGTTCCGGTCGTCGTCGTGCCCTCTCCAAGGGCGACCGGCGTGAGCACGCCATCCTCGACACCGCACGTGACCTGCTCCAGACCCGGTCGCTGGCCTCACTGACCATCGACGAGCTCGCCGCCGGCGCCGGCATCTCCCGCTCGAGCTTCTACTTCTACTTCGACGGCAAGTCCGCGGTGCTCGCCGCGCTGCTCGAGGACCTCGCCTCCGAACTGGCGGCCGAGAACAGCCCGTGGCTGGACGGCACCGGGCCCGACGAACCCGCCCTCCGGGCCGCCATCAGCCACAGCGTCGAGCTCTGGCGCACCTCGGGTGGCCTGCTGCGGCAGGCACTGTCCTCGGGTGCACCGGAGGACCCGTTGACCGTGTGGCGAGCGACCGTCGTCGGCCGTGGCATCCGTCGTCTCACCGCCCGTATCGAGCGGGACCGGGCCGCCGGGCTGTCGGCCGGGCCGCCGTCACCCGAGTCGCTGGCCTGGATGACCTCGGCGATGCGAAATCAGACCCTGGCTGAGCGCGCCGGCACGATGCCGGACGCCGAACTGGTGGACGACCTGGTCCACGCCACCCTGCGCCTGCTGTACGGCCACTGACCGACGTACTGGCGCGTCCCTCTTCAACAGCAACTGTGACACGCCGATCGCTTGAGTTCGGCCCCATGCCGGTCGACCCCTACGGTGGCGGAGTCGCACGACTATTCGTCAAAAAAGCTGTCGGATTGCCGGGAGCACGCGAGGAACGAGAAGGACGGCTGCATGCCGCAGGGCAGACGGATCGGACGCCGGTCGTCGGTGGTCGGCTCTGCCCTTCTTGCGGCGCTGATCAGCGCGCCCCTGCTGGCCGCGCCGGCCCACAGTGCCGAGGCCCCGAGCGGGCTCGGTCAGCTTCAGAGCCAGACCTCCGCGGCAGCCGACGACCTGGGGGTCCGGGACGCGGAGGCCGAGAACGCGGCTGCCGCGCTCGCCGACGTCCGGAGCCGGATCGCCGCCGCCCAGAGCACGCTCGACGGTGCCCAAGGGCAGCTCCAAAGCGCCCGCGCCGACCTCACCACCCGACAGGACACCCTCGGCGCCGCGCAGAGCGACCAGCGACTCGCCCAGGACCGGGTCGACGCAGCCACGGCGAGCTTGGACGACGCCAGGAATCAGCTCCGCGGCATGGTGCGGTCCGCGTTGCAGAACGGCTTCGGCGGCGACCTCGACGTGCTCATGCAAAGCGGGACACCCGAGGACCTCGCGGACCGCATGGGCATCCTCGACCACCTGTCGACGGCCCGGAAACAGCGCATCGACGGGCTGGCCACGGCCCGGAACGCGCTGGTCGACCAGGTGCACCAGCTCGACCTCGCCCGGCAACGTTCGGCCGATGCGGTCACGGCGGCCAACACCCAGGTGACGAAGGTTGACGCGCTCGTCACCACCGCCCAGACCGCCCGGCAGCAGCTGGTCGCACTGCAGACGGACCGACAGAACGCGCTCGATCAGGCTCGGATCGCTGCCGACGCCTCCCGGGCCCGGTACGCGGCCTTGCAGCAGGCCTCCTCCGACCTTGCGTCCCTGCTCGCCGCCCGCAGCCGCGCGAACCCGGGCGGCCCACCCCGACCGCAGGCTGGCAGCGGCGGATTGATCATGCCGACGACCGGGGTGTTCACCTCGCCCTATGGCTACCGCAACGACCCGTTCGGTGGCGGCCGACGCTTCCACGCCGGCCAGGACATCGCGGCCCCGCTCGGCACGCCGATCTACGCGGCGACCGCGGGCACGGTCGCCTACGCGGGCTGGGAGAGCGGCTACGGCAACTACACCTGCATCGACCGCGGGTCCGGCTTCGCCACCTGCTACGGCCACCAGTCGCAGATTCTGGTCACCGTCGGTCAGTCGGTGCAGCAGGGACAGGAGATCGGTCTGGTCGGCAGCACCGGGAACTCGACCGGACCGCATCTGCACTTCGAGGTGCGTCTCAACGGCCAGCCAGTCGACCCGGTCCCCTACCTGCCCTGACCCCCTCAGCCGACGCGGGCCGGCGGAGCGCCGACGCCAGCCGGCGCACCGGCGCGGCGCTTCGGCTCGAGCCGACGCAGCAGCACCGTGATCAGGCCAATACCGACGGCGCCCAACAGGATGAGGACTGCGAAGTCGAACAACCAGATCCCGACCGAGTGCTTCCACAGCGCGTCGCTCTTCGGCGCGTCCTTGGCCTGGCTGCAGACCTGCTCGAGCTGGTCCGGCGTGACTCCCGGCGGTAGCACCGTGCCCGCGGGGATCGTCGTCCCGTCCGGCAGCGTGACCGCTTGCGGCAGGCTGCCGTCAGGGAGAACCTGCGTACCGGGCGGCAGGGAACCCAGCTGCGCGCAGAAGGCGGGCACATGGATCGCCTCGATCCGCTTCAGGTCCGTGCTGGACGCCACCATCGAGAAGCCCCATCGGGCCGGGACGACCCAGCTGACCTGATCCAGGACGGGGCGACCGGACAGCGGCACCAGACCGCCGCAGAGCACCAGCTGGATCATCGTCATCAGCACGAGCAGCGGCATCGCCTTGTCGGCATTGTTCACGTAGGCGCTGATGACCAGACCGAAGATCGCGCAGACGAACGTCAGAGCGACGACCGCGACCGCCAGCTCGGGGATGGTCGCGCCGAAGATCAGCGGGTCGGTGATGCCGGGGCGACCGACCAGGGACAGCACCGTCAGCAGGATCGCCTGCAGCGAGGCGATGACCCCGAGCACCACGAGCTTCGACCACAGGTACGCGCCGCCGGACAAGCCGATCGAGCGCTCGCGCAGGTAGATCGCACGCTCCTTGACGATCTCCCGGACTGCACTGGCGGAGCCCATGAGCGTCGAGCCGAGCACGATCACCAGCAGCAGCTGACGTGCCTTCAGATTCGCCTTGTTGCCGGCAAGCCCCAGGCCGAAGTCGGCGGGGACCACGCGGCTGATGCCGGCCAGCAGGATCGGCAACAGCAGCAGGATGCCCAGGTAGGCCTTGTCCGCTGCGATCACCGACAGATAGCGCCGGCACAGGGTGGAGAACTGGGACCAGCGCGACTGCTGTCGCAGCGGCGGCAGGTCGGTCCGGCGGGTGACCGTACGGCCGGCCGAACCGGCCATGACGTGCCGCGCGTACTCCGGCGCGCCCCGGAACGCGGCACCCCACTCCGGACCCGGCCGGCCCTTCAGGTGCGAGAACATCTCCGAGTACGACTGGGCGCCGAAGTACTGGAGCGCACCCTGCGGGGTGCCGAGGTAGGCCAGGTGACCTCCATCGGCGAGGACCAGCACGAGATCGCACAGATGCAGGTTCAGCGTCGAGTGCGTGACGCAGACGACGGTGCGCCCGTCGTTGGCTAACCCGCGGAGCAGCTGCATGACCTCGTGGTCGAGGTCGGGATCGAGACCGGAGGTCGGCTCGTCCAGGAAGAGCAGCGACGGTTTGGTCAGCAGCTCGAGCGCGGTGCTCGTCCGCTTCTTCTGCCCGCCGGAGAGCTGGCTGCCCCGGTTGTTCTGCTGCTGCACGAGCCCCAGCTCACGCAGCACCTCATCGATCCGCGAGTCCCGCTCCGCCTTGATGACGTCGGCCGGGAACCGCAGCTGCGCACCGTACTCGAGCGCCTGGCGGACCGAGAGCGCGGTGTGCCAGATGTCCTCCTGCGGCACCAGCCCGATGCGCTGCCGGATGTCCTCGAACTCGGCGTAGAGGTCTCGTCCGGCGTAGGTCACCGACCCGCTGGTCGCGGGACGGATACCGGTGAGCGCGTTCAACATCGTCGACTTACCGGAGCCGGAGGGGCCGACAACGGCCAGCAGCGTGCGCGGCGGCAGCGTGAAGCCGACGTGGTGCAGCAGCGTCTTGGTCGCCGGGCCCGTGCCGACCTGCACGGTCAGGTCGTTCGCGATGAGGGTGAAGTCGCCGGTGTCGGTGTACTCCAGCAGCTGCTCGCCCTGCAGGCGCAGCTGATGCCGGCCTACGCCGACCAGGTCCCCCTCGGACAGGCGAGCGACCTGGACCCGACGGCCGTTGACGTAGGTGCCGTTGGCGCTGTTCAGGTCGACGAGTTCGAGGCCATTCGCACCGCGACGCAGCTCCGCGTGCCGACGGCTCACCAGCAGGTCGTTCAGGACCAGCGCGTTGTCCGCCTCCCGGCCGATGGTCAGGACGTCGCGCCGTGACCCTGTGACACCGGCCAGCCGGTGGATACCGGTCAGCACCGGGCCGCCACTCTCCGACGCCCCAGCCGGTGGAGCGGGTCGCGGTGGGGTGGGTGGCGGTGGGGTGCGTGGCGGTGGGGTGCGTGGCGGTGCCGACGGGGGCTGCGCGGAGCCGTTCAGCCGGTTCCCCGGCTGGTTCAGCGTGGGCGGCCCGACCGGCGGCAGCGGCGGGGCACCGGGCGGCGGACCCGACGGAGGACCGCCGACGCGAGGAGGCGAGATCGGACCGCCGACGCGAGGCGGCGGGGCGATCGGTGGAGCCGAGGGCGGACCTCCCGGCCGACCGGACGGCGGAGCGAAGGCCGGGGCACCCACCCGCGGAACGGGCACCTCGGGGCGCAGCAGGACCTCCGGACCCTCGGTCGCCAATCGCAGCCGCATCTCGTGCCCGACGGGCAACTCGCCGACGCGCTGACCGTTGAGCCAGGTGCCGTTGGTGCTGCCGAGGTCCGTCGCGCGCCACGTCGCACCGTCGTGGTGCAGCTGGAGGTGGCGGCTCGAGACGAGCGGGTTCGGCAGGTGCAGCCGGCAGCTCGGGTCACGACCGATGACGACCCGCTCGGACGGCTGCAGCAGATAGCTCTGGCCATCGACATCGACGCGAAGCGGGGCGGCTGACACGAGCAGGATCGTAAAGCGGTGTGCGCCGCCCCTGGAGGCGATTGACCCGACTAGTCCGGGCTACCCCGGCTCGTCCGGCTCGTCCGGGCTACGGGGCCGTCAGGCCGCCGGTCGGTTCACAGGCCGTAGCCCTCCAGCAACCGTAACCAGACCTCGCTGATCGTCGGGAAACTCGGCACCGCATGCCAGAGCTTCTCGATCGGGACCTCGCCGACGATCGCGACCGTGGCGGAGTGCAGCAGCTCGGCCGTGTCCTGGCCGACGAAGGTGGCGCCGAGCAGCACGTGCCGGGACTCGTCCACGACGATGTTCGCTTTGCCGGTGTAGCCATCGGCTTCGATCGAGGCACCGGTGACGGACCCGAGGTCGTACTCGACGACCCGGACGTCGAAGCCCTGCTCGCGCGCCTGCGCCTCGGTCAGGCCGACCGAGCAGACCTGCGGGTCGGTGAAGACGACCTGCGGCCACATGCGCTCGTCGGCGAAGGCGTGGAACTTCGGATCGTTGGCGATGGTGGCCTCGTCCGCGCCCCGAGACCGGGCCACGATGACGTCGGCACAGATGCGAGCCTGGTACTTGCCCTGGTGCGTCAGCGGCACCCGACCGTTGACGTCTCCGGTGGCGTACAGCCAGTTGAGCGCGGTCGAGCGCAGGGAGTCGTCGACCTCGATCGCCTTGCCGGGTTCCAGGCCGACCGAGTCGACCCCGATGTCCGCGCTGTTCGGGAGCCGTCCCAGCGCGGCGACGACCTCGTCCGCCGACACCGACTCCTCGCCGGCAGCCGACGAAATCGTGACGCTCACCGTGCCGTCGGCGACCCGTTCGACCCGCGACGTCTCCACGCCGGTCCGCACGTCGACCCCCGCAGCTCGAAGGGCATCGGCCAGCAGCTCGCCGGCCCAGGGCTCCCGGCCCGTGAGCAGACCCCGGCGGGCGATCAGGGTGACTTCGGCGCCCAGACCGCGAAGGGCATCGGCAGACTCGACGGCGACCACCCCGCCCCCGAGGACGACCACCCGCCGCGGCACCTGCACGAGGTTCGTGACCTCGCGGCTCCCCCACGGGTTCGCCTCGCGAAGACCCGGGATCCCGGGGAAGCTGGGGATGCTGCCGGTCGACAGGACGACCGCGTGATTCGCGGTCACCGTGGCGGTCCCACCGTCCGCGTCAGTGATCGTGACGCTCTTCTCGCCGGACAGCCGCCCCCAGCCACGCACGAAGGTGGCGATGCCGGAGAGCCAGCTGACCTGTCCACCGTCGTTGTGGCCACCGTTCTCGGTGCGGTTCGCCCAGTAGTCCCGCCGCTTGAGCACGGCGTCGGCGTCGACCCCCTCGACCCGGACGCCGGGCAGCCGGGCGGCTGCCGCCGCGAGCCCGATCGGCTTGAGCAGCGCCTTGCTCGGGATGCACGCCCAGTAGGAGCACTCGCCGCCGGCCAGGTCCGCCTCGACGACCGCACACGTCAGACCGGCGTTGACGACGCGATCGACGACGTTCTCGCCGACGGGACCCGCCCCGAGGAGGATCACGTCGAAGGTCTTGCCGTCGACGTCGGGGACGGATGCGGGAGCGGACGGGGCAGCCATGCCGGAGAGCCTGCCACCTTCCCGCGGGACAAGCATTCGGTGCGGCGGCTACCCCCGAAAGTCAGCCCAGGTCTTCGAGGTGGTGGGTGTCGTTCCAGCGGAGGATCATCGGCGACTCGCGCTCGTGGCCGAGGACGCAGACGGCGGCGGTCGACAGGGCGTAGTGCCGCCCGCACTCCGGCGACTCCCCGAGCCACCGCGCGGCGAGCACCCGCAACACGTGCCCATGAGCGAAGACCGCCACGTCGCCGTCGACCTGCTGGATCCGCTCGATCGCGCGGTCGACCCGTGCCCCGACCTCACCGGCGATCTCGCCGTTCGGACAACCGTCCCGCCACACCGTCCACCCCGGCACCGTCTCGCGGATGTCCGGCGTCGTGCGGCCTTCGTAGTCGCCGTAGTTCCACTCGCATAGGTCGCCGTCGAGATCGTCGACGCTGACACCGGCCAGGTCGGCCGTCCGCCGCGCCCGGGTCATCGGGCTGCTGATCACCCGGGCGAACGATTGCCGCGCGAGGATCGGGCCGAGCGCCTTGGCCGCAGCTTCGCCCTTGTCGGTCAGCGGGACGTCGGTGCTACCCGTGTGCTGACCGGATTCACTCGACTCGGTGGGCCCGTGCCGGATCAGCCACACCTTCTGATCGGGGGTCGTACCGGCAGCGTCGCTGCTCATCGTCTCCCCTTCAGCTGGTGCGGCCGCGTGCGGCGCGGTAGCGGCGGATGAGGGCGTTGGTCGAACTGTCGTGGCCCAGGTCGGGTGCATCGTCGGCGGTCAGTTCGGGCTCGATCCGCTTCGCTAGCGTCTTGCCGAGCTCGACCCCCCACTGGTCGAAGGAGTTGATCTCCCAGATGACGCCCTGGGTGAAGACCTTGTGCTCCCAAGTCGCGATGAGCTCCCCGAGGATCCGTGGGGTCAGCTTCGGCGCGAGGATCGTCGTCGTCGGGTGGTTGCCCTCGAACACCTTGTGCGGCACGACCGATGGGTCGGCGCCTTCGGCCTCCACCTCCTCGCGGCTCTTGCCGAAGGCCAGCGCCTCGGTCTGCGCGAACAGGTTCGCCATCAGCAGGTCGTGATGGCCCGGCATGTCGTGCCGCGGCTCGAGGAAGCCGATGAAGTCCGCCGGGATGAGCTTCGTGCCCTGGTGGATGAGCTGGTAATAGGCGTGCTGACCGTTGGTGCCGGGGGTACCCCAGACGATCGGGCCGGTCTGGTAGTCGACCCGCTCGCCGTTCCGGGTGACCGACTTGCCGTTGCTCTCCATGTCGAGCTGCTGCAGGTACAGCGGCAGGCGCTCGAGGTAGGCGGAGTACGGCAGCACGGCATGCGTCTGAGCGTCGAAGAAGTCGCCGTACCAGACGCCGAGGAGCCCCATCAGGACCGGCAGGTTGCGCTCGAATGGCGTGCTGCGGAAGTGCTCGTCGATGGCCCGGAAGCCGGCGAGCATCTCGCGGAATTTCTCGGGGCCGATCGCGATCATCAGCGATAGGCCGATCGCCGAGTCGAACGAGTAGCGGCCACCGACCCAGTCCCAGAAGCCGAACATGTTCTCCGGGTCGATGCCGAACTTCTTGACCTCGTCGGTGTTGGTCGACAGGGCGACGAAGTGTTTCTCGACCGCGTCCTCGCCGAGCGCGTCGACCAGCCAGCTCCGCACCGTGTGCGCATTCGTGAGCGTCTCGATGGTGGTGAAGGTCTTCGAGGCGACCACGACCAGGGTCTCGGCGGGGTCGAGGCCGCGGATCGCCTCGGCCGCGTCATCGCCGTCGACGTTGCTGACGAACGCACATGTCAGTTCACGGTCCGACTCGTCCAGCAGCGCGTCGTAGGCCATGGCCGGGCCGAGGTCGGATCCGCCGATCCCGACGTTGATGACATTCCGGATGCGCTGACCGGTGGCGCCCTGCCACACCCCGGAGCGGACCTTGCCGGCGAACTCGCTCATCCGGTCGAGGACCTCGTGCACCTCGGGGACGACGTCCTCGCCCCCCACCAGAATCTGCTCGTCACGCGGTGCCCGCAGCGCGACGTGCAGCACGGCCCGGTCCTCAGTCGTGTTGATCTTCTCGCCGTTGAACATGGCGTCGATCCGCTCGCGCAGCCCAGCCTTCTGGGCGAGCGCCAGCAGGAGACGCAGGGTCTCACCGGTGACCCGCTGCTTCGAATAGTCCGCGAACAGGTCCGCGGCCTCGACGGTGTAGGTCTCACCACGCACGGCTTCTGCGTCGAAAAGCTCACGCAGATGGACGTCCCGCATCTCGTCGGCGTGCCGTGCCAAGGCCTGCCACTCCTGCGATCCCGTGATGCTCATGGGCCTCCCTTGCCCCGTCTGACCACGGGGCACCCTCTCACGTCAGGCCGCGAGCAATCAGACCGGGCCGAGTCCTCCGCCCGGCTCGGCGCGACATCACGAGCGCATCGGCGTCGGCGTCGGCGGAGGCACAGTGATCGCCGTCCTGAGAAGGGCCTGCGCTGACCAGCGCATGAGGGCGACAGCCTGCTCACGGGACAACCCGGCGACGTCGGTCAACCAGACCAAAGCTTCGATGCCCGTCGTCGCGCGAACGGCCAGCACGAGCGCGTCGACCTCGGCGTCGGCGAGCTGGTCATGCAGCGGCTCCAGGGCCTCGGCGATCCAACCGATGGCTCGCCCTCGGCGCAGCGGAAGAGGCTGGTTCTCGGTTTCCCCCGCCTCGAGGGAGAGCCGCAGCATCGTCCGCTGCTGGTCCTCGGTGTCGGTGATGATTCTCGTGAAGGAGGCGACCACCGCGTCCAAGCGGGCCGCGGCGCCGACAGGTGGAGGGGCTGGCAGAAGCGAGGTCGCAGCTGTCTCCGGGTGCGCGGCCGCGAGCAGTGCGCGCTGATTGGTGAAGTACCGGTAGGCGGTCGTCCGCGATATCGCCGCCGCCTCGGCCGCTTGTTCGACCGTGGGGGTCACGCCCTCGGCCACCAGGGCGCGGGCGGCGTCGACGAGTGCGGTTCTGGTACGACGCTTCTGCCCGGTGCGACCGCTCAGCTCGTAGCCACTTGACACTCTTCTCACGGTACGCCAGTCTCGTTATGGCATCGCAGTCCCATATAGGGTCCGCGGCCGTCAGCAGAGGCAGGCGTCATGGCCACGACCAGCACAACTCCCACGATCGTCCGGAGCCGGCACGAAGGGGAGCGCCGATGGTTCTACGGCGGCGGAGTGCATACCTGGAAGGCGACGGCCGAGGAGACCAACGGCGCGTTCCTGCTCTTCGAAATGGAGCTGGAGCAGGGCAAGGTGACGCCCCTGCACGCGCATCCCGACTCGGACGAGACGATTTACGTATTGGAGGGCGAGATCCTCGTTCACCTCGACGGCACTGACCACCACGTCGCTGAGGGCGGCCTGGCGGTGGCCGCCCGCGGCGTGCCGCACGCGTTCCTGGTCGTGTCTGGGAATGCCCGCGTGCTTTGCCTCCACACGCCCGGGAGCTGCCAGGCGTTCTATCGGGAGGCGAGCGCGCCGCTCATCGACAATGGATCGGGGGCGCAGGCACGCGGCGCCGTTGACTTCGGACGCATCGCCGCCTCCGCGCAGGCCAACAGTGGCATCGAGATCCTCGGTCCGCCTCCGTTCGCGCCCGTCGGTCCTTAGGGAGGAATGTTCTCGTTCGCGCGACTGGTTGCCCAGGTATGACCCTTCTGGACACTCCTATCGCCCACCTCGACGGCGATCCTGCGTCGCTCGGCGAGCACGACGGCAAGGCGCTGCTGCTCGTCAACGTGGCCAGCAAGTGTGGGCTGACGCCGCAGTACAGCAAGCTCGAACAGCTTCAGGAGAAGTACGCCGGCCGTGGCTTCACGGTTCTCGGCTTCCCGTGCAACCAGTTCGGCGGCCAGGAGCCGGGGTCGGCGGAGGAGATCGCCGCCTTCTGCTCCGCGACCTATGGGGTCAGCTTCCCGTTGTACGAGAAGATCGAGGTCAACGGCGCGAACCGACACCCGCTCTACGAACAGCTGACCGCGGTGCCCGACGCTGACGGGACGGCCGGCGACATCCAGTGGAACTTCGAGAAGTTCCTTGTCTCCCCGTCGGGCGAGATCGTGGGGCGCTTCCGGCCCCGGACCGAGCCGGACGACCCGGCGCTGGTGGCGGCGCTCGAGGCGCAACTACCGGGCTGACGGGTTCCGCTACCCGCCTCGAGCCGACCCCGCTCAGCCGAAGAGCGGGAACGAGCGCCGCCGGGTGAGCGCGTCCATCCCCTCCTGGATGCTGTCCTCCACCTGCTGGTAGATCTCGTTGATGTAGTCATCGTCATCGAGGCGGGCCGGGGCCGGGTCGACATAAATCGGCGGCCGGAGCATCGTGCGGATCTTCGCCGGCAGCGGGATCTGCGGTAGCGCCGCCGGCGCGATTCCCCAGGGCACCGACACCGCGATCGGGAACACCTTCAGCCGCAAGGTGCGGTCCAGCCGCAGGAACCGGGACAGCCGGTCGCCGCGGATGAGGACCGGCATTGCGTCGGCCCCGCCGACGGTGGCGATGGGCACGATCGGTACCCCCGTCTGGATCGCGATGCGGACGAAGCCCCGCCGCTGCGCGAGGTTGGCCTCGTCGCGTTCCCTCCAGGGCCGGAGCGAGTCAACCTCGCCGCCTGGCCACAATGCCACGTCCTGGCCCTCCGCCAGCGCGGTGGTGATCGCGTCCGGCGCGGCCGGCAGCACACCCATCGAGCGGAAGAAGCGCCCGATCAACGGCATCGCCATGAGCGCGTCGTGGGCCGTGCCGTGCAAGGGCCGCGCCTCCCCGAAGTGCCGCCACCACTGCACCCCGACCGTCCAGGCGTCCCAGACGAACGGGGCCCCGCTGTGGATACCGACAAGGAGCACCGGCGCGTCGGGGATGTTCTCCCACCCCTCCATCTCCATCCGGAACCAGTACTGCATCAGCGGGTTCCAGAAGAACTTCTGCCGATGCATCATCTCGTCGCTCTGACCCTGCAGGTCCCACGAACCGGCCCGCTCGGCCACCCAGCCGGAAACACCGCCCTGGGCCTTCTGCCGGCGCTCGTCGGTCCGCTCGCGGGCCTGTTCCGCATAGCGCTTCGCTTGGCGCTGGACGTCTTCGGACCGCGTGGGTCGGTTAGGCAAGAGTTCCTCCTCGGTGACTATCCGTAGATTCTCACGCCCACGCCGCATCCGGGCGCCGCCCGGTCGGCCGATAGCGTTCTCGGGCATGGACTTCGCACTGTCCGAACGGGCGCAGGGCTTCCTCAAGCGCGTCGAGGCGTTCATCGAGACCGAGATCCGGCCGGCCGAGGAGCCGTACCTCCGCGAACTGCACGCGCGGGACGACCGCTGGGTCGTCCTCCCCGTTGTCGAGGAACTCAAGGCCAAAGCCCGCGAGCAGGGGCTGTGGAACCTCTTCCTGCCCGACGCCCGCTACGGCCCCGGCCTCCGCAACGCCGAATACGCACCGCTCGCCGAGGCGATGGGCGGCTCGTTCCTCGCCCCCGAGGTGTTCAACTGCAACGCCCCCGACACCGGGAACATGGAGGTGCTCGTTGCCTACGGCAGCGACGAGCAGAAGGAGCAGTGGCTGACGCCGCTCCTCGAAGGCCGGATCCGCTCCGCCTTCTGCATGACCGAGCCGGACGTCGCTTCGTCCGACGCGACGAACATGGCGGCGACCGCAGTGGTCGAGGGTGACGAGATCGTGCTCAACGGTCGCAAGTGGTGGAGCACCGGCATCGGGCACCCGGACTGCCGGGTGCTCATCTTCATGGGGCTGACCGACCCGGAGGCGCACCGCTACGGCCAGCATTCGATGGTGCTCGTGCCCAAGGACACCCCCGGCGTGAAGGTCGAGCGACTGCTGCCGACGATGGGACGCTTCGACGAGCCGTCCGGCCACGGCGAGGTCAGCTTCACCGACGTCCGCCTGCCGCTGTCCGCCGTGCTCGCCGGGCCGGGACGGGCCTTCGAGATCGCGCAGGGACGGCTCGGTCCCGGTCGTGTCCACCACTGCATGCGGCTGATCGGCCTGGCCGAGTACGCGTTGAAGCTCGCCTGCCAGCGCTCGCTGGAGCGGGTCGCCTTCGGCAAGCCGATCGCGAACCTCGGTGGCAACCGCGAGCGCATCGCCGACGCCCGCATCGCCATCGACGCGGCGCGGCTGCTGGTGCTCAAGACTGCCTGGCTGCTCGACACGGGCGGCCCGATGGCGGCTCTGTCAGAGGTCTCGCAGATCAAGGTGCTGGCGCCGAAGATGGCCCAGGACGTCATCGACATGGCGATCCAGATCCACGGCGGCGCCGGCCTGTCCGACGACACGGCACTGTCCGCCGCGTGGACGATGGCCCGGTCGCTGCGCCTCGCCGACGGCCCGGACGAGGTGCACCGGGGCGTCGTGGCCCGCCTCGAACTCGGCCGATACAAGAATGACGCCGCCAAGCCGGGCATGCGATGACCGCGGATGCAGCGGATGCAGCGACGCCGATCGACCAGCCGAGGGACGTCCGCGCCGACGACGCGATCGACGCCGAGAAGGTCGGCGCCTGGTTGGCCGAACGGGTTCCCGGGCTCGCCGGAACCCCCGACGTCAAGCAGTACTCCGGCGGCGCCTCGAACCTGACCTACCTGCTGCGCTACCCGGACCGCGACCTGATCCTGCGCCGGCCCCCGGCCGGGACGAAGGCCAAGTCCGCACACGACATGCGCCGGGAGTACCGGATCCAGTCGCTGCTGAAGCCGACATTCCCGTACGTCCCGGAGATGGTGGCCTTCTGCGACGACCCGGACGTGCTGGGCGACCCCGCCGACCTCGACGACCCCGACGGTCCCGACGCCGCTGGCGGCGCGGACTTCTACGTGATGGAACGGCTGAGCGGCATCATCCTGCGGGGCCGACTCCCGCAGGGCATGGTGCTGCCGCCGGAGCAGGCCCGAGCGCTGTGTGACGCCGTCGTGAACCGGCTCGTCGAACTGCACGCCGTGGACGTGACGGCGACCGGCCTGGACGAGTTCGGGCGCGGCTCGGGCTACGTCGGCCGGCAGGTGGCCGGATGGTCGCAGCGCTATCGCGCGGCGAAGACGTGGAACGTCCCGAGCTTCGAGAAGGTCATGGGCTGGCTCGAGGCCAATCAGCCCGAGGACGTCGGCACCTGCCTCATCCACAACGACTGGCGACTGGACAACCTGGTTCTCGACGCCGACGACCCCGGGCAGATCCTCGGCGTCCTCGACTGGGAGATGGCCACGGTCGGCGATCCGCTGATGGACCTCGGCAGCGCGATGGCCTACTGGGTCCAGGCCGACGACGACCGCCTGATGGGGCTCCTGCGCCGACAGCCGACCCACCTGCCTGGCATGCGGACGCGCGACGAGATGGTCCGCGCCTACTGCGAGCGCAGCGGCCGGCCGGTGGACGACTGGACCTTCTACGAGGTGTTCGGCTTGTTCCGGCTGGCCGTCATCGTCCAGCAGATCTACTTCCGCTACGCCCACAAGCAGACCCGCAATCCTGCGTTCCGCCACTTCTGGATCGCGGTGAACTACCTCGACCGGCGTTGCCGACGGCTGATCCCCCAGGTGTGCTAGGCCTTCCCGGGTGTCCCGGTGGCGACGAGTTCGGCGTAAGCGACGATGTTGTCCCGGTAACTGTGCGCCTGTCGGTCGAACGAGCCGCCACAGGTGATCAGCCGTAGCCCGGCGTAGTCGAGGTTGCCGTACACGCTGCTGGTGGGGAATTCGGCCTTCGGGAATTCCTGAACCCTGCTCACCCGGAAAATGGCCGTGGTCCGGTCCGCGCGGGTGATGCCGACGATGTCACCGGCCTTCACCTTGTGCAGGTTGGAGAAGACGCCCGGCGCGCCGTCCCAGTCGACATGACCGGCGACGACGGCTGGGCCCAGCTCGCCGGGGGTCGGCGCCAGCGTGTACCCACCAGCGGGGAAGCCGGTCGGGGGCACCTGCATCGTCCCGTCCGGCCGGCGACCTAGGCCCATCAGCCCGGAGTCCACGCCGATCGCCGGGATCTGCACCCGGACGGGAACGGACTTCGCCATCGACATCCCGCCCCGAAACGGAGGTGCGCCGACGGCGAGCGGCTGGACCGTGCTCGCAGCTGCCACCTGCGGCCCGGCGGATGAGGTGAAGGCGACATAGCCGGCAGTGGCGATGGCGACCGCGACGAGCAGGGCGCCCGCCCCCGCCAGGACCCTCGAGAGGGTCCAACGCGGGGACGGACGCCTGTGCTGCCTATTCATGCGGGGTCCGATCATGCGGGAGTCCGGTCTTCAGCAGCCCGGGGTCAGGAGTCGAGCCGACGGCGGGAGGCGATGGTCCGGGCGCCAGCCCCGCCGAGCAGCAGGCCGCCGGCAGATGCCAGGACCAGAGCGGCGACGGCAAGAGAGTCGGTGCTCGGCCCGGAGTTCCCGGCCGCGCTCATGCTTCCGTCACCGGCGTGCACGCCCCCGACCGGAACCTGCGAGACCTGCGTGCGGGTCGTCGAAGAGATCGGCTTGAGGACCGAGCCCGTGCCGTTGGGAATCGAGATGCTGATCGGCAGCACCTGGATGCCGGTCGTCGGGGTGCCGCTGCCATTGGTAACGCTGCCGGTCGGCGTCGTGCCGGTGCCGTTCGGCCCGCTCGGGGTGCCGCCACCACTCGGGGTGCCGCCACCACTCGGGGTGCCGCCACCGGTCGTGCCGCCACCACTCGGGACGCCGCCGGTCGTGCCGCCACCACTCGGGGTGCCGCCACCGGTCGTGCCGCCGGTCCCGCCGGTCCCGCCGGTCCCGCCGGTCCCGCCGGTGCCGCCGGTGCCGCCGGTGCCGCCGGTTGCGGCACAGGCCGAACTCGTGATCGTGTCGTGGATCAGTGTCACCGCACCGGATCCGCTCGGCTGCATACCGGCGATCAACCTACCGTGCACGGTGACGGAGTCGGTCAGCGAGATGCTGGTATTGGCGAGGACGTTGCCCGCAAAGTTGGAGCCGGCAAGCATGGTGACCGACCTGCCGACCTGCCAGTAGACGTTGCAGGCATCCGCGCCGTTGATCAGCGAAATGTTGCTGGCGGTTGCGGTGTTCAGATCCCTCGACATCTGGAAGATGTAGATCCCGGCTCCGTCGAGGGTCAGCGTCCCGGTGATGCCGAAGTCGCCAAGGGGATCACCCGTGCGGTAGACGCCCGGGGTGAGGGTCGCACCACCGAGTTCGGCGCTGGCAGTCGTGGCGGTGATGGGCTGCCCCGCGAGGTAGCCGTAGGCGATGACTGCATCCCCGCGTGCCAGCTGGGTCTGGGCGTCATTGTTCGCCCCACTGTTGTGGTTCGCCCCGGTGAGCACGACGCAGTTGTCGGTAGGTAATGGGGCAGGACTGCATGCGGGGACGATCCCGGTTTCGGTGGGCAATGGGGTCGAGCCGATGTCACCGGTGACGGTGGTCACCCCGGTGTTCGTGACGCCCGATCCAGCAATGATGCCGTAAGTCCGGGCGCTGCCAAGCGGTACCGGATCGACCACCGGCGCAGCGGCAGCGCCGGAATTCGTCACCACTGGCGGCACGACCTGCGTGACGGCCCTGGACACGGCGGTCCGAGAGGCAGGGGCCGGCGAGCTGGTCGAGCTCGGGCTCGGGGCTACGGAGGCTTTGGAGACCGGGGTCGTCGGACTTGAGGCGGTCGAGGTCGACGCGGTCGAGGTCTTGGACGACGGGGTCGTCGACGGCTTCGAGGTCGTTGAGGCCGAGGCCTTCGAGACAGGCGCCTTGGAAACGGGAGCCTTGGCCGTCGGTACCACCACGAGCGCGATCGTCGTGAACGGTGAGGGAGTTGGGGTCAGCGCCGGGGTCGGCAATGCCGCGGCCTGGGCGCCACCAGCGAGCGCCACGATCAAGCCGCTCGAGCACAAAGTCACGAGAGTGACGGCGGGCGCGGCGGCACGGAGGCGCTGCGCGCCGGAGTGCTTCGAGGACTTCATGCCGGTGGTTTCGACCATCCGGAGGCGTCGATGAAGCCATTTGGCTGAACTTTTCCGACCATCTGCGTGATCAAGGCGGCCTCGTCGGACAGTGGGCCGACCAACCCCCGCTGTGAGTGAGTCCGGCTTCACGGCGCCACGGACCGCGTCGCCAGCTTCCTCGGGAAGCAAACCCTGTCCGACCGTTACGCGGGGGAGTTGAGGCCGGTTCTTAGCAATGGGAGCGGCAACGGGCGCACGACGGCCGTAGCCGTAACCCGGCATGGGTGCGGTTGGGCGCAAAGCGCCGGAGGGTGACCGCTACCCGTCTAGTCCGTTCTGTTTCGGCCGAGCACGCGAGGAACTTGAGGGGGATCCGCATGAATCGTCGATTGATCGCCGGAGCCGTGCTCGGCACGGCTCTTGCGGTGGTTCCCGTGTTCGGTGGGGTGGCCGCGGCTGCCTCCGCCCCCAGCTCCGCGTCTGGTCCCGTCCGCCAGGTCGGGTCCGCTCAGCCGGGCGGTTCCGTCGAGAAGTCGGTCAAGCCGACTAACCGGAGCGCGTCGACCCTGCCCGTCGCACAGCTGATCGTGAAGTACCGCGCCGGTGCTCAGCGTCGAGGGAACGAGACGGTTCCCGGCGCGTCGCGGGTGACTGCCGCCCACCTGCGCGCCGGTCGCGCTCTTGCGGCCGGTGTGACGGCTGTTCCGCTCAGCCAGCCCACGAGCGTGGACAACGCGTGGGTAGCCGCCCGGCAGCTCGCGACCGACCCGACGGTGGCCTTCGCCGAGCCGGACCTTCCCGTGACGGCAGACGCCTCGCCGAGCACCGCGGCGCAGCTGCAGGCGATTGCCACACCCAACGACCCGCTGCTCAGCGACCAGTGGCCGCTGATCGGTTCGTACGGGATCGGAGAGTCGGGCTCGGCTGGCGCCTGGTCGAAGTCCCGCGGCGCCGGCGTGGTTGTCGCGGTACTCGACACCGGCATCACGAGCCACCCGGACTTGGCCGGCCAGACGGTCTCCGGGTACGACATGATCGCCGACCCGGCGATCTCCAACGACGGCAACGGCCGGGATGCCGATCCTTCCGATCCCGGCGACTGGAGCTCGGCGGGTCCGTCCAGCTGGCACGGCACGCACGTCAGCGGCACGATCGTCGCGAGCACCGGTAACGACTTCGGTGTGGCAGGGGTGGCTCCGCAGGCCAAGGTCGAGCCGGTGCGTGTGCTCGGCACGGGCGGCGGCTACGTGAGCGACGCCGTGGCCGGCATCTACTGGGCGGCCGGCCTACCGGTGAGCGGCGTGCCGCTCAACGCGAACCCGGCCCGAGTGATCAACATGTCGCTGGACAGCTACGCGCCGCAGGGTTGCCCCGTCGCCGAGCAGGATGCGATCAACGCGGCGACGGCAGCCGGCGTCACCGTCGTCGTGGCCGCCGGTAACGACGCAGGACAGGCGGCTGATTACGCCCCCGGCAACTGCGCGAACGTGGTGACCGTCGCGGCTACCGGTCCGACCGGCAGTTCCGCCTCGTACTCGAACGTCGGGCCGGCGGTCACCCTCGCCGCGCCGGGCGGGGACATGAGCAGCGGACCCACCGGCGGGGTGTTGTCCACGCTCAACAGCGGAACGACCACTCCCGGAGCCCCGTCCTACGCCTACTACGAGGGCACCAGCATGGCCACCCCGCAGGTATCCGGTGCTGTCGCCCAGCTGTTGGCCGCGATGCCGGGCCTCACGCCGGCTCAGATCAAGGGCCGGCTCACGGCCACAGCTCGGGCGGTGGGACAGTGCCCGGCTCTCGCCTGCGGGGCGGGCATCCTGAACGCGGCAGCTCTTGTCCCGGGGCCGGACCCGATCGTGCTGAAGCGCGCCGACGCAGCCATGGGCTTTCTCGGGAACGCCGTGGGCAGTCGCCTGACGTACGCCGGCGGAGGTCAGGCGCAGGGCTATCAGTACGGGTGGATCTATTACTCGCCAAGCACGGGTGCGCACGCCGTCAAGGGGGCGATCCTCGCCCAGTACCAGCAGCTCGGCGGCCCGACCGGCGTGCTCGCATACCCGACGACCGACGAGACCACCACCCCGGACGGCGTCGGACGGTACAACCACTTCTCGCACGGCGGATCGCTCTACTGGACGCCGTCGACCGGCGCGCGAGCGGTGTACGGCGCGATCCGGGTGAGCTGGGCGGGACTGGGCTGGGAACGCGGCCGGCTGGGCTACCCGACCAGCAGTGAGTACGGCATCAGCGGGGGTCGACGCAGCGACTTCCAGCACGGTTCGATCGCCTGGAGCAGCCGGATGGGCTCCGTGACTGTCGCTTACCGGTAGGCGTTCTCGGCCCACTCGGGGGTGGTCGTCGCGGTGCGCGGGCGGTGTGACAGCTTGGTCTCTGTCACCTAGCAGATCGCCTGAGTTCCGGTAGAAGTCGTACCCTGAATGTCCGCAAGTGCCGGGAAAGTCGCCATCGTTCTCCTATGGTCGTGGTGTCCCGCAAACGTTCGGATGGTTCCGTGCCAGCTCTTGCTCCTCGTATCCGACCGCTGCTGATCGCGTCACTGGTAATGGCCACGATTGCCATCAGCGCGCCCGCGACCGCGACGACGACCTCCTCCCGTCGAGCTCCGGCGGCCCATGGTGCCTACATCGTTCTGTTCCGGCCCGGCGCAGACACCTTT
>DATITC010000061.1:0-9594 GCA_035468175.1 Frankiaceae bacterium | reverse complement strand
CGTGTATCTGCGCAGCGTGCTGGCTTTCTCGTTGGTGTCGGTGCTCGGGCTGTATGCCTTCCTGCGGGTTCAGCACGCGCACCTGTTCGGCCACCCGTACGCGGTGCCGCAGATGCCTTCGGGCCAGGCCTTCAACACGGCCGCCAGCTTCGTGACCAACACCAACTGGCAGTCCTACTCCGGCGAGTCTGCGCTGGGCTACACGGTGCAGGCCGCCGGTCTGGCGGTCCAGAACTTCGTCTCCGCCGCCGTCGGGATCGCCGTGGCGATCGCGCTGGTCCGCGGATTCACCCGCAACCGCACCGACCGGCTCGGGAACTTCTGGGTCGACCTCACCCGGATCTGCGTCCGCGTGCTGCTGCCCCTGGCCGTCGTGTCCGCCGTCGTCCTGATCGGCGGCGGCGCGATCGAGACCTGGCACCACTACCGGACCGTGACCGGACCGGGCGGGATGTCGCAGACGATCACCGGGGGGCCGATCGCTAGCCAAGAAGCAATCAAGGAGCTCGGTACCAACGGCGGCGGTCCGTACAACGCCAACTCAGCGCATCCGTTCGAGAACCCGACGGCGTGGACGAACTGGCTCCAGATCTACCTGATCCTCATGATCCCGCTCTCGCTGCCCCGCACCTTCGGGAGGATGGTCGGGGACAAGCGACAGGGTCTAGCGATCGTGGCCGTGATGTCGCTGGTCATGCTAGCCAGCGCCTTCATGATCACCGGAGCTCAGGCGGCTCACCACGGCACGGTGCCGACTACGGTCGGCGCAGCTGCGGAAGGCACGGAGGCCAGGTTCGGCGTACCGAACTCGGCGGCTTTCGCCTCCGCCACCACCGGGACCTCGACGGGTGCCGTGGACAGCTTCCACGACTCGTACACCAGCTTGGGCGGCGCCGTCACCCTGCTGAACATGATGTACGGCGAGGTCGCCCCGGGCGGTACCGGCTCGGGGCTGTACGGAATCCTCATCCTGGCTGTTCTGAGCGTGTTCATCGCCGGCCTCATGGTCGGCCGGACCCCGGAGTACCTGGGCAAGAAGATTGCCGGCCGGGAAGTCAAGTTCGCGTCCCTCTACCTGCTGACCACGCCGACCCTCGTCCTCGTCGGCACCGGCCTCGCCATGGCGTTGCCGGGGCAGCGGGCCGGCATGCTCAACAGCGGGCCGCACGGGTTCGCGGAGGTCCTCTATGCCTTCACGTCGGCGGCGAACAACAACGGCTCGGCCTTTGCCGGTCTGACGGTCAACACGGACTGGTACAACAGCGCGCTCGGCGTCGTGATGCTGCTCGGTCGGCTGCTGCCAATTGTTTTCGTTCTCGGCCTCGCTGGTTCGCTCGCCCGTCAACGACCGGTGCCGGCTTCGGCCGGAACCCTCCCCACCCACCGGCTGCTGTTCATCGGCCTCCTGACCGGCGTGACGCTCATCGTCGTGGCGCTCACGTACTTCCCGGCCATGGCACTGGGCCCGCTCGCGGAAGGACTGCACTGATGTCCACGACCACCGTTGAGGCGCCCGAAAAGGCCCGGCCGAGGGACGGCTCAGGTGGGCGGCCCCGGCAAGTTTCCGGCGGTCTGCTCGACCCCAAGCAGCTGCTCCGGTCGTTGCCGGACGCGGCCAAGAAGTTGGACCCCCGCACGCTGTATCGCAACCCGGTCATGTTCATCGTCGAGATCGGGTCCGTGTTCACGACCGTCCTCGCGATCCGCGAGCACACCGGCTTCGCGATCCAGATCGCGGTGTGGCTGTGGCTGACCGTTCTGTTCGCCAACCTGGCCGAGGCGGTCGCCGAAGGTCGAGGCAAGGCGCAAGCGGAAGCGCTGCGTCGGGCCAAGACCGACACGGTGGCCCGTCGGGCCATCGACTGGAAGCCGGGCGTCGCGTCCGGCGAACTGCGGGAGGAGGCCGTCCCGGCGCCGCAGCTCGCGCAGGGCGACATCGTCGTCTGCGAGGCGGGCGACCTGATCCCGGGCGACGGGGACATCATCGACGGCGTCGCGTCGGTCGACGAGTCCGCGATCACCGGGGAATCGGCGCCGGTGATCCGGGAGTCCGGCGGTGACCGGTCGAGCGTCACAGGCGGCACCAAAGTGCTGTCCGACCGGGTGATCATCCGCATCACGCAGAAGCCCGGAGAGAGCTTCATCGACCGGATGATCGCGCTGGTGGAGGGGGCAAGCCGGCAGAAGACGCCGAACGAGATCGCGCTCAACATCCTGCTGGCCTCACTGACGATCATCTTCCTGCTGGCGGTGGCTACCCTGCAGCCGCTGGCCATCTTCGCCAAGACCTCGCAGCCCGGCATCCCCGATACCGCGGCGCTGGGCACGGACGGGGTAGCCGGCATCGTGCTCGTGTCGCTTCTCGTTTGCCTGATCCCGACCACCATCGGCGCGCTGCTCTCCGCAATCGGCATCGCCGGAATGGACCGGCTGGTGCAGCGCAACGTGCTCGCCATGTCCGGTCGAGCCGTCGAGGCCGCGGGCGACGTGAACACGCTGCTGCTGGACAAGACCGGCACGATCACGCTCGGCAACCGCCAGGCGAGTGAGTTCACACCGGCCAGCGGCGTCACTGGGGCGGAACTGGCCGACGCCGCCCAGCTGTCGTCGCTGTCGGACGAGACGCCCGAGGGCCGGAGCATCGTCGTCCTGGCGAAGCAGGTCTACGGGCTGCGGGAGCGTCACCCCGGCGAGCTGACCCACGCCACCTTCGTCGCGTTCAGCGCGTCGACGCGAATGAGCGGCGTCGATCTGACCGAGAACGGAGGGCCGCCGCGGCAGGTCCGCAAGGGCGCGTCCGGCTCGGTGATCAACTGGGTCCGGGAGCATGGTGGCGAGGTGCCGGCCGAGGTCGGCGAAATCGTGGACGGCATCGGCGCCTCCGGCGGCACCCCCCTCATGGTGGCAGAGAGCATTCAGGGCACGCAGAGCAAGCAGGACTCGGCCCGCGTGCTGGGCGTCATTCACCTCAAGGACGTGGTCAAGTCCGGGATGCGGGAGCGTTTCGACGAGCTGCGGGCGATGGGGATCCGCACCGTCATGATCACCGGGGACAATCCGCTGACCGCCCGTGCCATCGCGGACGAGGCCGGCGTCGATGACTTCCTCGCCGAGGCCAAGCCCGAGGACAAGATGGCCCTCATCCGGCGGGAGCAGGAGGGCGGCAAGCTCGTCGCGATGACCGGCGACGGCACCAACGACGCTCCGGCGCTCGCCCAGGCCGACGTCGGTGTCGCGATGAACTCGGGGACCTCCGCGGCGAAGGAAGCCGGGAACATGGTCGACCTCGACTCCAACCCGACGAAGCTCATCGAGATCGTCGAAATTGGCAAACAGCTGCTGATCACGCGCGGGTCCCTGACCACCTTCTCCATCGCCAACGACGTCGCCAAGTATTTCGCGATCATCCCGGCCATGTTCGCGGGGGTCTACGCCGGGCTGGACAAGCTCAACATCATGCGGCTGCACTCGCCGGAGTCGGCGATTCTGTCCGCGGTCATCTTCAACGCGCTGATCATCATCGGCCTGATCCCGCTGGCGCTCCGAGGAGTCCGGTACACCCCGAGCAGCGCGTCCCAGATGCTGCGGCGCAACATCCGCGTCTACGGCCTGGGAGGCCTGATCGCCCCGTTCGTCGGGATCAAAGTCATCGACCTCCTTATTCAATTTCTCCCAGGGATCCGATAAACATGGCGCGCTTCCTGTCCACCCTTCGCCAGCACGCGGCGGCGCTGCGGATCCTGATCGTCCTCACCGTTCTGCTCGGCGTGCTCTACCCGCTGGCGGTCACAGCAGCGGCCCAGATCCCTGGCCTGAAGTCTCGGGCGGACGGCTCGTTGATCAAGGTCGACGGCACGGCCGTGGGTTCTCGCCTGATCGGCCAGTCCTTCCTCGCTCCGGACGGCAACCCGCTCGTCCAATACCTGCAGCCACGTCCGTCCGCGGCCGGGGACGGCTACGACCCGACGGCATCGGCGGCGTCGAACCTCGGGCCGGAGTCGGTGGTCGACACCTTGCCGGACCCGGCGACCGCAGGGGACACCGGGACGCAGTCATTGCTCACCCAGGTCTGCACCCGCAGTCTCGCCGTCGGTCAGCTGGAGGGCGTGGACGGTTCGCGCCCGTACTGCACGCCAGCCGGTGTCGGTGCCGTGCTCGCCGTCTTCCACGGGGCTCCGAAGGCCGGGGCGACCGGCTACTCGGGCCCGGTTACCCGCGTGGTGAGCGTCAACGAGGCCTGCCCGGCGAAGCCGTTCGTCGCGACCTTCGCGGGGATGGCCGTGCAGTGCGCGACCTTCGGCGATGACGTCTCCGCGGCGCAGATCGTTCCGGTCCGTGGCTCGGCCCCGGCGCACCCGGCCGTGCCGGCGGACGCGGTCACCGCGTCCGGTTCCGGGCTCGACCCTGACATCAGTCCCGCCTACGCCCGGCTGCAGGCCCCCCGGATCGCGAGGGCCCGGGGCATCTCGGCCGGGGGCGTCCTCCGGGTCATCGACGCGCATCGGTCCGGACGAACGCTGGGGTTCCTGGGGGAGCCGACGGTCAACGTGCTGCAGGTCAATCTCGCGCTCGACCGGCAGCACCCCTTCCGGGGCCGGTAATCGAGGGGCCAGAGCCGAGGGGTGAGAGATGGGACGAGGCCAGCTACGCGTCTACCTGGGCGCGGCGCCCGGAGTCGGTAAGACCTACGCCATGCTCGACGAGGGGCACCGCCGGGCACTCCGTGGAACGGACGTTGTGGTCGGCTACATCGAGACGCACGGCCGGCCGCGCACGGCGGAGAAGCTCATCGGCCTGGAGCTGGTGCCGCGCAAGGAGATCGGATACCGCGGAACGACCTTCACCGAGATGGACGTCGACGCCGTCCTGGCTCGTAAGCCGGGGGTCGCACTGGTCGACGAGCTCGCGCACACCAACGTGCCGGGTTCCGAGCGCGAGAAGCGCTGGCAGGACGTGGAACTGCTGCTGGAAGCCGGTATTGACGTCATCAGCACCGTCAACATCCAACACCTGGATTCGGTGAACGACGTCGTCGAAGCGATCACCGGAGTCCCGCAGCGGGAGACGGTGCCCGACTCGGTGGTGCGGGCCGCGGATCAGGTCGAGCTGGTCGACATGACCGCGGAAGCGCTGCGGCGCCGGATGGCGCACGGCAACATCTACGCCCCTGAGAAGGTCGACGCGGCGCTCGGCAACTACTTCCGCGCCGGCAACCTCACCGCGCTGCGCGAGCTGGCCCTGCTGTGGCTGGCGGACTCGGTCGACGAGGGGCTGCAGCGCTATCGCGAGCAGAACGGCATCGAGGGAACCTGGGAGACCCGGGAACGCGTCGTCGTGGCACTGACCGGCGGCCCGGAGGGGGACACACTGCTCCGCCGGGGAGCGCGGATCGCGGCCCGCGCCACCGGCGGCGAGTTGCTGGCGGTGCACGTGGCGCGCAGCGACGGCCTGGCCGGCGCGAGCGTCGCTGCTCTGGCGGCCCAGCGAGTGCTCGTGGAGTCGCTGGGCGGCAGCTACCACTCGGTGGTCGGTGACGACACCCCTCGCGCACTCCTCGACTTCGCTCGAGCCTCCAACGCGACACAGATCGTGCTCGGCGCCAGCCGACGTCCACCGTTGCGGGCGGCGCTGACCGGCGCCGGGGTCGGCGCGACCGTCACGCGGATGTCCGGGGCCATCGATGTACACATGGTCAGCCACGAATACGTCGGCAAGGGACGCGTGCTGCCGCGGGTCACCCGCGGACTCACGGTGCGCCGGCGTCTCACCGGCACGGCGGTCGGCGTCGTCCTCCTCGGCGGGCTGACGCCATTGCTCGCCGTGTTCCGGGACCAGCTTTCACCGACGGTCGCATCGCTGCTCTACCTGGTCGGCGTCGTCGTGGTGGCGCTGATCGGCGGCTTCTACCCCGCGTTCATCGCCGCGGTGGCCGCCGCACTGCTCCTCAACTGGTACTTCACGCCGCCCACGCACAGCCTCATTATCGCCAGCGCCGACGGGGTGCTGTCCCTGGTCGCTTTCGTCCTCGTCGCAGTTCTCGTGAGTTCGGTGGTCGACCTGTCCGCCCGGCGCAGCCGCGAGGCGGCCCGGTCCAGCGCCGAGGCCGAGACGCTCTCCGCGTTGGCCGGCAGCCTGCTCCGGGGCGAGCAGGCGCTGCCCGCGCTGCTGGAGCGGGTGCAGGAGACCTTCGGGATGTCGTCGGTCAGCCTGCTCCGCCAGGAGAGCACCGCACCCGGAAGCGTCGGCAGCGCCCAACCGGCCGCCGGTTCCGGCAGCCTCCGCGGGACCTGGACGTGCCTCGCGAGCATCGGGGAGAGCCCCTGCATGCACCCCGAAGACGGCGACATCGAGGTGCCGGTCCCCGACGGGCTGTCCCTGGTCCTGCGCGGCCGCGCCCTGCCCGCCGAGGATCAGCGCGTCCTCGCCGCCTTCGCGGCCGAGGTCGCCGCGGCGTATCAGCAGCGACAGCTCCAGGAGGCGGCAGCGGCTGCGGAGCCGGTGGCGGAGGCGGACCGGATGCGCACCGCCCTGCTGAACGCCGTCAGTCACGATCTGCGGAGCCCGCTCGCGGTGGCCAAGGCCGCGATCTCCAGCCTCCGTTCTGCTGACGTCGACTGGACCGAGACGGCCCGGGCCGAGCTCCTCTCCAGCGCCGATGCCGCCCTGGACCGGCTCACCGGGCTGGTGACCAACCTGCTCGACCTGTCCCGGCTCCAGGCGGGCGTGCTCTCGGTGTTCCCGCGCGCGCTGGGGCTGGAGGACGTGGTCAACTTGACCGTCAGCCACAACGCCGACCCGGATGCGGTGGAGGTCGACGTCCCGACCGACCTTCCCGAGGTACTTGCCGATCCCGGGCTGCTGGATCGGGTGATCGCGAACGTGGTGGATAACGCGCTCCGGTACAGCCCTGCTGGGACACCGGTCCGGGTCGCGGGGAGCACCCATGGTGCGGTAGTGGAACTACGGGTGATCGATCGAGGTCCGGGCCTTCCGGAGAACGCGCGGGCGCAAGCGTTCGCCCCGTTCCAGCGGCAGGACGACCTGTCCACGAGTGGCAGCCCCGGCATCGGACTCGGGCTCGCCATCGCTCGGGGATTCACCGAGGCGATGCACGGCAGCCTTCGCATGGAGGACACGCCTGGCGGTGGCCTCACGGTCGTGATCTCTCTACCCGTCGCCGGGAATCGCGTGCCTGAGGCCGCGCCCTCGCCCGACCTGGCGGCCGACGAAGCCGCGCCGGCGGAGCGGGGAGCGCGGTGACCTCGCGCGTCCTCGTCGTCGAGGACGATCCGGAGATCCGGCGGGCGCTGGGACTGAACCTGACCGCTCGCGGCTACGAGGTGGCGATGGCGGCCGACGGTACCGCGGCGTTGAACCAGGTGGCCAGCACGCCCCCGGACGTCATCGTGCTCGATCTCGGCCTCCCAGACCTGGACGGGATGAACATCATTCGAGCCGTCCGGTCCTACTCGCGAACGCCGATCGTGGTGCTGTCCGGTCGGGCCGGCAGCGGCGACAAGGTCGATGCGCTCGAAGCCGGTGCCGACGACTACGTGACCAAGCCGTTCGACGTCGGGGAGCTCGTCGCCCGACTCCGAGCCGTGACCCGACGCGCGGTTGTCGACGAGGTCCATCCGCTCATTCGAATCGGGTCGGCATCGGTGGACCTGGTGGCGAAAACGGTTGAGCGCTCCGGCACGGACGGCCGGTCGGAGCGGGTGGCGCTCACGCCCACGGAGTGGCATCTGCTTGAAGTGCTGCTTCGTCACCCGGGCCGGCTCATCAGCCAGGGGCAGCTGCTGGCGGAGCTGCGCGGGCAGCAGGGTTACACCGACAGCAGTTACCTCAGGATCTACATCGCGCAACTCCGGCGCAAGCTCGAGGACGAGCCCAGCCGTCCCCAGCACCTGATCACGGAGCCCGGTATGGGCTACCGCTTCCAGCCGTGAGGGATGCGTGAGGAACCCGTGAGGGTCGGGTCGCGAGGCTGGCGCCGCCGGCCGGACCGGCGTGCACTTGCGGGGTGCGAACATTGACGTTCCGACGAACACCACCCCCGGCTCCGGAACCCGATCCCGGCCGTGAGTTCGGTCTGTGCCTGGGCGCGACCGCGGCTCTCGTGCTGGTGACCGCGCTGTCCGAGGTGAACGCGTCGGTCGGCGTCGCGCTGCTGGTGTTGCTCGCCGTCCCGTGGGCCGTGGGCTGGTCCAGCGGGCTGGCCCGCGGGCTCGCCGCCGCCGCGATCTGCGAGTTGATGCTGATCGGTTTCGTGCAGGTCGGCCTCGGACGGCTGCTGCTCCAGCCGGGTGACCTCCCCCAGATCGCGTTGCTGTGCACAGCGGCGGTGTCGGGTGTAGGCGCGCGAGGTGTGGCGACCGCCCGTCGTCGTCGCCTCGCTAGCCCTGCCCCGGTACTGGTCCTTCCGCTACCCCGCCCGCAGCCTCGGCCGCGGATGACGGGACCGATCGGCACTACCGTGGCCGTATGCCCTCGCAGCTCCTCTCCCGTCGGGATCTCGACTTCCTCCTCTACGAGTGGCTCGACGTCGAACAGCTGACCAAGCGCGTCCGGTTCGCCGACCACTCGCGGGAGACGTTCGACGCGGTCCTCGACCTCTCGGAGCAGATCGCGACCCGGCACTTCGCGCCGCACAACAAGAAGGCCGACGAGCACGAGCCGACCTTCGACGGCGAGCGGGTGACGATGATCCCCGAGGTCGCCGAGGCCCTGAAGGTCTTCGCCGACACCGGCCTCACCGGCAGCAACCTCGACTACGAGGTCGGTGGGATGCAGCTGCCCGGCGTCGTGTCGAGCGCCTGCTTCGCCTGGTTCCAGGCGGCGAACGTCGGCAGCTCGAGCTACCCGTTCCTCAGCATCGGCAACGCGAACCTGATCGTCGCCCACGGGACCCCCGAGCAGGTCGACACCTACGTGAAGCCGATGGTCGAGGGGCGCTTCTTCGGGACGATGTGCCTGTCCGAGCCGCAGGCCGGTTCGTCGTTATCGGACATCACCACCCGGGCCGAGCCCCAGCTCGTCGACGGTCGGCCGGACGGCACCTACCGCGTGTTCGGCAACAAGATGTGGATCTCCGCGGGCGAGCACGAGCTGTCCGAGAACATCGTCCACCTGGTGCTCGCGAAGATCCCCGGCGGACCGCCCGGGGTGAAGGGCATCTCGCTTTTCGTCGTGCCGAAGGTGCTGATCAACCCGGACGGCTCGCTCGGTGAGCGGAACGACGTGGTGCTGGCCGGCCTGAACCACAAGATGGGCTATCGCGGCACCACCAACACGATGCTGAACTTCGGCGAGGGCAAGTACCGGCCGGGCGGGGAAGCGGGTGCTGTCGGCTACCTCGTCGGCGAACCGCACCGCGGCGTCTCCTACATGTTTCCCATGATGAACGAGGCCCGCATCGGCGTCGGGGCGGGCGCGACCGCTCTCGGCTACACCGGAGACCTCAAGTCGGTCGAGTACGCCCGCACCCGTCCGCAGGGGCGGCCCGTTGCGGCCAAGGACCCGACGGCGCCGCAGGTGCCGATCATCGAGCACGCCGACGTGAAGCGGATGCTGCTGGCCCAGAAGTCCTACGTC
>DATITC010000060.1:0-17023 GCA_035468175.1 Frankiaceae bacterium | reverse complement strand
TGCCGCCCGGAGGCGACGCTGCTGACGCTCACGCCACGGACCTGCTCGTGAGCCGACCGCCGACCGAACGACAGCGGCGGGACCGCCCCAGCGTCCGCTAGACTTGCCCAGGCCACCGGGGTGTGGCGCAGCTTGGTAGCGAGCTTCGTTCGGGACGAAGAGGCCGTGGGTTCGAATCCCGCCACCCCGACACCGTCATCTCTCAGGAGATAGGAAACCCCTGAACCCACGCGGCGAGCGCTGTGGGTCAGGGTTTCTTGGTTGTTGGGATTGATGACTGAGGGGCGCCAGGGTTCGTCCGCGACCGACATCAGCGTGGCTGTCAGGACGGGAACGATGCTGCCGGAGTCGCTCTCCCGGATCAGCATGCCGTCGTCATTGACGCCGCCGACGACGCGAACGAGCTTGGCCCAGGCCCAGGTGGTCGACTGCCACGCGGCGATCGACGAGAACGGAGCCGGCGGCGGGGCCGGCGTCGGCTGGCAGGATGCGGCCGCGAGCACACCGACCAGAACAGTCGGCAGAATCCAGCGTCGCCTCATCCGGCTCTCCGATCCGTCCGCGCTATCTGCGCAAACGTCAGGGGAGGAATCGTCGGGCTGACGCCGCTGTGAACTGTTCTCGGGTTTCCTGATCAGGTGATCCAGGGGATGCGAATCCGCGCTTCGGCGCCTCCGAGAAGATCCTGACGAACGCGCTCCGCTCGGAGCTCGAGAGCAACCGGGACAGCGTGGTCATCGCCACCAAGGGCGGCATCAACCCGGGCAGCGACCGTCCGGGTGTGCAGGTCACCGGCGCTTCGCCGGAAGGTGTCGCCTGACGTTCAACTCCCGGCTGCCGTTCCGATAGGCGGGAGACCCACGGGAGGACGAATGGACCTGGGACGGCTCGCCGCACTGGCCGCTGAGCTCCGCCGCTGTGACTGGTGGGCTGATGCCCGTCAGCTGGGTCGGTCGGTGCGCACCAGCGCCGAGCGCACCGACGACCTGCTCGTCATCGGCACCCCGGACGACGAGCCGTGGCACCTCGTCGCCCACCTCGCCGACGGCGCCCGGCTTAACCCCGGGACGCGTCCTGCGCCGACGCTCGTGCGCTGGCGGGTCCCGGCCCACGCACCGGCGCATCTCTCGGTCGGCGTCGACCGGCTCGCCGACGTCCGCCGCTCGACCCTGCTCGTCGTGGCTCCGGCCAGCGCGCCCGCCGGACTGCTGCAGGGGGTGTCGGACGCCCGGCGCCGCGGCGCGACTATCCTGACCCTCGGGGGTGACGACGGAGCCTACGGCGCCGCCGACCTCGCTGATCTCGCCCATGAAGCGGTGCTGCTGCCGTCGTCGGACACCGTGCAGCTGGACCTCGCCGGGCACGTCGTCGGCGCGGCTGCCGCTACCGACCCCGTCCTCCCCCGCCAGTGGAGACGTGGTTAGGTCGGACAGCAGACTGCGTTTTGAAGTCCCTGCCGTGCCGACCGGTCTGCGGCACCATCGAGCCATGACCATTCCATCCGGCTCCGCACCTGCAGCGGAGGCACCGGACGGCGCCCCCGTCTGGGAGAAGCGGTTCCGCGCACCACGAGTCAGCCTGCCGCACTGGGCCTGGGATGCACCGGACGCCTGCGTGCTGCGGGGGAACTCCTCCGGCACCTACGAGGTCTACACCTGGTCCCCAGGCGGCCAACTCCGCCAGCTCACCCGGCGCCCGCAGGGCACCTGGATGTCGGACATCTCGCTAGACGGAACGACCGTGTGGTGGTTCGCCGACACCGACGGGGACGAGTTCGGGGTCTGGCAGACCGAGCCGTTCGACGGGTCGGGCTCGGCACAGCCGGCCGCGCCGTCGCTCGCCGCCGGCTACCCCTCCGGGCTCGCGCTCGGTCGGGACGGCACCGCCTACATCGGCCGCAGTGACGACGGCGGTGCGGAGGTGTGGCGGCTCGATCCGGGCGCCCACGCCGCCGAACGCATCTATGTCTCCGTCGAGGACGCCAACGTCACCGACGTGAGCTTGGACGGCACCCTCGTCTGCCTCGAGCACGCGGAGCACGGCGACAACCGGCACCCGGCCCTCCGGCTGGTCCGCCCGGAGGGCACCACCATCGCGGACCTGTGGGACGGACCCGGCTTCGGCCTGTCCGCCGGCGGCTTCGAACCGGTCGAGGGGCCAGCCCGGATGCTCGTCGAGCACGAACGGCACGGCCGGTCCGAGCTCGCCTTATGGGACGGCGCCTCCGGGACCGTCGAGGAACTTCCGATCGAACTCGAAGGCGAGCTCACCGCCAGCTGGTATCCGGACGGCGGCGCTTTGCTGGTCCGGCGCAGCTTCCGGGCCCGCTCGGACGTGTGGCGCTACGACCTCGCGTCCGGGGAGCTGACCCCGCTCGGCCTGCCGCCGGGTGTGGTCGAGGGAGCGACCGCGCGCCCGGACGGCTCGGTCTGGGTCTGGTGGACCTCCGCGGCCGTCCCGCCGCAGATCCGGGACCTGGCAGGCACGGTCGTCGTCGCACCGGAAGGGCCGGCGGCGCCGCCCGGCGTGGGCGTGTCCGACGTCGAGATCGACACTCCCGCCGGTCGCCTGCACGCGCTGCTGCTGGTGCCGGACGCCGAGCCCGGGCCGAACGGCTACCCCGCCGTGTTCGACGTCCACGGCGGTCCGGCCGCGCACGACGAGGACGCCTACGACGCCCGCTCGGCCGCGCTGACCGACGCCGGCTTCGCCGTGGTGCGGGTCAATTACCGCGGGTCCACCGGTTACGGCGCGACGTGGCGGGACGCGTTGGAGGCGGCGCCCGGACTCATCGAGCTCGAGGACGTCGCGACCGTTCGGGCCGACCTGGTCTCCCGCGGCGTCATCGATCCGGAGCGCACCGCGATCGCCGGTGGTTCGTGGGGCGGCTTCCTGACGCTGCTCGCGCTCGGCACCCAGCCCGACCTGTGGGCAGCGGGCGCGGCCATCGTGCCGGTAGCCGACTACGTCTCCGCCTACGCCGACGAGATGGAAGCGCTGAAGGCCTACGACCGGTCTCTGTTCGGCGGGTCGCCGGAGGCGGTGCCGGAACGCTACGAGCGCTCGTCCCCGATCACCTACGTCGACGACGTCCGGGTACCGGTGCTGATCCTCGCCGGGGAGAACGACCCTCGGTGCCCGATCCGGCAGGTGCAGAACTACGTCGCGCGCCTGCGTCAGCGGGGGGTGCCGTTCGAGCTGCACACCTACGACGCCGGCCACGGCGCGCTCGTCGTCGACCAGCGGGTGGACCACATGCGCCTCGAGCGGGATTTCCTCCGTCAGCAACTGCTCGGCGTCCAGGGCACCGGGCAGGACTGAAGCCGTCCCGCCCGCCGAGGTCGATCAACTGTCCGGTGACCGCCGTCCGCGGCTGTTCGGTGCAGTTGATCGACGGAGGGGGGCGGGGGTTCTCACGGAACGACGGGACGCGTTCGGGTGTTGAACGAGGCATGTGGATGACGCGTAAGAAGACCACCATCCCCACCGCGGACGAGGCTCTGCCCGGCCGCGACCGTCGCATCCCCGTCCCCGCGCGGCACTTCGTGCTCGGGACCCCGCTCGACGCTCCGGTTCCGCAGGGCTTCGACGAGATCATCGTCGGCCTCGGCTGTTTCTGGGGGGCCGAGCGCGTGTTCTGGGAGACCGAGGGTGTCTACTCGACCGAGGTCGGCTACGCCGGCGGCTTCACCCCGAACCCGACCTACGAGGAGGTGTGTTCGGGCCGCACCGGACACACCGAGGCCGTCCGGGTGGTGTTCGACCCCTCGAAGGTGAGCGTCGAGAACCTGCTCAAGGTGTTCTGGGAGTCGCACGACCCGACGCAGGGCATGCGTCAGGGCAACGACGTCGGCACCCAGTACCGCTCAGCCATCTACCCGACGAGCGAGGCCCAGCACGAGGTCGCCGAGGCGAGCCGGGTGGCCTACGGGCAGCGGTTGGCGCAGGCCGGCTACAGCCCGATCACCACGGAGATCCTGCCGGCGGGCGCCTTCTACCCGGCCGAGGACTACCACCAGCAGTACCTGGCCAAGGTGCCGAACGGCTACTGCGGCCTCGGCGGCACCGGTGTCTCCTGTCCGGTGGGTCTCGCCGCGGCTGAGTAGTCGTCGCCGTCGGCGCTGACCGCAAAGGCGCGCCCAAATCGTCCGAAAGCCATCGGAAAGCGCACTCGGTTTCCGGGGCTCCGGACGTTCTTCTGCCCCCTTTGCGTGTGGGGCCTTCCCGGCGACAGCTGAACCCGCTTAGGTGTTCGCGGCCGGACCGATCGGCCTCGACGAGCATGCGGGGGAGTGCCATGTCCGCGATCACCGACAAGTACAACGCACTTGGGGGGCCCCAGGGCTTTCTCGGGCAGGCCGTCACCGGCGAGATGCATACCCCGGACGGCAGGGGACGGTTCACGCATTATCAAGGCGGCTCGATCTACTGGAGCCCGAGCACGGGAGCGCACGAGGTCCACGGCGCCATCCGGGACAAATGGCAGGCGTTGGGGTGGGAGACGGGCTTCCTCGGCTACCCGCGGACCGATGAGACCTCCGTCGTGAACGGCCGGTTCAACGACTTCCAGGGCGGCTCGATCTACTGGACTCCCGCGATCGGGGCGCACGAGGTGCACGGCGCCATCCTCGCCCGGTATTCGGCCGACGGGGGCCCCGAGCACAGCGGCTACGGCTTCCCGACCAGCGACGAGCAGGACGTGCTGCGGGGCCGGGCCAGCCACTTCGAACGCGCCGCGGTCTTCTGGGACCGACGCGACGCCTACGTCGTCTACCCGGCTCCGCAGCCGTCGACCCGCCCTCCGGCCGACGCCGGCCGCTGGGAGATGGCCCCGTTCACCTCCGGTGTCATCGGGGTGCACGCCGCGCTCCTGCACACCAACCAGGTGCTGTTCTGGAGCTTCCGGCCCCCGGATGACCCGACCCAGGATCCGAACCCGCCGCTGTATGCGGTGTCCACCGTGCTCGACCTCGCCTCCGGCTCGTTGCTCCACCCGTCCTACGAGGGGCCGCTGCCCGACCTCGAGAACATCTTCTGCGGGGGTCACGCGTTCCTCCCGGACGGCCGGTTGATCGTAGTCGGCGGGGACCGGGAGGGCTACGTCCGCCCCAAGCCCGTCCAGGCGATCCACGAGTTCATCCCCGGCGGGCCGGGCGGCGGCCACTGGCACTACCTCGGGGACATGCGCATGCCGCGCTGGTACCCGTCGGCGACGACGCTGCCCGACGGGAGAGTCCTCTTCACCGGCGGGCACGCTCGCAGCGACATCCCTCCGCTTCAGGTCAACAACACCTTCGAGGTCTGGGACCGGGCGACCGGCCTGGCGCCGGAGACGGGGGTGATCGACATCCTCCGGCCGGGTGCCGCGCTCTACCCCTTCCTGATCGTCCTGCCGAACAAGACGGCTCTGGTCCACGCGAACACGACCACCCAGTTCCTGGACCTGCAGACCTTCCAGGTCCGGCCCGGCACCCTGGAGGCCGCTAACCGGCCGGACCGGGCGAGCCGCACCTACGGCGTGGAAGGGACGGTAGCGCTGTTGCCGTTGCGCCCGACGAGCACGCCGCCCTACCGGGCCAGCGTGATGATGATCGGTGGTGGCGGCCCCACCGGAGGGCTCTCGGCGCCCGCCACCCGCACGGCCGAGGTGCTCGACACCGAAGCCAACCCGATGGGGTGGAGGCTGGTAGCCCCGATGACCCACCCGCGAGTCATGCCGGATTCCGTGCTGCTCCCCGACGGCACGGTCTTCGTCTGCAACGGCAGTGACCAGGGCCAGTCCGACAATTCGGCGGCGCCCGTCTACGAAGCCGAGATCTACGACCCGAGTACCGACACCTGGAAACTCGTCGCGAACGCCACCGTCGCGAGGCTTTACCACGCCACCGCGATCCTGCTCCCGGATGCGCGCGTGCTCACCGCTGGGACGGACGGCTCGTGGAACCAGCCGCCCTACGACGTAGGCGAACTGCGGATCGAGCTTTACAGCCCGCCATACCTCTTCGCCGGTGCGCGGCCGACGTTGGCGGACGCCCCCGCCGGCGTGCAGTACGACCAGACGTTCCCGATCTCGACCCCGGACGCGGCGAGCGTGGACGAGGTGGTCATCGTGCGCTGCGGCTCCGTCACCCACTCGTTCAACTTCAACCAGCGGCTCGTCGAGCTGACGATCGTCAGCCGGACCGACTCGACCCTGTCGGTGCAGGCACCGCCCGACGGCTACGTCGCGACGCCAGGCATCTACCTGCTCTTCCTGCTCTCACACGGCGTGCCGTCGATGGGGCGCTACCTCCAGGTCGCGCCGACGGCTCCCGGCTTCGCGCCGATGAACCCGCAGGAGATCGAATCGATGGGGCTGCTGAACCGCTTCCAGACGGCGATCCCGCCGGTCGTCAACGCGGAGCACTGGCAGAGCTGGCTCGCGCCTCCGCCGCCGCCCCCACCTCCGGACCTCGACCTCACCCACCCGGTGCCGGAATCGAAGCTGCTTCCGCGAGACGTTCCCCTGGCGAAGGACTGACGTCGCGCTGCCGGTGCCGTCGGGCACTCAGCGGAAGGCCGCCCATCCGAACAACTCGGGGTGAACGGTGTAGCCGTGCAACGTGCCGCCGTCGCCGACCCACTCCCAGTGCCAGGCCTCGCCCAGGTTCGCCGGCTGGTTCCAGCCCCAGCTGCCGGCGTGCGCCCGCATCCACCGGTAGCCCGGTGAGGAGTGAGTGAGCTCCCCGAACTGGTCCCTGAGGTCGACGGCCTTTCCCCAGCCGTGGTTGCTCGTGCCGGGGATCGCCGCGTTGCCGCAGGCGCCGTGCGCGCACCAGTACTGCCGCCAGTAGACCTGACCTGCGTAGTCGCGGTAGCACTCCTCCGGCGCAAGGTTGACGCCGTCGCGCCGCGCGGCGGCGAGCATCGCCACCAGGCTCCCGGCGGCCTGCCGGTAGGCCTTGCACAGCGGACCTTGCGTGTACAGCACGGACGCCGGGAGGTAGCCGTCGCGCTGACCGGCGACCGTGGTCGGGTGGTTCGCCGGGCTGATCGGGTTCGGGGCGGGCGTGCAGCTCGCGATGAGGGCTACCAACAGGAGCAGGGGAACGATCAGAAGTCGTGGACGGATGGACGTGAAAACCGACACGTGGCATCCGTTCGCGAGCAGAGCAGGTGAGGTCCCTGCTCATGCATCGGCATCGGAAAGACCGCACTCCACCACGCCGGCGACAGTTGCTGGCACCCGGCCGCCGGCCGCCGGCCGCCAGCGATCCGGTCGTCCGGACGGCCCGTGCGGTCAGACCGTCGGGACCCGACCTTCGTCCGCTGCCTTCACGAGGGCTGCGTGGTCCCGCTCGGTCTGGTCGGCGTAGCCGAGTGCGAATTCGATCATCGCTGCGTCGAGCTGCTCGCCGTTGCCGAGGTAACCGGACAGCAGCCGCGGGTCCAGCCCCCGGCAGTGCGCCCGGGCCAGCAGGGCGCCGACGAGCCGGCCGTAGTCGTCGATCTGGCCCTTCTTCAGCCGCGTGGCGTCAACGCTGCCCTTCATGTCCCGGAACTGACGCACGAGGTAGTCCCGGCCTTCGATCCGGGTCCAGCCGAGCATCGGGTCACTCGCCGTCTGCATCAGCTGTTGCGCGGCGACGGTTCGCTCGCCCTGGTGTCGCTCGGGCTCGCCGGTGCCGATCCACCGGGCGATGGCGGGCACTCGCGATTCCTTGACCTGCAGGACCATCGGGTCGTCCGCGCCGTTGCCGTGCAGCAGCACCGCGTACGTCCGCAGCCCGATGCTGCCCAGCCCGCCGACCCGGAGCGCGACGTCGACCGGCTCGAAGCGGCGGAGCAGCGCCTGCCGCGTCGCCGGCAGGGTCGTCGCGTACTCCTCCAGCGCCGCGAGCACGACCGCGGACTCGCTCTCGGGTAGCCGTGTCAGCTCCGGCGGCTCGGTGTTGAACCGCCAGCCGCCGTCCTTGTGCTTCGACGCCATCCGCTCCGCGGCCCGGACGCTCGTGTTCTTGCGCGCCTTCCCGTAGACGGCCTTGAGCACCGGCTTGAGGTCGTCCATCCCGATGTGCCGGGACAGATGCCCCTCGAGCGACGCGGACCAGCTGGCCAGCACCGGCATGTCGGCGAGGGTGTGCACCACCTCGCGGTAGACGCGGACCGCGTCGGCGACGGCCGCCCGGCAGGCCTTGTCCTTGATGCCGGCGACGCGTCCGGCGACGACGATGCTCGCTGCGAGCCGCTTGACGTCGAACTCCCACGGGCCGACCAGGCTCTCGTCGAAGTCGTTGACGTCGATCACCTGCTGGCGTTCCCGGGAGGCGAAGAGACCGAAGTTGGCGACGTGCGCGTCCCCGCAGATCTGCGCGGAAAGCCCGCTCGTGGGGGAGCCGGCGAGGTCGTGGGCCATCACCGACGCGGCGCCGCGCAGGTACGCGAAGGGGGACTCGAGCATGCGCGTCCACCGCAGCGGGATCAGGGACGGGATTCGGTCGACGTTGGTCGCGCTGATGATGTCCAGTGCCTCGGGCCGGCCCGCGGGCGGCGTCCAGGTGCCGAGGTCCTGCCGCTTGAGATGCTTACGGATGGCGCGGCCGGTCTCGCGGACCGACTCGGCGTCCTCCTCGCCCCGGAAGGCGGTCGCGGGAGCCGGAGCCGGAGCCGGAGCCGGAGTCGGAGCCGGTGCTGGTGCTTGTGCCGCAGTCGGTGCCTGTGTTGAGGGTGCGGGCGGTGGCGGTGGGGCGGCCTCGGGCGGGCTGTCGACGGTCGGGCTCGTTGTCGGTGCCGCGCTCGTTGTCGGCGCCGGGCTCGGCGTGCGGGCTGCCGCCTTCTTCGCGGGAGCCCTCTGGGCTTTCTGGGCCGGAGCCTTCCGGGTTTTCTGGGCGGGAGCTTTGCCGACAGGCGGCCGGGCGGCGGCGACCACGTCCCTCGCGGTCTCCGCCGCGTGCTCCGCTCGGCCCGCGACGGTCCCGACGGTGGATCCGACCGACTTGCCGACGCGGGCGGCTCTGCTGCTCAGCGCACGGGCCGCCGCGCCGCTGACCGACTTCGTCGCCGGGCTCGCGGCCGGACTCGCTGACGTGCTCGCCGCGGCCGAACCCGTCTTCCGCGGAGCCGCCTTCGCGACCGTCTTCTTCGTCGCCCTGGCGGCCGCCTGCGACACCTCGGGGGTGGGGTCAGCAGCCGCGGAGGCGGCCGTCGACTTCCGAGCGGGACCACGCTTCGCGGGGGGCATGGCGGCAGTGTGGCAGAGAGTCGATCACGCCACATCCCCCGTCGGACCCGCTACTCGTGGCCCGCTGGCGTAGCGCCCAGCCGTAGGGGCAAGATGTCGTCCATGCCGCTGCCTGTCGAAGCCGTCCACCGTATCGAGAGCGCCGAGATCCTGGACCAGCCCGCTGAGCTCCTGGCCGGGATCATCGGTAAGGCCATCCCGACCGGCCTGGTGAAGGACCTGCTCTCCGGCACCCCGCTCGGTCATCCGGCCCACCCGATGCTGGTCACGGTCCCCATCGGCGCCTGGACCTCGGTGAGCATCCTCGACTTCTTCGGGGGCAAGGGCGCTCGAGACGCCGCCCGCAAGCTCACGCTGTTCGGCGCGCTCGCCGCGTTGCCGACGGCGGCGACCGGCGCGTCCGACTGGTCCGACACCCTCGGTGCCGAGCGTCGGGTCGGCCTGGTGCACGCCGTCGGCAACTACGCCGCGCTCGGCATCTACGGCTGGTCCTACCTGGCCCGCCGCCACGGCCGGCACGCCCGCGGGAAGGCGCTGGCGCTGGCCGGCGCCGGTCTGCTCGCCGCCACTGGCTACCTCGGCGGTCACCTGTCCTACGCCTACGGCGTGGGCGTCGACACGACAGCGTTCCAGGGCGCACCCGAAGACTGGACCGACGTCGCCGCGGACGCCGACGTGACCGAAGGCAAGGCGACCTACGTCGAGGCCGGCGGGGTGCCCGTGCTGCTGTCCCGGGTCAGTGACCGAATCGTCGCCATCTTCGACCGCTGCACCCACCGCGGCGCCCCGCTGCACGAGGGCCGCATCAGTGGCGACTGCGTCGAGTGCCCGTGGCACGGCAGCAAGTTCCGCCTCGTGGACGGGGAGGTCGAGCAGGGGCCGGCGCAGCTGCCGCAACCCCGGCTCGAGGTGAAGATCAGTAACGGTCGCGTGCTGCTGCGGCGCACCGAGACGCGGGCGCTGCGGAGCAACCCGGTCTGACGTTTCCGCCTCCCGTCAGCCCCTCGTGGTGAGGCAGCGCAATGGGTGGTCAGGGACACCCGACGGTCTGCCGCAACGAGAGATCAGCTGCGGGAAGCGAGCAGTTCCGCGATCTGCAGGGTGTTGAGCGCTGCGCCCTTGCGGAGATTGTCGCCGCAGAGGAACAGGTCGAGCGACCGCGGCTCGTCGAGCGCTCGGCGGATCCGGCCGACGTAGGTCGGGTCGGTGCCGACCACATCGGCCGGGGTCGGGAAGTCGCCGTTCGCCAGGTCGTCCTGCACCTCGACGCCGGGAGCGGAGCGGAGCAGTTCCCGGGCGCCGTCGGCGGTCACCTCGGCGGCGAAGGTCGCGTGCACTGCCAGCGAGTGCGTCGTCACGACCGGCACCCGGACGCAGGTGGCCGACACCTTCAGCGTCGGCAGGCCGAGGATCTTGCGGGACTCGTTGCGGACCTTCAGCTCCTCGCTGGTCCAGCCGTCGTCCTTCAGCGAGCCCGCCACGGGCACGACGTTCATCGCCAGCGGTGCCGGGAACGGCCCCGGGTTCGCCGGGTCGAAGCCGACCGCCTTGCGCACGTCGCCAGCGTCGCGGCCGAGCTGGGCACCGGCCACCGCCGAGATCTGCGCGTCGAGGACGTCGATGCCGACCTGACCAGCTCCGGAGGCCGCCTGGTAGGACGCGACGACCAGTTCCTCCAGCCCGTACTCGCGGTGCAGGGCGCCCATGGCCACGATCATCGAAAGGGTCGTGCAGTTCGGGTTCGAGATGATGCCCTTGGGCCGGGAGAACGCGCTTTCGGCGTTGACCTCGGGCACCACCAGCGGCACGTCCGGGTCCATCCGGAAGGCCCCGGAGTTGTCGACCGCGATCGCCCCGCGCTCGGCGGCAACCGGCGCCCACTGGGCCGACACCTCGTCCGGCACGTCGAACATCGCGATGTCGACACCGTCGAAGGCGTCCGGCGACAGGGCGATGACCTTGACCTCACGGCCGCGGACCCGCAGTCGCTTGCCGGCCGAACGCGGTGAGGCGATCAGTCGGATCTCGCCCCAGAGGTCCTCTCGCTCGTCGAGCAGGCTCAGCATGACGGTGCCGACCGCGCCGGTGGCGCCGACGACAGCGAGGGTGGGCTTGCGGGGTGCGGCCTGCGTGGCCGACTGCCCGGCCACCGCCATCGGAATCGGTTCCTCGCGCTCGGGCACGCCCATGGTGAACGAGGTCATCGACCGCTCCCTGCGTACACGGTGGCTTCGGCGTCGCCGCCCAGTTCGAAGGCGTCGTGCACGGCCTGCACCGCGACGTCGACGTCGGTGTCCCGGCAGACCACCGAGATCCGGATCTCCGAGGTCGAGATGATCTCGACGTTCACGCCGGCCTCGGCCAGCGCGCCGAAGAAGCGCGCGGAGACCCCGGGGTTCGAGCGCATCCCGGCGCCGATCAGGGACACCTTGCCGATGTTCTCGTCATAGAGCACCCGGTCGAACCCGATCTCCGGCTTGACCCGCTCGAGTGTGGCCACCGCACCCGGAGCGTCCGTCTTCGGCGCGGTGAAGGTGATGTCGGTCCTTCCGGTGGCGCCGGCCGCGACCTGCACGATCATGTCGAGGTTGATCCCGGACGCGGCGAGGGAGCGGAAGATGGCCGCGGCCACCCCGGGCTTGTCGGGGCAGCCGGCGACGGTCACCTTCGCCTCGCTGCGGTCGTGCGCGACACCTCGGATAATCGCGTCCTCCACCTGGGAACTCTCCTTGCCATCGGTCGGGATGTCCTTGACCTGCGTACCCGGGTTACCGCTGAACGACGACCGCACGTGCACCGGCACGTTGTAGCGGCGGGCGTACTCGACGCAGCGGAGCATCAGCACCTTCGCGCCGCTGGCCGCCAGCTCGAGCATCTCCTCGTAGCTGATCGTCTCGATCTTCTTCGCGTTCCGGACGATGCGGGGATCGGCGGTGAACACCCCGTCGACGTCGGTGTAGATCTCGCACACCGACGCGCCCAGCGCCGCCGCGAGCGCGACCGCGGTGGTGTCCGAGCCGCCGCGGCCCAGCGTCGTGATGTCCTTGGTGTCCTGGCTGACGCCCTGGAAGCCGGCCACGATCGCGATGGCGCCCGCGTCGAGCGCGCCGCGGATCCGCCCCGGAGTCACATCGATGATCCGGGCTTTGCCGTGCGCCGAGTCGGTGATCACGCCGGCCTGCGAGCCGGTGAACGACCGGGCCTCGGCCCCGAGGTTCGCGATGGCCATGGCCAGCACCGCCATCGAAATCCGCTCGCCGGCGGTCAGCAGCATGTCCAGCTCGCGCGGCGGCGGCACGGGCGTGACCCGTTGAGCCAGCTCGAGCAGCTCGTCGGTGGTGTCGCCCATCGCGGAGACCACGACGACGACGTCGTTCCCGGCCTTGCGGGTGGCGACGATGCGCTCCGCGACACGCTTGACCCGCTCGGCGTTCTCGACCGAGCTGCCCCCGTACTTCTGGACCACGAGTGGCTTCGGGGGGTTGGAGGGTTTCGACGACGGGGTTCCCACAGGCAGGATTCTCCCATGGATCCACGACGCCTGAGGATTTCGAGCACCCCGGCCGGAGCGGTCGCATGAGCGAGCAGACCGTCCTCGTCGCCGGCGGAGCCGGAGCCGTCGGTGAAGGCGTCGTCGAACGGTTCCTCGCCGCAGACTGGCGCGTCATCGTCCCGTCCCGTTCGCAGGCCCGGCTCGACGCCCAGCGGGACCGCCTGAACGCGCCAGACAAGCTGACCGGCGTGTTCGCTGACGTCGGCACCTCGACGGGGGCGAGCGCGCTGCGGGACTCGCTCCGGGCCGAGGGAGTGCAGCTGAACGCGGTCGTCGCGAGCATCGGCGGCTGGCGCTCCGGGCCGCTGCTGGTCGATACGCCGGTGGACGAGTTCCGGTCGGTGCTCGAGGGCAACCTCACCAGCCACCTGGTGCTCGCGCAGGCGTTCCTGCCGATGCTGCCGTCCGGCGGGGCCTACACGATGGTCGTCGGGGACACCGCGGAGGCGCCGGTCCGCGGGGCCGGGCCGGTGTCGGTCGCGGCGTCGGCGGTGCTGATGCTCTCGCGTTCGCTCGCCTTGGAGAGCGCGGGAAAGGGTGTGCGGGTCAACGCGCTGGTGCTCGGGCCGGTGAACACGCGACGCTCGTCCGGTCGTTACGACTGGGTGACCGCCGAGGAGGTCGGCGAGACGGCGCTGTGGTTGAGCTCGGCGGCCGGGCGGGGCGTGGCCGGTGCCGCACTGCACATGCTGAACCGGCCGTCGGTCTGATCGTGCCTCGGGGTCAGCTGCGGCAGCGTCAGCGGCGCAGCTGACGGATCGCCAGCAGGGCCAGCCCGGTCCCCGTGAGCACCTCGATGGGGAGGCGGTTCGGGGCTTCGCGCTGGATCCACTTGTGGAATCGGTCGAAGCCGGCCGGCCACGGGCTGCGGCCGATGAAGTGGTCGCCGAGCTTGTCCGTGTCCGGGAGGCAAGCGCCGAAGATCCCGGCGAGCATGCCGGGTCTCCGGGCCGCCGGCGTCAGCACCGTGCAGAAGGCGATGCCGGCCAGCCCGAGCAGCCCGTCCTTGCGGGCAGTCGGCAAGTGCAGCGGGCCGCCGCCTTCGCCGTAGTGCGGCAGGTTGTCCATCACCAGGTGCGAGGCGAAGCCGACGGCGACGGCGGGGACCGGCGGCAGCAGGCTGCCGATCAGGGCCCCGGCCAGCACGTGGTTGGTGATGAACACCCCTTCATGCTGCCCCGGGGCCCTGATGCGGAACCTGACAGTCGACTCAGAACCCGGTTAGAAGGCGACCTTGTTCGCCGCGTCACTGCCCTTCGGGGATCCGAGCCCGGTCGGACCGTCGAACCCGGTCACGGCCTTGCAGAGGTAGGCCGTGTTGCTTCGACAGGAGCCGTTGCTGCCGCCGATCACGTCGTTCAGGTTGGTCCGCGCCGCGTAGGTGGAGGAAACGCCAGCGGTCGGGATGCCGTAGTTGGCGTAGAGAGCGCCGATGATCGGGGCAGCGACGCTCGTGCCGCCGAACACCATCCAATTGCCGCCGCTGCCGGAGCCGTAGCTGTCGTATATGGCGACGCCGGTGTCGGGTCGGCCACCGCCGAGACGTCGGCCACGGTGCGGCGGGAGCAGCCGGTGTCCCGCTGCCAGGAAGTCGGCTTACCGATGTAGGCGGAGCAGCCACTTCCCGCGCCGGACCAGGCGGTTTCCGTATTGCGCAGCTTGGTGTTCGGGTCGAGGGTCAGGCTGGTGCCGCCGACGGCAGCGATCCACTGACCGTTCAGCGCGGCCGGGAACTCGACGCCGTAACCGTTGTCGCCGGAGGAGATGGTGGTCATGTCGCCCGGGACGTTGAAGGCCTTCGAGTACGTCGTGCTTGTCTCTGTCCGGAACTCCCCACCGCCGTAGGAATTCGAGACGACGTCGGCGAGCTTGTGGGCGGTGGTCTCCGCAGCCACGAGGTCACTGAATCTCGCTGAGTTTGCACCGACGTACACGATCTGACAGCTCGGGCAGACGGCGCTGGACATGTCGAGGTCGAGTGCCTCCTCCTGGCCCCAGCCGACGTCGCCTGCGGGCAGGGTGTTCCCGCCGTTCTGGTTGTACTGGGGAATTGGCTTAAGACCTAGCCCGAAGTTGGTCCGGTAGGTGTCGAGGTCGGCCTGCGCCGTCGGGCTTGCGTAGGCATCAACGATGGCGATCGTGCGGGTCGCGCCGCTCGAGGTGATGCCATAAGCGGTGCTCAGATCGGCTGGGCTGTAACCGCTGCTGTACGTCGGTGACGCAGCCGGCGTGACGCCGTCGTCCTTGATCTGGATCTCCGCGTCGCAGGCGGCCGTGCCCACCTTCCGCGAGGACGTACAGACACGCTTGTGCCTGTGCCGGTCCGGTGGGAGAGGGCGCGGCGGAGGCCGGCAACGCCGTCCCGGTCAGGGTGGCGGCGGCTAGGCCTCTGCTAGGCCGGCGGCGGCCAGCACGATCGGGCGTCGCACGAATACATCCTCCAGGGGTCAGTCGAGAGCCCCTTCGCTCCCGCACTGAGCACATCGTGCACGGCGGACACAGCTCGCGATACAGCTCAAAACGGCTAAATCGGACTTGCCCTTCAGATCGGTCGGAGTCGACGCGTCAGGCGTCGAGCAGCCGGCGTCCCGAGAACGCCCGGCCGAGGGTCACCTCGTCGGCGTACTCGAGGTCCCCGCCGACCGGGAGCCCGCTGGCCAGCCGGCTGACCCGGACCCCCATCGGCGCCATCAGGCGGGACAGGTAGGTCGCCGTCGCCTCGCCCTCGAGGTTCGGGTCGGTCGCGAGGATGACCTCCTGCACCGTGCCGTCGGCGAGCCGGTGCAGCAGCTCCCGCACCCGCAGGTCGTCCGGCCCGACCCCGTCGATCGGGCTGATGGCGCCGCCGAGCACGTGGTAGCGCCCGCGGAACTCGCGGGTCCGTTCGACCGCGACGACGTCCTTGGGCTCCTCGACCACGCAGATGATCGTCTCGTCGCGCCGGGAGTCGGCGCAGATCCGGCACAGCTCGTCCTGGGTGACGTTGCCGCACACCCGGCAGAACCGCACCTTGTCCTTCACCTCGACGAGCGCGGCCGCGAGGCGGCGGACGTCGACGGGGTCGGCGGCGAGCAGGTGGAAGGCGATCCGTTGCGCGCTCTTCGGACCGATGCCGGGCAGCTGCCCGAGCTCATCGATGAGGTCCTGGACCGCCCCCTCGTACATCCGGTGTCTACGCTCCGGCCGTCAGAAGGGGAGGCCGGGCAGGCCGCCCGCGCCGCCGGCTACGGGACCCAGCTTCTGCTCCTGCAGAGCCGCGGCGTTGCCGTTGGCGTCCCGAACCGCGGCGACGACGAGGTCGGCCAGCGTCTCGACGTCCGCCGGGTCGACCGCCTGCGGGTCGATCACGAGGGACAGGAGCTCCCCGGAGCCGGTCACGGTCGCCTTCACCAGGCCGCCGCCGGCGCTGCCCTCGACCTGGGTGGCCGCGAGCTCTTCCTGGGCCGCGGCGAGCTGCGCCTGCATCTTCTGCGCCTGCTTCATCAGCTGCTGCATGTTCGGCTGGCCGCCGGGTGGCATCCCCGGAGCGCCTCCACGGCGAGAAGGTGGCATGGGCTCAGGCTACGTCCGCGAGCAGGCCGGATGCCGGTCAGGCGCGCCGTCCGACCGGGATGCTGAGAGTCGACCCGGAGCGCGGCAGCCGGACCGGATTGCTCGTGCCGATGGGGTTGCCGGCGGAGTCGCGGACCTGCGGTCGCACGAAGCAGGTCACGTAACAGCAGCTCGCACACAAGAAATCGAAATGGGGGTGATCGGTCGAGCTCGGTGGACGCGTTCCTCAGGCTTTGTCGCGCTCGCCGATCACGTGAGCCCCGAGGCCTTGGGCCAGCAGCGCCACCGGGTCGTGGGCGCCGCCGGAGCCGCCCTCCGGCATGTCCTCGTCGTCCGCGCTGGGCAGGTCGGCCACGGATGAGACGTCCACCGGCCCGCCGGAGGAACGTCCGCGCGGAGCCGGTGAGCCGCCGCCGCCGGGCCCGCCGGCGCCGGAACTGCTGCCGGGGGAGGGGGCGCCGGGCTTGAGGACTTCGGCGGTCACCCGCCAGGTGCCGCCGACGACCTCGGTGAGGGCCTCACGCAGGACGCGCTCGGCGTCCTGCGCGTTGGCGAAGGTGCGGGCCATCACGCTGTTGAAGCCGAGTACCAGCTCGTTGCCCCGCACGTCGCTGACCTCGGCGTGCCCCAAGATCGCGTGTGGTGTCCGCTTGCGCCGACGGACCGATTCCATCACGTCGTCCCACACCCGGCGTACG
>DATITC010000059.1:0-18863 GCA_035468175.1 Frankiaceae bacterium | reverse complement strand
GACATCAACGAGCACGGCCTCACCCTGTGGGACCTCGACCGCGAGTTCGCCGTCGGCGGCTTCGCGCACCAGAAGACGATGACGCTGCGCGAGGTGCTGGGCGTCCTGCGCGACTCCTACTCGCGCCGGGTCGGCATCGAGTACATGCACATCCAGGACCCGGAGCAGCGCCGCTGGATCCAGTCGCGGGTGGAGCGGCCGGCCGTGCGTCCCGACCCCGAGGAGCAGCTGCACGTCCTCGAGCGGCTGAACGCGGCCGAGGCGTTCGAGAACTTCCTGCAGACCAAGTACGTCGGGCAGAAGCGCTTCTCGCTCGAGGGCGGCGAGTCGACGATCCCAGCCCTCGACGAGGTGCTGCAGGGCGCCGCCGAGGCCGGGCTCGACGAGGTCGTCATCGGGATGCCGCACCGCGGCCGGCTCAACGTGCTGGCCAACATCGTCGGCAAGAGCTACGGGCAGATCTTCCGGGAGTTCGAGGGCAACGTCGATCCGTCGACGGCGCACGGCTCCGGCGACGTGAAGTACCACCTCGGAGCCGACGGGATGTACTCCGGTCGGGACGGCCGCGAGGTCGCCGTTCACCTCACCAGCAACCCGAGCCACCTCGAAGCGGTCGACCCGGTGCTCGAGGGCATCGCTCGGGCGAAGCAGGACATGCTCGACAAGGGGCCGGACGGGTTCACGGTGCTCCCGGTGCTGATGCACGGGGACGCCGCCTTCGCCGGGCAGGGCGTCGTCGCCGAGACGCTCAACCTCTCCCAGCTGCGCGGTTACCGCACCGGCGGCACCATCCACCTGGTCGTCAACAACCAGGTCGGGTTCACCACGTCGCCGCTGTCCGGCCGTTCCAGCGTGTACGCGACCGACGTCGCGCGAATGGTGCAGGCGCCGATCTTCCACGTGAACGGCGACGACCCGGAGGCCTGCGTGCGGGTCGCCCGGCTCGCCTTCGACTTCCGGCAGCGATTCCGCAAGGACGTCGTCATCGACCTCATCTGTTACCGCCGCCGCGGGCACAGCGAGGTCGACGAGCCGTCGTTCACGCAGCCGCTGATGTACGACACGATCGACGCGAAGCGCTCGGTGCGGAAGATCTACACCGAGGACCTCATCGGCCGTGGCGACATCACCCTCGAGCAGGCCGAGGAAGCGCTGCGCAACTACCAGGGCCACCTGGAGAAGGCGTTCCGCGAGACCAAGGACGCCTCCAGCGCCCCGGTGCGCGAGCCCGGCATCCGCACCGTCGACGAGCGTGCCGTTGCATCGGTGCGCACGGCCATCCCGCTGGAGACGATCAAGCAGATCGTCGACACGCAGGTGAACCTGCCCGACGGCTTCACCCCGCACCCGCGACTCGCCCCGCAGCTGCAGCGCCGGGCGAAGATGATCGACGACGGCACCATCGACTGGGCCCTCGGCGAGCTGCTCGCGTTCGGCTCCCTGCTGATGGAGGGACATCCGGTCCGGCTCGCCGGGCAGGACAGCCGGCGCGGCACCTTCGGTCAGCGGCACACGGTGCTCGTCGACCGCAAGACCGGCCAGGAGCACACGCCCCTCAGGACGCTGCCGGACGCGGCCACGTTCTACGTGTACGACTCGCTGCTCAGCGAGTTCGCGGCCATGGGCTTCGAGTACGGATATTCGGTGGCGCGGCCCGAGGTGCTGGTGCTGTGGGAGGCCCAGTTCGGTGACTTCGCCGACGGCGCCCAGTCGATCGTCGACGAGTTCATCGCCTCCGGCGAGGCCAAGTGGGCCCAGCAGTCCGGCGTCACGCTGCTGCTGCCGCACGGCTACGAGGGCCAGGGGCCGGACCACTCGTCGGCTCGGCCGGAGCGCTACCTGACGCTCTGCGCCGACGACAACATGACGGTGGCCATGCCGTCGACGCCGGCCCAGTACTTCCACCTGCTGCGGCGCCAGGCCCTGCTCGAGCACAAGCGGCCGCTGGTCGTGATGACCCCCAAGTCGATGCTGCGCCTGCGGGCCGCCGCCTCGGCGAAGGAGGACTTCACCGACGGTGCGTGGCAGCCGGTCATCCCGGACACGACGGTCACCGGCACCCCTCGTCGCGTCGTCCTGTGCTCGGGCAAGGTCTACTACGACCTGCTCGCGGCGCGGAAGAAGCGCTCGGGTGGGGAGGGTAACGCCGACGAAGTCGCGTTGGTGCGGGTGGAGCAGCTCTACCCGACGCCGATCGACGAAGTGTCCGAGGTGCTCGCCGGCTACGGGGCGGACGCGTCGACCGACATCGTCTGGGTCCAGGAGGAGCCGGCGAACCAGGGCGCGTGGTCGCACATGAAGCTGCAGCTCGAAGAGGGGCTGCCCGAGGGTGCCCGGCTGCGCCGGGTCTCCCGGCGGGCGATGGCCTCTCCGGCCGGCGGCGTCGCTGCGGTGCACGAGGCCGAGCAGGCGGCACTGATCGAGGCCGCTTTCTCCGCCTGAGGCAACCGGGCGAGGGGGTTCACATGTACTTCACCGATCGGGGACTTGAAGAGCTCGCCGAGCGCCGTGGGGACGAGTCGGTGACGTTCGCGTGGATCGCCGAGCGGCTGCGCGACTTCGTCGACCAGAACCCCGAGTTCGAAACGCCCGTCGAGCGGTTGGCGACGTGGCTGGCGCGGCTCGAGGACGATCCCGAAGGTTGATCGGTCGGCGCGTCCGTGATCACATCGCGGTCGCAGTCGGCAGACTGTCGGAGTCTCCGCTCGCCGTACTCGATCGCGGGGACCGTGAGAGGAGAACCGTGTCCGAGTCCTTCCAGCCCCCCGGCCAGAGCGGCCCGTCGGGGCAGTCGAGCCAGCCGGGTCAGTCCGGCTTCCCCCAGTCCGGCTACGGCCAGCCGACGTCGGTCAACCAGCCTGCTGGGCAGGGTGGCGGTCAACCCGGGGGCCAGCAAGGGTACGGGCAGCCGTCGCAGGGATTCGGGCAGCAGCCGTACGGAGGCCAGCCCTACGGCGGTGGCGGACAGCAGTTCGGCGGGCCCGGGCAGCCTTACGGCTCCGGCCCGGGCGGCGGCAGCAGCTCCAATCCGCTCGGTAGTGCGAACGGCATCGCCCAGATCGTCACGATCACCGGCTACGCCGTCGGCGCCCTCGGCCTTCTCGCGGCGATCCTGTTCCTCACCATCGACACCCGGTACAGCGGTGGCAGCGCCGCGAACATCGCCCAGGCGTGTCTGGCGCTGGTGACCGGCGGTGGGCTGGGTGCCGTCTGCATCGCCCTTGGTCAGATCGTCAAGCAGCGATCCTCGACCTGACCGGACGTTCTCGGATCCGTTGCGCCGGGTCCAGGAACCGCTCCACCATCCGCGCGGCGTAGTCCGGCCCGAGGTGGCGGGCGGTCGCCCCGAGCCGTTCTGCGGCCAGCCGGTACCGCGGGTCGCCGACGAGCCGGGCGACCGCCGTCGTCGCCTTGGCCGTGCTCAGCCGCATCGGCAGGATCGGGATGGCGGCGCCGGCCCGCTTCAGCCGCCTCGCGTTGTCGAACTGCTCGCCGCCGCCCGGGATCACCAGCTGCGGGAGGCCGCGGATCAGGGCTTTGGCCAGCATTCCGTGCCCGCCGCCGGCGACGACGACCGCCGCGGCGGCGAGGGCCGGGGCCTGCCGACCGGGGCCGACCGACGCCCACTCCGGCAGCGGCCCGTCGTGCGTGTCGAACTGGGTGGACACCAGCCGCAGACCGAGCATCTCGCAGGCGACCAGCGATGCCTCGAGCAGCCCGGTCGCTCCGGTTGGCGCGGTCGAGGCGGAGACGAACACCAGCGGGGCGTCGCCTGGCGGCAGGGGGACGTCCTTGTTGCCGACGGTCCACTCCGCCGGATCCCATTCCATCGGCCCGACGATGACGGTGTTCGCCGGCCAGTCCGGGCGGGCGATCTCCATGCCGGGAAGCGTGGCGACCAGCCGCCCGTTCGGCATCCGCTCTCCGTCGGTCAGACCGAGCCCGCTGCGGGCCTCCGCCCGTTCGCTCGCGCCCTGCCGTAAGCCCTTCCGGTGCATCGCACGGAGCATCGCGTCCCGACCTTTGGTGATCGGATTACGGCCGCGCTGCAATCCGGCCCCGGGGGCGGGCAGGCCGACGCTGTAGTCCTGCAACGGGTGCGGGATCAGCTCCACCCACGGCACGCCCATCAGGTCTGCGGCGAAGGCGCCGGCGACGGTCAGGGTGTCCGAGACGATCGCCTCGACGCCTGCAGCGGTGAGCTGGTCGGCCAGCGGCCGGGCCTGCTCGGCGGCGCGGCCGTAGAGCCGGAAGCCGAAGATGGCGTCTCGGGGGTCGGCCTTCAGCAACGGCAGATGTTCGGCGGGCAGGCCGGCGCGCTCCAGTGCGGGCAGCCAGCTCACCCCGGTCACCACCAGGACCTCGTGTCCACGACCCTGCAGCGCGGTAGCGAGGGAAGCGGCCGGAAAGGCGTGGCCCGGGGCCGGGCCGGCGACGACGGCGATCTTCAACGTCGGCCGTTCAGGTGGTGAGGACGAGCTTGCCGAACACGTCGCCACCCTCGAGCAGGGCGACCGACTCCTTGGCCTGCGCCAAGGGCCGCACGTCGGAGATCAGCGGGCGGACGTTCTTCTCCTCGACCAACGCAACGAGCGACTCGAGCTCCTCGAGGGTTCCCATCGTCGACCCCACGATCGACAGCTGGAGGAAGAAGACGCGGTTCAGGTCGGTCGGCGGCTTGCGTCCGCTGGTCGCGCCGGAGACGACGATCGTGCCGCCCGGGCGCAGCGACTTCAGGGAGTGGTCCCAGGTGGCCTCGCCGACCGTCTCGAGGACGGCGTCGACGCGGGCGGGGAGCCGACTGCCGGGCTCCACCGCCTCGTCCGCCCCGAGCTCCAACGCCCGCTTCCGCTTGCCCTCGTCGCGAGAGGTGACGAACACGGTGTGCCCGAGCGCCTTGCCGAGCAGCAGTGCCGCGGTCGCGACACCTCCACCGGCGCCCTGGATGAGCACCGTGCCTGGGCCGGTCAGGCCGGAGCGGGTGGTCAGCATCCGGTAAGCGGTGAGGTAGGCGGTCGGGAGGCACGCCGCTTCCTCCCAGGACAGGCTGGCCGGCTTCGGCACCAGGTTGCGCGCGGGCACCGCCACGTACTCGGCGAGGGTCCCCTGGTGCAGCTCGGAGAGCAGGGTCCGCTTCGGGTCCAGCGTCTCGTCGCCGTTGCCGGCGGCGGGGTCCCCGATCACGGCGTGCACCACGACCTCGGTGCCGTCGTCGGTGACGCCGGCAGCATCGCAGCCGAGGATCATCGGCAGCTGCTCCTCCTTGAGCCCGACGCCGCGGAGCGACCAGAGTTCGTGGTGGTTGAGCGCAGTTGCGCGCACGGCCACCCGCACCCAGCCGTCCGGCACCTCGGGTTCCGGCCGATCGGCCACCTCCAGGCCATTCAGCGGCGCGTCCTTGTCGATCCGGGCGGCATAGGCGGCTAGCACGTTCCCGACCCTAACCGGCACGCCAACTCCGCAGAGCGATGAGCCGACCCGCCTCCGTCATCCTCCGGCGTGTCCGCATGTCGGGCCATGGAGCCCGTGGTCGAGTGAGGGAGCGAAAGGAGTACTTCTCATGAGCGTGCAGGTGTCTGGGCCCCTCCCCCCTTCCCTGGTCGTGGCCGCGCTGACAAAGCCGCAGCCCAACGGTCGCCGGACCCGCGGGTGGATGCGGCGACGCGGACTGCGCCCGGTCGCGACGCAGGAGATCACGACCGGCGGCGAGGTCTGCATCGACACCCTCACCATCGATACCGCCGCCGACTTCGCGCAGTGCCAGCATCCGGGCTGCTGCGCGCTGCGTCCGCTCGAGGGCGACGCGGAATGCGCGGTGTGCGGGCGGCGCTGAAAGCGTCGGTGACCCTCGCTCGCTCACCGCACCGTGCCGGTCGCTGTCGCGAGTGCCACCATCTGAGGTATCGCCGGGACGCGACGAGCGCCCGGACGGATGAAGGGACGCTCCGATGAGCACTACCGACGCGCAGTCGGCCGCTTCGCCGCAGGGCGGAGCCGAGCAGACCCTCTACGGCGGGGTCACGAACCGGCGGGTCACGATCCGCGACCTGCAGGCCGCGACCGATCGCGGGGAGAAGTGGGCGATGCTCACCTCCTACGACATGCTGACTGCAGCGATCTTCGACGAAGCCGGGATCCCGGTGCTGCTCGTCGGCGACTCGGCCGGCAACAACGTGCTCGGATACGAGACGACGGTGCCGGTCACCCTGGACGAGCTGGTGCCGCTCACCCGGGCGGTATCCCGGTCGGCCACCCGTGCGATGGTCGTCGGGGACCTGCCGTTCGGGTCCTATCAGGCGTCCCCCGCCCAAGCCCTGGACGGCGCCCTCCGGTTGGTCAAGGACGGCGGAGCACAGGCCGTCAAGCTCGAGGGCGGGCAGCGGGTGCTTCCGCAGGTCGAGCTGCTCACGTCGTCCGGCATCGCGGTGATGGGCCATCTGGGCCTCACCCCGCAGAGCGTGCATGCCTTCGGCGGCTACCGCGTGCAGGGTCGGGGCGACGACGGCGACCGGTTGGTGCAGGACGCCCTGGCGCTGCAGGACGCAGGCGCCTTCGCGATCGTGCTGGAGGTGATCCCGGCCGACCTCGCCGAGCGCGTGACGAAGGAGTTGCGGATCCCGACCATCGGCATCGGCGGCGGGCCGGGTACGGACGCGCAGGTGCTGGTCTGGACCGACATGGCAGGGCTCACGCCGGGCAAGGGGCCGAAGTTCCTCAAGCGGTATGCCGATCTGCGGGGGACGCTGCTCGACGCCGCACGCACCTACGCCGACGAGGTCCGCACCGGCGACTACCCGGGTCCGGAGCACAGCTACTCCTGAGCGACTACTCCCCGGCGATGCTGCCTCGGAACGACCGGCCCGGCCTCTCGTCGAGCTCGCGGAGCAGCCGGGCCGGAGCCTCGACTAGTGATGGGCCGTACCAGGTGAGGTGGCGTCCGCTGACCAGAGCGGCCGGCACGTCCGGGAACGCCTCGGGTCCGTCCGCAGCCGTGAATCGATAGGGCTCATCGGGCAGCACCACCAGGTCCACTGCTGGAAGTGCCGGCAGGTCGATCCGCGGATACCGCTCGGGGGACGTCGCGAGTACGTTGGCGCACCCCAGTCGTCGGAGCACGTCACCAGCGAAGGTGTCTCGCCCGAGCGCCATCCATGGCCGGCGCCAGATCGGCACGACGACCCGTCGAGGCACGTCGGAGCGCGGCACGGCGCGCCAGGCGAGGTCGGCCTCGTCGAGCCAGTCCGGGGCCGGGAGATCGCAGGCGTCGACGAGCATCCGGCGCAGGCTGTCCAGCGCGGCGGGCACCGTGCGGGGAGCGGTCGTCCACACCGCGATGCCCGCGTCGCGGAGGGCGGCGAGGTCGGGCTCGCGGTTCTCCTCCTCGTTGGCGAGGACGAGGTCGGGGCGCAGCTCGACGATCTGATCGACCCGCGGGTTCTTGGTGCCCCGGACCCGCGGGACGTCGAGATCGACGGGGTGTGAGCACCAGTCGGTCGCCCCGACGAGGAGCCCGGGCTCGGTGACGGCGATCGCTTCGGTCAGGCTCGGCACGAGGGAGACGACCCTGGTGATCGCCGGAGGAAGGTCGACACTGCGCCCGACGTCGTCGGTCGCGCAGCGCACGGGGACGATCAGACGTCGGTGACGCGCAGGCCCGCGTGCGCCTTGTAGCGCCGGTTCACCGAGATGAGGTTGGCGGTGAGCCCCTCGATCTGCCGAGCGTTGCGCAGCCGTCCCGCGTAGACGCCGCGCATGCCCGCGACCCGACCGGCCAAGGCTTGCACGAGGTCGCACGCTTCGCGGTCGTCCCCGAGCACGAGGACGTCGGTGCCGACCTCCTCGACCGCCGGGTCCTCGAGCAGGACGGCGCTGACGTGGTGGAACGCGGCGATCACCCGGCTGTCCGGCAACAGCACGGCCGCCTGCTGGGCGGCACTGCCCTCCGGCACGTCCAGAACGTAGGCGCCGGAGGAGTCGAAGCCGAGCGGGTTCACACAGTCGACGACGATGCGCCCCGCCAGCGCCTCGCGGAGCGAGGTCAGCAGTTCGGCATGCCCGTCGTACGGCACCGCCACGACGACGACGTCGGCCTCCGCCGTGGCCGCCGCGTTGTCGGCGCCTCGTACGTCGCCGGCGTCGCTTAGTCCGGCGGCCACCTCCTGCGCCTTCTCCGCGTTGCGGGAACCGAGGACGACAGAATGCCCGGCCAGCGCGAAGCGCCGAGCCAGGCCCCGCCCCTGCGGTCCGGTACCGCCGAGGACGGCGAGGCGAAGGGTGGAAGCGTCCGGCAGACGACGACTGGCCGGAACGGGAGAAGCGGTCACGCCCTGCATCTTGCCCAACTCCGACTCCGCGACGACGACGCCGCAGGCCGACCGCACCCCAACCGCCGGTTTACTGATAACAAGGGTTACCGTTCCCGGTGCGCCTCTTACCACACGGCTACCTGCGCGTCACACTGTCGACCGAGGGTTGTCCCCCGCAGGGAGGTCGTTGCCGGAAGCAGGCGGGCAGGAATCGGCTGACTCGGGCAGAACTGTTCCCGAGAGGCGACGCACAGACATGACCGGCCACTCTGCCTAGGCCGCCGAGCGGGAACGGGAGGGAGCCGGGCGATGGCGCGCAACAACCCACACCGGCGCCGCCCCTTCCGGCGTGGAACCCATCGCCGTCCGGACGCCCCACGCGCCGCACGACCCTCGGCTGCGGCATCGCCCGCTGCCCAGCGCACGCCGAGCCCCCCAGCGCCGACGGACGAGCGGATCACCCGGCTGCTGACCGAGATCTCTGAACTCCGACTATCCGCCGCCACGCACCTCACCGTGGCCGCCGCGGCGATGGATGCCGGTCGCGCCGACATCGCAACCGAGCTGATCGAGGCGCAACAGAGGGACGTTGCCCGGCTGCGCTCCCGGGCCGAGGAACTCCTCGGCGTCGAGGGCTCGGTCGCCGAAGAAGCCCGACGAAGCGTCGCACACGCTGCGGTCCTCGAGGAGTCGGCGCTGCTCGAGACGGCGATGACCCCGGCGACGAAGAGTCTGCGGCGCTCCCCCCGCTCGAGTTCGGTCGCCGTTCTGCCCCCGCGCAGCCAACCCTCGAGGTCACCCCGCTGGAGCGCCACCGGCGCGCTGCTCGCGGTCGCCGCCGCCGTGGTGGTCGCCCTCCTCCGTCCGCTGGCGCCGCCGCCCGCCGCACAACCCGATCCGGATACCGTGAGCGCGTCCGTCGTGGCCTCGCTCGACGCCAACGTGTCCCACTCGTATACCGAGCTGCAGGTGACGGCCAAGCCGAAGGCCCCCCGCACTGACGTCGACGAAGCTTCCGCCCGCTTGCACGCCGACCTCCAACGACTGCTCCCGCTCGCCGCGAGCGATCCTCAAGCCGCCCGCCGGGTGCTTCAGGTGCTCGCATCCGAGCGCGCCCTGCTGGCCGACAAGGCACCGGCCGCCCTCAGCGCCTTCGGCCCAGAGGCAGGCCGCATCGTGACGCAGCTGCGAGCGCTGGCCAACCCGATGGTGCTCGCGATCCTGCCCGAGGTGAATCAGATCGGCTCACAGCCCGCCGCCTCCAGCGACGCGCTCCGGGCTGCCCGGGATCCGCAGCCCTCACCGGGCAAAGCGCCCGCCGGGAACGGAAGCGGATCCGGTAGCAGCTCGCAAGGTTCCACCGGCACCGCGAACGCGCCGACGGCACCCGTCGTCGGCCAGCCCGACCCACCACATAACCCGATCCCGATCCCGATCCCGCTCCCGCAGCCGACCGCCGGCGGGGGCGGCGGCGGAGGCGGCGGCAACTCGTCGGGTTCCGGCGGCTCGGCCGCCGCAGGCGGTACCGCGACGCCGCCGGTGCAGGTCCCGGCACCTCAGCTGCCGGCCCCGCTCGTCGTTGGCAACACACAGACGAACTTGCCGACCCGGCCGAACTAGCCGACCCGCCCGGGTTCAACGGGGAAGGGGACAGCGCGACTCGATCCGCGTTACCGCCGCCGCCGGGACGCGGAGGGCCACCACTGTCCGCGGGGAACGGAGGACCAGTACGTCGCGACGGAAGACGAGGAACGCTCCCTCACTGCGGACGTCGTCGGCGTCCACGTCTTCCAGCAGCCGCCGACCGGTAGCCGGTCGGAAGACGATGCGGAAGCGGCGCACGACGGTTCTCCTGATTTCTGCCTCGTGATCGGAGCATGGGTGGATCGTCCCCGGCCCCTCCGACCGTTTCTGATCGGGCCGTTGGCGACCTCCGATGTCCGGCTCCACCGCCGAGCGAGTGTGACGGCACTCGTAATCCCCGGCGGGAAACGTCCTCGGAGTGGTGCCGCCGATGCAACACTCCTCGAACACGATCGGGACCGTGGTCGGCCGATCCGACCAGCCCACGTCGGACACAAGATCGAGGGAAAGCTATGCGCGGGCGGCTTCTGGGAGGCGTCGTCGGACTGCTGCTGGCGCTCACGGCGTGCGGGGGCGCTCCGGCCGACTCGAGCGGTCCGCAGCGATCGGCGCCTGGCCGGACATCTTCGCCTGGCGCGGACAGCACGCCGCAGAGCGTTCCTCCGGGATGCGCCGGCGGGCAGGCACGCGACCTCGACAACGCGCTGCGCATCATCAAGGACGGCCCGGAGTGCCCCGGGAGCACCAACCAGTTCTGGCAGAAGCAGCTGGGCGACAAGTGGACGACGCCGACGATCATCAGCTACGACGACGGCACCCTCCCGGACAGCAAGTGCGCGGATGGCGGCAATCCGGACGACTTCAGCGACAACGCCTTCTACTGCCCGCTGGACGACAAGGTCGCCTACAGCAATCAGTTGATGGAGCGGCTGTTCCAGAAGGGCGGCCCCTACTTGCCCGTCGTCGTCCTGCAGCACGAGCTGGGGCACCGGGCGGACCACATCGCCGACATCGTGGGAGTCGTGTCCCGATCGGAGGAGAACCAGGCCGACTGCGATGCGGGCGCGAACACCAAGTTCTCGCTCAACGCCGGCCGGCTTCCGTTCACCGACGCCCTGAAGTCGGCGCAGCTGCTCTTCGAACTGGGTGACGTTTCCAACTTCGGCGCCGAGACCGCCAACGACCCCGGTGCGCACGGCAGTCCACCCCAGCGGCTCACGGCATACGGACGCGGCTACTTCCAGGGTCTGGGCATCTGCGACAACCTCGGACGCAATCCGACTGGCCACACGCTCTAGCTGTGTGTCCCGTTCGGGACACACAGGCTTCCCCTGCCACCCCATTCCAGGCGGCGTTGGTGCCGCACGCACGCGGCGACTGGACGAGTGAGGGCCCCCTTCGGCGGGTAAGCCGAGAAGGACCCGGGACCTGCGCTGATGATGCGCCTGGGAGTCTGGTTGGTTGCGGGCGTACGCGGCCTTCGACGAGAGAGGCCGCATGAGCACGCCGATAGCGCACACTGTCAGCGGCGCCACGACGGAATTTCAGTTACCCGGACTTCGTTCAGTGGCTCGCCGCGCTCTGCCGAACCTCATCGAAGCCAACCTCGTGCCCACTGTGCTGTTCATTGTTCTATTGCAGCTGAGCGGTCTGCGGGTTGCCGCCTTGAGCTCGCTGGCCTGGTCGCTGCTCGCCCTCGGGCGACGCCTGCTGTTCCACCGGCGAATCTCGGCTTTGCTGCTGCTTGCCCTTGTCGGGCTTACCGCTCGCACCGTCGTGGTGCTCATCAGCGGCAGCCCACACATCTACTTCCTGCAGCCCATCGCCACCACCGCCGTCGTCGGACTGATATTTCTCGGCTCGACGCTCACAGCTACTCCGATCGTGCACCGGCTCGCAGGTGATTTCTGCCCTTTGCCGAGCGAAGTCACCGATCGCCCCCGTGTGCGCCGCTTGTTCCAGTACCTGACGCTGATTTGGGCCGGAGTCAATCTGGGCAATGCGTGCGTGACGTGCTGGCTGTTGTTCACGCAGAACCTCACCGCATTCGTCGCCCTCAAGTCGGTGACGGCGATGGGTCTCACCTGGTCCGCAGTAGGGCTCACCGTGGCATGGTCGGTGCAGGTTGCGCGGCGAGAGGGTTTCCGAGTGCACCGGGGGACGCCGACGGCCCTGAGCCCGGCCTAACCGAGGTCGTCGATCACCCCCGTCGTCTGGTCAGAACGGGGTGGAACCACGCTGTTGCGACCTTCGGCTGAATAGACGCGCTACACAACGCCGGTCGCCAGTCAGGTCACCCGGTCGGCCTCGACCACCGGCTCTCAGCTGCCGAAAGCGTCGGCCCACTCGGCCAGTGCCGCAGCCGGGTCCTCGGGTTCGGTGACGTGGGGCGACAGCACCGCCCAAAGCGTCTTCCCGAACTCGTTGAGCTGCACGCCGTGCTGGGTGGAGTACAGGCGCAGCAACCGCAAGCCGCGGCCGCCGCTGGAGGAGTCGCTGACTCCGGCCGTGATCGGCAGCAGGGGCGACCCGTCGGTGACCGAAAGCACCACCGAACCTGCGGACTCGTACAACGCCACAGTGGCTGGCGTACCGGCGTGCCGGACGACGTTGGCCAGCAGTTCGGTCACCAGCAGACTGCCGGCCTCCTCCTCGCCCACGTAGCCCCACTCGGCCAGGGTGATGCGGACGAAGCGTCGACCGGCCGGCACCTCCGACAACGCCGGAGGCACAGTCAGCTCGGCGTGCCGGCCCGACGACGCCGGTAAGGCTCGTGGGGTCAGCGGCTGCACGCCGCACGTTCCGCGTCCAGCGCCGTCCCAGCCCTGCAGGCGAAGCCCGTCGCGCACCTGATCGGTGATGTTGGTGTGCACCACGATGACGTCGCGTCGCCCGGGCATAGGTTCGGCCCTGAGCCGGAACCAGCGCTCCTGCTCCGGGGAATGGCACGGGTAGTCCAACAACGCCCGCGGCGTATCTCCGCTGAACACCGACGAGAGAGCGGCCGACGCCACCGCCGCGACGTCATCCCCGGTGTCGGCCGCCCGGTCGGTCACCTGCAAGTAGTTCGTTCCGACCCCGCAGCGCGCCCCGGCATCGTTCTGTTCACCGAACCGCCGCCAGGCGCGGTTCACCGCCAAGATCACGCCGTCCTGCGTCAGAACCGCGCATTCGCTGGGAAGCGCATCAAAAGCCGCCGCAGTCAGCGCCACGGTGCTGTGACTCATCTGCTGCACCTCTCAAGCTCGACCCCGAGCAGAACCTTCATGCCCATCCTTGACTTGACTTAGCCGGATGCCGGTGGAGGCATCGGGTTTGCGGCATTAGCCCGTGATCCGCGGTCCAGGAGCAGCACCAGGCCGGCCTCTGCGTGGAGTCCGTGCGCATGGGCACGCCCGCGTTCGTGCGGGACGTGGCCGAGAACGTCGGCGCATGACCTGTCATGCTGGCCGGACCTACATCGACGTCATGCTCTCGGACGGGACTAAACAGTCCTACGAGTACGTCGGCCCGTGGCCCGCCGGGGTCTACGCAGCGGTGCCCGGGTCGTTGCTCTACGGTCCGCCTTCCAGCATTGCCCCCACCCACGACAAGCCAACGGCTTAGGGGTATTCGGTGATTTAGGACCACGACGGAAGCTGGTGGAGCGAGGACCGGCGGTGGAGACGGGACGGGAGCGCCTGGCAATCGGCCGCAAGCGTCCCCAGCGACCCGCGCAGCCGCCAGGCGGTATGGCACTCCAAGCGAAGCGGCATCGCGAACGTCCTCGACAACGACGAGAATTGGCTAGAGGCGGGCACGGGACGCACCGTGCGACCTTCCGCCACGGCCAGGAAGGGCGCCAGTCGGTACCAACGTGCCGCTAGCCGGGCGTCATGCTGGCCTGCTCCGATGGCGGTCAAGCCACGCGACGGTGGCGAGGTGTGGCACCGTGAGCCCAGCCAGCAGGACCAGGTCGTTAGCGACGAAGCCTTGTAAGCCCCCCGCCGAAGCCCACAGGCACACCAGGACGATCAGGCTGACGCCCGTCGTCGGCATCGCGTCCCGCAGGAAGCGGATCAGCGGAGTCAGCCCCCGGCCCCGCGCGAGGTTCGAGGCATTGCCTGGGTTCAGCGCCAGCAGGCGGCCCACATGCCTCACCGAGTGCCAGCCGCCGAAGAAGACACCGAAAGCTGCCAAGGGGGTGACAAGCAAGAACAACGAGCTCAGCAAGACAAGTTCCAGAGCATCGCGGCGGTGTCCGTTGCTCAGTTGCCGAACCGTCGTCACCACTGCAGCGGACAGGATGACGCCGACAGCGACGAACCGCAGCGTGGACGAGGGCTCGAAGGTGATACCGGGCACCAATGCTGAGAGGAGGGGAGCAACCTGCTCGGGCCAGGCCACGAGCGGTAACACAGTGGTGACTCCGCCATATGCGACCACGGTCAGGGGACCCCGATGGCAGGCACTGCCATCTCGCAAGGCGGAAAACTGCGCTTCCCCGGCACCGAAGTGCCATAGGGACAACGCGATGAAGATCACCAACGCGGGAAGGGGCGCGACCCTGAATGCGGCATAAGCACCCAGTGCCGCGGCGGCGTAGCCGGCCAGCAGGGCGATCATGCGTCCGACACCGATCCGGTTCCCGACCCACCCCGGGACCAAATGGTCGACCGCTCCGTGCGGAAGTCCCGCCAGTAACCCCACCAACATCACAAGCTGTGCCCGACCGCCCCAGCCGCCCGGAACCAGCAACTGCACCCCGAGCACGCACGCCACGAGGGTCACCGACACCCTCGTCGCCATCGTCAGTGGGCTGGCCATGAGTCCGGATGCGCGCCTTAGCGCGTCACTTCCGTGGTCCGGCGAGTGGGCGCCCGATTCCGACCGGCCCGCATGCCGATCGCTAGCCAGGCCCAGCACAGACACGCTCATGGCTGGAACTGGCCATTGCTGAGGCAGCTCTTGCCCGGTCCTGGCGACCTGCTACTCCCAGTCCGGGGACCGGAGATATCCTGCAGCCGACGCATTACTTGTCGCATCCACGAGGCATCACTTCGGGCGCCACCGCAACCTCGATTCAGATCAAGTGGGCGTGGCCGCCACGGCGACGCCGGCCGGTTTCGGGAAGTCAGGCGGCAACGGGCCGATCGGCTCGCTGAGCGGCGTCCGCGCGATTGGCATCCTCTTCGGCGGGGTCGCGGTAGGCCGGGTCCCCGAACTCGCTCTTGAGCCTGGCTATCTTGAAGATGACCAGCCCGAAGGCGGCCTTCGCCAGAATATCCGCGATCGAATAACCAGCCTGCCGCAGAACGAATGCCTCCGAGCCGTTGAACCCGAAGACCGGGAACAGGTACGCGATCGGGTAAACCCCCCAGAGACCGATCAGCATGATTCGCAACTTGCCCACCGTGCTGCGAACCTGCACTGGCTGTCGCTCGAGAGATCTACTCAGCTCCACGAAGAGGACATAAAGAAGATAGATGAAGGGGATGGTCGACAGCGTGCCCCAGGTGAGTCTGGTGGCGTCACTCGTGGATATCTCACCTGGGTAACCAAGCCCGATCATGAGGGCTGATGCAATAACAAGCTTGGTCAGAAGTGGGCCCGCGACCGAACGCACCAACGCAAGCACGGCCACGGTCTCTACCAGCAGAAGCGGTACGGTGAGAAACCAGTCGACATACCGATAAGCTTCATTGAACGGAACGTTCGACAGAACGTACGTGCCTTCGCCGCCCTGCGTTCTCGACACGTAAGACTGCTTCAAATTGTCAAAAATCCGGAAGTAGTGGTAGGTCGCGATGAAACAGACCATAGCGCTGACGACGATCGCGTTGCGATAGGGGGCGGCGACTCGCCGCTGAGAGAGCACGAGATAAAGCCCGGTGAAGCCAAGGCTGGCGATCGCCAGGGAGAAGAGGTTGTAGACAGCGTCGAACTGCCCGGACGTCAGCTCGGGTACCTGATTGGCTGCAGCGATTATCATGATGTCTTGCTCCCGCGAAAGCTCTTAGAGGCGGACAAAGTTGGGTTGAACGGGTCGACTGGTTCGAATTAGGACGAGCCCGGGAGACCGACGTGAGTGAGCGGCCTGCGAAACGGATTTCGATCGGTAGGAACCATGGATGTCGTGCCATCGAGGCGGTTGCCCCGTGGGAGGCGCAAGGCCGTGCGTTCTGCACGACCGTGCAGCGGCGAGTGCGGCTAAGCCGCCACGGCTGGCACGGGGCTGACGGTAGCGACGGGCTGGGTCGGGGCCGGTATCTGGGCGACTGCTGGCTTGGTGCCGAGTGGCAGCTGCCCGACCCGGAAGTGAGCGACCCTGACGTCTTCGGTGAAGACGGGACCCCATCGGCGACCGGCGCCGACCAGGACAACGTGCATCCGATCGTCGGCGTCCAGATAGATGGCCGGAGGGAGGGTGAAGTTGGCCGGCCGCCCTCGGACCGAGTCGACAGCGGCGAGCCTCCACTCGCTCAACCCCGTGCGCTTCGTGCACAGCAGCAGGCGAGAGCCGGTCAGCGCGAGAACGCCCCTGCCTCGCGAGGCGCTGGTGGCACAGGTCAGGGATTCGATCTGCTCCGCGGACTCGAGCGCGTCGACCAATTCCTCCAGACAGGAGCTGAAGGGGTCGCGTCCGAGGGCCCGGATCTCCTTACGCGGCATGCGCTGCAGCCTCGGGGTGGTGGCGACGAGGGCGGTGATCGGCTTTGCCATGGCGGACTCCTGAGGTGGTGGGAACCTGACGTCACGTTACCCGGTCAAAACCCGGTCAAGCAACCCCCGGAGGTTTTCTTGTCAGACGTCCACCAGCGCTGCCCTCGCCTCGGCCAGCCCGCCGACCCGCCGCACACCCGGAGGCAGGTCAACACCTTGAAAGCCTTCGCCGCCCACCACGATGCGCAGCGGCCGGCGCGTGCTAATGGGCGGCCACGCGGGCAGGGCGGCGGCGATCTCGGCGACGGACGGACGCACGGTCGGGGCCCATAGAAAGACCGCCGCCGGACGCAGCCGACGAATCACGGCGTCGAGGGCGGACGCGGGGGTCGATGCTCCGAGCGAGACCACCGCATCACCGTGCTCGATCAACAGGGCGGCCAGCGCGTCGAGGGTCAACACGTGCTGCTCACCGTCGACCGCGGCCAGAAGCACGACCGGAGGAACGGGCGACGGTCCCGTCTGGTCACCCCTGAGCTCAGCGTTGCCGGTCCGCACCGCCCGCAGGACGCTGCTCGCGATCTGGGAGAGCAGGTGCTCGACCTCGACCGCGTCCCCGGTGGTCTCCCAACGAATCCCCAGTTCGAGCAGCGCAGGCCGCAGGAGATCGTTCCAGGTGCGCTCGACGCCGACCTCAGACACCGCCTCCGTCAACAACGCGGTGACCGCGTTCGCGTCGAGAGCCGTGGCTGTGCGCAAAAGGCCCCGCCACGCGCCGGCTCCGAGCTGGAAGGTCCCCCCGGCGACCTCCGTCGCCGGCTCAGCGGACACTGAGTGCGCCTGCGCGTGGGCCCGCCTGGCGGCGTCAGAGGTCGGGACCCCGGCCGCGACGAGGCGGCGCATGGTGAGCAATCGCGCGACATCGCCCTCCCGGTACCGACGACGGCCACCGGCGCCGCGACTCGCCGTGCCGGTGGGGCCGACCCCATACCGCCGATCCCAGGTGCGCAGCGTCTCCACCGCCACCCCCAAACGAGCGGCGACGGCGGTCGCGGTATACACCGCGCCCGCATCGTCGTCCGGCTCCACGTCGTCCATCGCCGGTTGGCCTCCCGTCACGGGCGGGCAGCCCTGCTCGGGTGGGGACGAATGTCCGAACAGAAGCCGCTTATCGGATCACCCATGCACACCATGGTGCCTGAACACTAGACATGACCGGGTTATGGCCGGGTAGAGTCCTGCCCGACGCAACCCCGCGTCACTCCTGCAACCGGCACCTCGAGAGGCCACTCATGACAACCGCCACAAGCACAAACCACGCCCCAGCCGCAACGACCGCAGGTATTGATGCGGACACGCCCCTGGGCAAGGACGTCCTCGACTGGACCGACCTGGGCAAAGAAATGTGGTCCTACCTCACCGGACGCGGCGCGGCCATCAACTACGAGTTCGTCGACATGCACGTCGAGGTCCCCCGGGACACCGGCCCGCAAGCAGCGCGCGCCACCTGGCGCCTGAACGGCACCCTGCGGATCACCACGACCGACCGTGCGAGCTCAGGCCGGTCGTGACCGACAGGTCGCTGAACGTCGAGAGCGACCTGACCTTCTCCGTCACCGGCCCTTCGGGGCCGGTGACCGGGACGGTCGAAGCCTCGGGCGCAACGGTGACAGTCCGCACCTCCGACCCCGTCGCGACGCTCGACGCGGCTCTGGGTGGGCAGCCATACACCCCGTCGGCGATAGAGGCTTTGGCTGCTCGCCTTGCAGACTCCGGAATCACGGTCGCGGTCAGCGGTCCGCAGGGAACCGTCGCCACGATCGGAGCCGGCGTCAGCTCGACCGTCGGGCGAGTACTGGCCGGATCGCGGCTGGTGCGCCCCGGCTCGTTACGGGCGGTCGCACCGCTCACCCGCGTACGGGTTGCCCCGGCTCTTCAGGGACTGCCTTCCACGGTCCGGTGGCTTTCGGGGGCTGCTGCCGCAGGCATGATTCTGTGGGCCTTGGCCCGGCTAGCGCGCCGTCGCACACCAACCTGAGACTCGACCGCGAGTGCCGAAGCGGCACGACTGTCACCGCTGATCAATCGACCAGAGCGGGCTCTGTTTCGTCCGTGGTCGGCGCATTGCGGCCAGCCAGCCAGCCTCCCGTTTCCCGCGCCGCCCTCCGGACGACGAAGGCGTCGATCGGATGCGGCACGCGTAGCCCGGGGCCGGGCAACGCCGAGGCACGCAGCACCTCAAGGACGTCGGGCCGCAGTTGGTGGGGCACTTCGACCTGTACGGCGAAGTCCAGGATGCGACGGTCCTCGTCGGCGTCCCCGGAGGCGGTG
>DATITC010000058.1:0-18699 GCA_035468175.1 Frankiaceae bacterium | reverse complement strand
GGCCTGGCAGCTGCGCCACGACGACCAGCCCGACCTGAACGCCGCCGTTGCCGCCGCCCGCTGGTCACCTTCCGGCGAGGCCGGCCAACGCCTACTGAGCCGGAAAGACCCCCGCGTCTCAGGTCTGGTCGCCGCCGCGCTCGCCCTGCACGGGCTGTCAGCCGTGAAGAAACGACCCGGACGGTTCATCGCGTTCTAGGGGTCCAGCCGAGTCCTGCCGCACGCGGCGCCGTGTCCAGATCCCCACGACCGCCAGTGCTGCCAGCAGAAGCCACCGCCGCCCCATCCCGCGTCCGAATGCAGCGGTGCCCGCCTCGGGTGGAGGAGAGGCATGTCGAGCCGGCCTGCACCGCGCCGGATTGCTGCGCGAGGGCCTGGTTAACCGCTTGGGCGCCATCGTTGCTGCTGCGGCTCCACAGGAAGGTGCATCCAACCGCCGTGGGCAGCGTGCCAGGCGACGAACGGGTCGGTTGGCTCGACCAGCGCCGCATGCAGCCAGCTCAAGGCAGCAAGTCGGCCGCCGGGCGCCTCTGCCGATTCGAGGATGATCGCCAGGTCTCCGCCCTCGTCGACCATCAGCACAGCCGCCGTCCTCGAAAAGATGCCTGGGAAGTTGAGCGGCTTGACGAATGTCGCGCAGCCGTGGACCGCGTACCGCTCGCGGATCGCGTCCGGGTCCGGGCAGGGCCGGCCGTGCCGATCAAGGAACGTCCCCGGCTCGGGGAATGACGGCAGAATGCCCATCAGGCACCCCTTCCTCTCAGCCAGGTGGCGTGCTCAGGCCTCGTCCGGTGTTCCGACCGCCGGGCGGGGCCGACTTGGTTATGCGTTGATGTAGGTCTTATGCGAGGTAGTCGGGTGGTAAACGTCGCCACGGTCTGTGAGGCCGGAGTGAGGGGGCTTCCGGGGGTGAACACCCGGAAGTGGGGGGCTAGGTGCCTCGTATCCCCGGCGCCAAGCCGTCGTCGGGTCCATCTCAGACGGCGTAGTACGCCAGGCCTGCCATGAGCAGCCGGCTGGCCGACGGGCTGAGGAGTACGGGCTCCCCAGCGCCGACCGAGATCCACACCTTCGGGTGGATCTCGCCGGGCTGGACGCCGAAAGCCTCCGGGCCCGGCGTGTCGACGGTGCGCTCCAACTTGATGGTGCCGCGCCCGCCGTCGACTGGCAGGACCAAGCCGAACGAGTGGTGAACCGCTCCGTCGTCGACGCGCTCGGGCTCGTGCTTGCCGCGGTCCACACACCACGACGGGCATGTGGCGTTCGGGTCGAATGTAACGATCTCGCTCGTCAGCGTGCCCATACCGACCTGTCGACCCTTGAGAGCTCCGCTGAAGCTGGACCGCCCCCCTCGTGCGCCCGGCGCGGAGATCGGCGAACGGCACCGGGCGCCGTGCCGCTAACGCCAGTCCCCCGTTTGTCCCCCAGATGTCCCCGAGACGTCCAATCCCGTCCAACGCGAGCCAACGCAGACCAACAGCAAATCCGCAGGTCAGAAGCCTTATGGGGGCATCGGTGCTGGTGGGGTGGACGAGTCGGCCTGTACGCCGGGTTCTGTGCCCGCGGCCGCCGGAGCGGCCGCGGCGACGGCCATCTATCTCAAGCTGCCGTTGCCGACAGCCTCTAGCGGTCTACCCGCAGGCTCGGGCCGGCCGCCCTCGAACGCCTGCGCAGCTCCGCCGGTTTCCCGGCGAAGCCTTCTTGACCTAGCTCCAGGTGGGGTTTACCTAGCCGCCCGAGTCGCCTCGGGCGCTGGTGCGCTCTTACCGCACCGTTTCACCCTTACCTGCCGCCGAAGCGGCAGGCGGTCTGTTTTCTGTGGCACTGTCCCGCGGGTCACCCCGGGTGGGCGTTACCCACCACCTCGCCCTATGGAGCCCGGACGTTCCTCGGCACGCAACAAAAGTCGCGCGACGCGGCCGTCCGGCCGGCTCGTCCACCGTGGCGGCATACTACTCTGCCGCACATGACACAGGTGGCACAGCGATGACCCAGCCCGGACAGCCGCCGCAGGGCCCCAACCAGCCAGGGCAGGGCGGCCAGCCGACCAGCACCTACCCGGCCTCTGGTTCCGGCACCCCCGTTCAGCCGGGGGCCGGCGGCGCCTACCCGCCAGGGCATTCGGACCCGGGTCGCGGCGGACGGGTGCGGCAGGGACCCGGATGGGCGACCTACCTGTTCACGCTGCTCGCGGCGATCATCGCGATCGCCGTGGCGGTCTTCATCGCTCAGAACACCAAGAAGACGACGATCGACTTCTTCGGCACGTCCAAGACGCTCTCGGTCGCCGCGGCGCTCGGCATCGCACTGGCAGCCGGCTTCCTGATCGGTCTGCTGCTCGGGCTGATCCCGGCCCTCAAGGCGAAGCAGGAGCTGCGCCAGATCCGGCGCGTGCAGCGCTGAGAGGAGCCACCGCTCGGCCGTGACAGGCTTGGACGGTGTGGGCGCTCGCAGCCGTCGCCGGTGCGCTGAGCGTCGTCACCGGACTCGTGCCGCTCGGGGAAGCGCGCGATCTGCTCGACCGGGTGACGCCAGTCCTGCTGTTCCTCGTCGCGGTCACCGTGCTCGCGGAGCTGACCGACCGAGCCGGAGTGTTCGACGTCGCCGCGGTGCGCGTCGCCCGACTCGGTCGTGGCAGCGTGCCAGGGCTGTTCCTGCTGGTCGCCCTCCTCGGCACCGTCACGACCGTGCTGCTGAGCGTGGACACGACGGCGGTATTGCTGACGCCGGTCATGCTGTCGCTGGCGGCCCGGCTGCGGCTGGACCCCATGCCGTTCGCGCTACTCGCGGTGTGGATCGCCAATGCGGCGAGCCTGTTGCTGCCGATCTCCAACCTGACGAACCTGCTGGCCGTCGACCGGCTCGACGTGTCAGCCACGACGTTCGCCCGGCACATGGCGGCGCCGGCCGCGGTCGCAGTACTCGGAGCCGTACTCGTGGTCGGTGCCCGCTACGCCCGCGCGCTGCGCGGCCACTACCCGGTCCCCGTGCCCGATCGACCGAGCGATCGCTGGCTATTTCTCGTTGCTACGTTCGCCTGCCTGGCCTTCGCGCCGACCGTCCTGGTCGGGCTACCCGCCTGGGTGGCCGCGGGCGCCGCAGCCGTTCCCGTGGTTGTCGTCTTCGCCGTCCGTCGCCGTGAGGTACTGCGGTGGTCGCTGGTGCCGTGGCGACTCGTGCTGCTGACGCTCGGCCTGTTCCTGGTCGTCGCCGCGGCCGGTCGACACGGGCTCGACGACGCGCTCCGGCATCTGGTGGGCGGCGGTGGCACCGGCCGGGTCGGAGCCGTCGCCGCCACGTCGGCCAACCTGGTCAACAACCTCCCGGCCTACCTCGCCCTCGAGCGCAGCACTCCCCCGGCCGACCTGCCGGCACTGCTGGTCGGCGTGAACGTCGGCCCCCTGGTGCTGCTGTGGGGGTCCCTCGCGACGCTGCTGTGGCGGGATCGGTGCAAGGCGCGCGGCGTCCACGTCCCCGCCCTGCAGTTCACTCTGCTCGGCGTCGTCGGCGTGCCGCTGGTCGTCGCCGCGACCCTTCCGGTGGTCCGGTGAGCGTCCGCGAGGAAAGGACGACCGCGCCTCTAGACCGCGTTGAACCCCCGCAGCACCGCCGGTCCGTCCGAATACCAGTCGACCGTGGACAACGAGGCGAGGTCGAGGTGCAGCCGGTACAGCGCCGACGCCGGTGCGTCGAGCGCGATCCGGACCAGTGTCTTGATCGGGGTGACGTGACTGACGACGACGACGGTGCTGCCGGCGTAGCGCTCGCGCAGGTCGTCGAGGGCCTCGCGGACGCGCATCTCGGTCTCGGCGAATGACTCGCCGCCCGGCGGTGCCACCTTCTCGTCGGAGAGCCAGGCGTTCATCTCGTCCGGCCATTCCTCCCGGATCTCCGCGAAGCTCCGGCCTTCCCAGTCGCCGAAGTCCGTTTCCCGGAAGCGATCGTCGATCAACAGCTCGCGGCCCAGCTGCTCCGCGGTCTCGATCGTTCGTCGACGCGGGCTCGCGACGACGACGTCGTAGGGCACGACGGCGAGCCGCTTGGCCGCGGCCCGAGCTTGCGCCCGGCCTTCGGGTGTCAGCATCGGGTCGCTGGAACCGCTGAAGACCCGTCGGACCGAGTGGGATGTCTGGCCGTGCCGCAGCAGCAGCGTGCGGGTCGGCGGGCCGCTCGGAGCCATCCAGCCGGGTGGTCGCTCCCCCGCCGCGGCGGACTCCTGCGGCGACGGCTCGGCGTCCTCCAGCGAAGGGATCGACCGTGACATCTCCGAAATCGGATCCGGCACCTGTGGCGTACTCGGCATCCAGTCCCGGCCCTGAGCGGCAGCGTCCATGGCCTCGTTCGCGAGCCGGTCCGCGGCGGCGTTCTTCGACCGCGGGATCCAGGTGAAGCTCACCCGCGGGAACCGTCGCACCAGTTCGGACGCCTCCGACGCCAGCGGCCGCATGTCCGGGTGCTTGACCTTCCAGCGACCGCTCATCTGCTCGACGACGAGCTTCGAGTCCATCCGGACGTCGATGGTCGCCTGCGGATCCAGCTCGGACGCGGCCTCGAGGCCGGCGATCAGCCCGCGGTACTCGGCGACGTTGTTGGTCGCCCGCCCGATGGACGCGGCCCGCTCGGCGAGGATCGCCGCACCCTCGCGGACGACCGCGCCGTATCCGGCCGGACCGGGGTTTCCCCGGGAACCACCGTCGGCTTCGACGGTCAGGACGCGGCTCACGCAGGCAGCCCCGAATCCTCGGTACGGACCAGGATCCGTCGGCAGTCCTCGTGCCGGATCACCCGGTTCAGCGGCAGCGCCGCGATCTCACGCAGCTCCGCACCACCGACCTCCAGGTGGCAGCCCTCGCACCGACGCCGGACGAGCGGGGCGGCGCCCACGCCCGCCGACGAGGCGCGGATCTTCTCGTACAGCGTGACCAAGTCGTCCGGGAGGTCCGTCGCCAGCGACTCCCGCTCCTTCGTCTTCTGCTCTGCCTCGGCGTCGATGGCGCTGAAGGCAGCGTCCCGGCGCTGCTCGGCCGCTTCCCGGGCTGCGGTCGCCTCCTCCTGCTCGGCCCGCAGCCGGTCGACGGTCGCCTGCGCCGTCTCGGCGCTCTCCATCAGTTCGAGCAGCTGGTCCTCGAGGTCACCCTGGCGCCGGCCGAGCGATGCGATCTCGGACTGCAGGTTCTCCAGCTCCCGCGCGGAGGAGACCGCGCCGGCGTCGAGACGGGACTGGTCGCGGGTGGCCCGGTTGCGGACGGCGTCGACCTCGCCCTCGAGCTTCGACTGCGCCCGACCGAGGTCACGGCCGGTCGTCTCCGCCGTGACGAGGTCGGCGCCGAGACCGGACAGTTGCGCAGCCAGCGTGCGGATCTCCTCGATCTCCGGCAGCGAGCGACGTCGAGCCCGCAGCCGGTCCAGCGCGGTGTCGAGGGCCTGGAGGTCGAGCAGCCGCAGCTGCACCTGTGGGTCGGCGTTCACCGAGCTCCTTCCGGCAGCTGTTCAGATGAGCGGCCGGCCCGAACCCGGCGGGTCAGCCTCAGCAGCGGTGCAGCTGCCAGGGGTCGGTGACCAGCTCGGACACGGTGGTGGCCGGCACCGACACGTTATCGGTCCCATCCGGTCCGTCGACCCCTCGGGTCAGCCCGGTCCGAAGCACTTCCGCCGCCGTCGGCAGCCACGGCCATTCGGTGGCCCAGTGAGCCGCGTCGATGATCGCGAGGTCGTGATCGGCGACGGCATCGGCGGTGTAGTGGTGTCGTCCGTCCGAGGTGAGGAAGACGTCCGCGCCGGAGGCCGCAGCCGCACCTGCGAGCTCCCCGCCGGAGCCACCGCAGACCGCCACGCGGCGCACCCGGCGCCCCGCGTGACCGGTGGCCCGCACCCCCCAGGCCGTCTGCGGAAGCTGGGCGGCGACCAGGTCGAGGAAGGCCGCGAGCGTCATCTCGTGCGGCAGGTCGCCGACCCGGCCGAGGCCACGACGGGGACCGTCCGCGTCGACATCGGCCATCGGCAACAGGTCGAACGCGGGCTCCTCATAGGGATGGGCGGAACGGAGCGCCGCCAGCACGGCAGCGCGGCCACGACGCGGGACGACCATCTCGAGTCGGCTCTCGGTCACTTCCTCGACGGCTCCGACCGCGCCGATCGTCGGGACGGCACCGGTCAGCGGTCGGAAGGTGCCGGTGCCCTCGGACCACCAGGCGCACCGGTCGTAGTCACCGATCGCCCCGGCTCCCGCCGCAGCGAGCGCGTCCAGCACGGCGACCCGGTCAGCGTGCGGAACGAACACGATCAGCTTGTCGAGTGCCTCGGCCCCGGCCGTGGGAGATGGTCCCAGCGGCTGGGTGTCCTGCAGGTCGAACAGACCCGCGAGTGCGTCGTTCACACCCGGCCGGGCCACGTCGGCGTTGGTGTGCGCCGCGTAGAGCGCACATCCGCCGCGGATCAGCGTCGCCACGACCCGGCCGCCGGACGAGGTCTCAGCCACCGACGAGGTGCCCCGCAGGAACAGCGGGTGATGGGTGACGAGCAGCTGCGCCCCGGCCGCGACCGCCTCCCGAGCCACGGCTTCGGTGGGGTCGACGGCGAAGTGGACCCGCTCCACCGGAGCGGAGGGGTCGCCGGTGACCAGCCCGACCGCGTCCCACGGCTCGGCCCAGCGCGGGTCGTAGGCCGCTTCGAGGACCTGGATGCAATCCTGAAGCGTCGGTGGGGCAGCGGTCATGCGCGCACGATCTCACGTGATCGTCGGCAGCCAAGTCAGCGCCGAACCCGGCGCGGAACAGGCGAAACCACCGAATCCCTGCCCACTTGGCTGCCGACGATCATGGAAGGCCCGGGAGACAGCACGGGAAGTCCGGATTGTCCGGTCCCGCGCGGGTGTTGAACGGGTTATGACCGCCTTGGCCGTTGGTCCGCCGCGCCCCCCGCGACTCTGGACCCCGCGTTCCGTCTTCGTCACCCGCTCCGCCTACGAGCAGCCGCACGGCCAGGAGATCGTCCGTCGGTGCGAGGACGCCGGCATCACCGACATCGAACTGCTGCGCGGCGACCGCCTCCCCCCGCTGCGCGGCGCCGACGAGCGCGAGACCTACGTCCGGGCCAAGAACACGCTCGCTGTCACGGTGGCGCCGGCGTCGAAGCTGAGGTTGCAGCCGATCCCGCCGAGCGCCGACTGGCGGGTCGACCTCGCCGAGGGCTGCCCCGCGCACTGCCAGTACTGCTACCTCGCGGGCTCTCTCGGCGGACCGCCGATCACCCGGGTGTACGCGAACCTCGACGAGATCCTCGCTAACCTGGACAGCTACGTCGGCGCCGGGACCATCACCAGCACCTCCGCCGAACGGCAGCACGAGGGGACGACCTTCGAGGCGTCCTGCTACACCGATCCACTGGCCCTCGAGCACCTGACCGGCTCGCTCAGCCGGGCCATCGCGCACGTCGGCACGCACGCCTTCCCCGGCCGGGCGTCATTGCGGTTCACCACCAAGTTCGACGATGTCGGCCCGCTGCTCAGGCTGCCCCACGGCGGCCGCACCCGCGTGCGGCTGTCGGTGAACGCCGCCTCGGTCGCTCACCGGTTCGAGGGTGGGACCGCCCGCATCCCGGAACGGCTGTCGGCGCTACGACGGCTGGCCGAGGCCGGGTACCCCATCGGCCTCACCATCGCACCGATCATGCCCGTCGACGACTGGCGCGAGGAGTACGGCGACCTGCTCGACGGAGTCGCCGAGGCCACGGCCGCGGTTCCGAACCTCGACCTCACCGTCGAGATGATCACGCACCGCTTCACGCCGAAGAGCAAGCAGGTGCTGCTCGGCTGGTATCCCCGCACCAAGCTCGAGATGGACGAGGACGCCCGGCGCCAGAAGCGCGGGAAGTTCGGTGCCGTGAAGCACGTCTACCCGACGCCGGTGATGGCCGAGCTCCGCGCTTGGTTCGAGGACGCCGTGGCCACCCGCCTGCCGGCTGCGCAGCAGCTCTACTGGACCTGAGCCAGGCGGGGGCGCCCGCGTTGACTTCGGCGCCCGCGGAAGGGTCGGCGCCGGCGATCGGCGGGCTATCGCGAATTGTCGCCAGCCAAGCAGCAGGTTCTCCAGCGACGACCGGAAATCCCGGGGCGACAAGTCCTCGCCGAGCAGGCCGACGAGCTGACGGATCTGCGGGTAGCTGCGCAGATCCGCACCGGGGGTGCGGCAGCCGGAATGTAGTGGATGGCTGCGCGCACCACACGAGGACGGCTCAACGTTCCGCGAGACCCGCTGTGGACCTATCCGGAGACGTGCGCATCACTCCTCGGGTGGCGGCACATGGCGACTTCTGTCATGCGCTGACACGGACTGCCCACCGTTGCAAGTATGTAAGTCCTCGCCGGCCCATGCAGGTCCGGCGGCCGGAAGGAGGCCCCGTGTCCCTCTGCTCACACCTCGCCGATAACCCACCCGTGCCCGACGCGGACAGCGCCGCGGGCTGCTCCGACTGTTTGCGGGAGGGCAGCCGTTGGGTGCATCTGCGCCAGTGCACCGCCTGCGGGCACATCGCCTGCTGCGACAGCTCCCCACGCCAGCACGCGACCGCGCACTACTACTCGTCCACCCACCCCGTCGTCCGATCCTTCGAGCCCGGCGAGAGCTGGCGCTGGTGCTACGCCGACCAATTGGTCGCGTGAAGTCGGACCCATGCGCTTCCGGTTCGTGAGGAGCAGTCCGTGACGGCGCGTCCGATCCTGCTCACCGTCGACGACGACCCGTCGGTGAGCCGAGCGGTGGCCCGCGACCTGCGCCGCCGCTACGCCGACAACTACCGGGTGGTCCGCGCCGAATCCGGCCCGTCGGCGTTGGAGACCCTGCGGGAGTTCGTCGTCCGCGGCGAGCGGGCCGCGCTGCTGCTCGCTGACCATCGGATGCCGGGGATGACTGGGGTCGAGTTCCTCGAAGCGGCGATGGACATCGCGCCGGAGGCCAAGCGGGTACTGCTCACCGCCTACGCGGACACCGACGCGGCCATCCGCGCCATCAACGACGTCGACCTCGACCGGTACCTGCTCAAACCGTGGGACCCGCCGGAGGAGCGCCTCTACCCCGAGATCGACGAGCTGCTCGAACAGTGGTCGGCCGCGGCGAAGCCGGCGTTCGAGGGGATCCTCCTCATCGGCCATCAGTGGTCGGAGCCGACGCAGGAGATCAAGGAGTTCCTGGCCCGCAACCAGGTGCCCTACAGGCACCTCGACGTCGCCTCCGACGAGGCGCAGCGCCGCCTGACCGCCGCGAAGTTCGAGAGTGCCGACGCGGTGCCCGTCTGCTTCATGCCGGACGGGACGGCGCTGACCCGGCCGACGGCGCGTGAGCTCGCCGAACGGGTGGGGCTCGCGACGACCGCGGGCAGCCGGTTCTACGACCTCGTCGTCGTGGGCGGCGGACCGGCCGGATTGGGGGCAGCGGTCTACGGCGCCAGCGAAGGACTTCGGACGTTGCTCGTCGAGCGCGCCGCCACCGGCGGTCAGGCCGGCCAGAGCAGCCGCATCGAGAACTACCTCGGTTTCCCGCGCGGGCTGTCCGGGGCGGAGCTGGCGCAGCGGGCCCGGGACCAGGCGCTGCGCTTCGACGTCGAGATCCTCACCACCGCCGAGGTCATGAGCATCGAACCGCGCGGCGACGGTCGGGTCGTCCGCTTCGCCGACGCGTCCGACGTGACCGCGCACGCCGTCGTCCTCGCGACCGGTGTGTCCTACACCCGGCTTCCGGCACCCGGCCTGGCTGACCTTGCCGGCCGGGGCGTCTACTACGGCGCCGCCGCGCACGAGGCGACGAACTGCCGCGAGCAGGACGTCTACATCGTCGGCGCGGCGAACTCGGCCGGGCAGGCGGCGTTGTTCTTCTCCCGATTCGCCCGTCGCGTCGTGATGATCGTCCGGGCCGACTCGCTGCGGCGCTCGATGTCGGAGTACCTGGTATCCCGAATCGAGGATGCACCGTCGATCGAGGTGCTGACCTGCACCGAGGTCGTGGAGGCCAAGGGTTCTGAGCACCTCGAGTCGTTGACCCTGCAGGACAACAGTGCGGGGGGCCGGCGCGACGTGCCGGCGTCCTGGCTTTTCGTCTTCATCGGCGCCGCGCCGCACACCGAATGGCTCGGGGACGCCTTCGCGCGGGATGCGAAGGGTTTCCTGCTCACCGGACCCGGGTTGCTCGACGGAAAGGGCAAGCCGCCGCGGGAATGGCCGCTCGAACGCGACCCTTATCACCTGGAGTCGAGCGTGCCCGGAGTGTTCGTCGCCGGCGACGTGCGGGCCGAGTCCGTGAAACGGGTGGCGTCCGCGGTCGGCGAGGGCGCGATGGCGGTGACGCTCGTGCACCGTTACCTGGAGAAGTCATGACCGCTTCGAACGCCGCCTCGCGACTCAGCCCCGACGAGCTTCGTACCCTGTTCCTGTTCGCCGACCTGACCGACGAGCAGCTCGAGTGGATCAGCGTCCGCGGCGAGGTTCGCACCTACGACGCCAAGGTGCCGGTCTACGAGGAGTCCGACCCGGCCGACTACCTCTACGTCCTGCTTTCCGGCGCCCTGCGGATGAGCCGCTCCGTGCAGGGCGAAGACCTGACCATCGTCGAGACAGCCCACCGTGGGTCCTACTCCGGGGCCATGCGCGCGTTCATCGACACGCCGTCGGAGGACAACGCCGTCTACCTCAACTCGCTCGCGACCACCGAGCCGAGCAGCTTCTTCCTGCTGCCGGCACCGGACTTCGCCGAGATGATGCGCAAATGGTTCCCGATGGCGGTCCACCTGCTCGACGGGCTCTACCTCGGCATCCGCAACAGCGAGAGCACGGTCCGTCAGCGCGAGCACCTGGCCCGGCTCGGGACGTTGTCCGCCGGGCTTGCGCACGAGCTGAACAATCCGGCCGCCGCGGCGATGCGGGCCACCTCGCAGCTCCGCGAGCAGGTGATGCGCACCCGGCACAAGCTGAAGGCGATGGCCGACGGCCGCATCGACCCCGCCGTCCTGAGTCGCGTGGTCGAGGTCCAGGAGTCAACCCTGAAGCGGCTCGCCGACGTCGGGCCGGTCCGCAGCCCGATCGAGGTCTCCGACGCCGAGGACGAGTTGACCGACCGGCTCGAGGCGATGGACCTGCCGGACGCGATGGACCTCGCCTCGACCCTGGCCGGGGTGGGACTCGACGCGACCTGGGTCGACGACGTGTGCGCCGCGATGGGCACGCCGGATGCTTCGGCCAAGGCCTCGCCGGATGCTTCGGCCGAGGCCTCGGCGAATGCTTCTTCGGCCGAGGCCTCGATGCCGGGCGACGAGTCACTGGCGTTGGCGATCCGGTACCTCGTCAACACGTTCGAGACCGGCAACCTGATGAGCGAGATCGAAGAGGCGACGTCCCGCATCGCGAACCTGGTCGGGGCGGTGAAGCAGTACGCCTACATGGACTCGTCGTCGACGCAGGAGATCGACGTCCACGTGGGGCTCGACAGCACGGTCGTCATCCTCGGCCACAAGCTGACCGGCATCGACGTGCAACGGGACTACGACCGCACCCTGCCGAAGATCCCTGCCTACGCCGCCGAGCTCAACCAGGTCTGGACGAACCTGATCGACAACGCCGCCGATGCATTGGGCGGCAACGGCGTGCTGACCCTGCGCACCTACCGGGACGGCGAGGACCTCGTGGTGGCGATCGGCGACAACGGCCCCGGCATCCCGGAGCAGGTCCGGCCCCGCATCTTCGAGGCCTTCTTCACCACGAAGCCGGCCGGTTCCGGCAGCGGCCTCGGCCTGGAGAACGCGAAGCGCACGGTGGTGAAGCGGCATCACGGTCGCATCGACGTGCAGTCTTCCTCGGCCGGGACGACGTTCGAGATCCGACTGCCGGTCAACCAGCAGCTGCACTGACCTGCGAGAGCCGAGAGCGGCAGGGTCAGGCGGTCGCCGGCAGCGGCGGATGCTCTCTCTGTCAGACTTGCGGGCATGGCAGCTCCGCAGACCGTCCGGTGGGCCGCGCGGCACGGCATCGCGCGCACCGTCCTCAACCGGCACGCGCGGCGGGGGAACCTCGACGCGCGCCTGATGACCGAGCGGGCCCTGCGGGAAGACCCGTTCGCCTCCTACGACGAGGTCCGGGCCCGAGGTCCGATCAGCCGCGGCCCGTTCGCGCTGACGAGCGCCAGCCACGAGGTGTGCGGGGCGATCCTCCGCAGCGACTCGTTCGGGGTTGAGCTGCGCCCGCAGCAGCTTCCCGGCCTGGCCCGCCGGGTCATCGCCGCCTCGCGCGGCGGGGCGCTCACCCCGGTCGACCCGCCGTCCATGCTCGCCGTCGACCCGCCGACCCACACCCGCTACCGGCGGCTCGTCAGCAAGGTGTTCACGCCCCGCGCGATCGAGGCCCTGCGGCCCCGGATGCAGCAACTGGCGAACGACCTGCTGGACGACCTCGACACCGCAGGCCGGGACGGGGCGCCGGTGGACCTCGTCCAGGGCTACGCCGCGCTGCTGCCGGTCACCGTCATCGCCGAGATCCTGGGCGTACCGACGGCAATGCGGGACCAGTTCCTCAGCTGGGGCAACGGGGCCGCCGTGACCCTCGACATCGGCATCGGACTGGGTGAGTTCCGGCGGGCCGAGGCGGCCCTGACGGCGATGCGGTCCTGGATGAACGACCACTTCCAGCGCCTCCGCCGCGATCCCGGCGACGATTTACTCAGCCAACTCGTACAGGTCGAGGACGCCGAGGGCCCACTGACCGAATTGGAACTCGCCGGCACGGCGATGCTGCTGCTGGGAGCCGGGTTCGAGACGACGGTCAATCTCATCGGCAACGGGGTGGTCCAGCTCGTGCGGCATCCGGATCAGCTGCGCACGCTGCAGGAGCAGCCCGACCTGTGGGGCAACGCGGTCGAGGAGGTCCTGCGCTACGACTCCCCCGTCCAGCGCACCGCGCGGGTCGCGATGTCCGAGACGGAGATCGCCGGCCAACGCATCCCCCAGGGCGCGCTGGTCGCGTGCCTGCTCGGCGGTGCCAACCGTGACCCCGCCGTCTTCGCCGACCCGCACAGCTTCGACGTCACCCGCGCGAACGCCCGGGACCACCTCGCGTTCTCGGCCGGCATCCACTTCTGCCTCGGGGCAGCCCTGGCCCGCATGGAGGGTCAGATCGGGCTGCAGACGCTCTTCGAGCGCTACCCGCACCTCACGATCGCAGCCGACCCGCACCGTCGCGGCACCCGGGTGCTGCGTGGCTACGACCGGATCCCGGTGACTCTTGGGGCGGCGTCGTTCCCTGCCGCCGCGTGAGGCGAGCTGGACAGCTCCGGATCGCCCGCCGCCGGATAGCGCCCCGCTCCTGGGGCACCACGATTCTCTGAGCGAGCCAGGCGGCACCCCCTAGCCGAGGCCCGCCCAAGTGCTTGACACGGCACAGCTCTTAACCCGGCAAGCGCGATCGATTTCGATCCGAGCGGGTCCTGGCTCGTGCTGGTCGCGTCCGGCAACGTCGCGCCGCAACTGGGCCGTGACGTCTGTGACGGTACGGCTCGGTTCGAGACGAACGTCGCGGCGCCGGTCCGGCCGACCTGGATCAACTACACCGGCGGAGACACGTTGCACAGGGTGGCCGCCTCCTCCACCGCCGTGTACGTCCAAGGCCACCCGCGGTGGGAGGACAACCCCTTCGGCCACGACTCCTGCGGTCCGGGCTGTGTGCCCCGGCCGGGGATCGCGGCCCTCTACCCGGCCACGGGCAAGGCGCTGTCGTGGAACCCGGGTAAGGACCGCGGCGAGGGCGGCAAGGACCTGCTGCACACCGCAGGGCATCTGGGTCATGTCGGACACCACGCACATCGGCGGCGAGTACCACTCCCGCAACGCGGTGATGCCGCAGTGAGGGTGGTGGGCGCGGCTGGTTTCGAACCAGCGACCCCTCGCTTGTAAGGCGAGTGCTCTCCCACTGAGCTACGCGCCCGGGACGCGGCAGGCGCGCCCGGCCCGAAAAGCCTATGTGTCGGGAGGTGCGGTCGTGGCGCGTCGACGCTCCACCGGCACAACGGGTTACGCCTGGGATGAACCCCGCCGTCCGAACATCCGGTCCAGGGCGGCGGACACCTCAGCGGCCAGCTTCGGCTCCGGCCCCGAGGCATCGCCCGGCGGGACCGAACCGACGATGCCGCAACTGCGGCACCGCAGCAGGCCGAGGGACTTGCTGAGCGCTGTTGAACCGCATGACGGACAGCGGTCAGCGTCGGTGTCCCAGCCGGGCTCGCTCTGGCACCTCGGGCAGATCAGTACCTGGTCACCATCGAGCACGAGCCGCTTCCAGTGACTCGGGCCCCTGCCAGGGTCGACCTGCCGGGCGGAGCAGCGGTGGCACGGCACGACCGCAGACTGCCGCTCCGCCTCGGCGGGTGCAATCACCTCACAGGTCGGCGAGGACCTTCGCGTACTCGTCGTGGTCGCGCGCGTCCGGGATCGCGTTGACGACCTTCCAGCGCAGCGTGCCCTCCTTGTCGATGACGAAGGTGCCGCGGATGGCTCGTCCGGCGATGTCGTTGAACACGCCGTAGGCCTGCGCGACCGCACCGTGCGGCCAGAAGTCGGACAAGATCGGGAAGGTGAAGCCCTGCTGCTCGGCCCACACCTTGTTCGCGAAGCTCGAGTCGACGGAGATCGCGAGCACCTGCACGTCGTCGTTCTGGAACGTGGACAGGTCTTCCTGAACCGAGCTCAGCTCGCCCTGGCAGATGCCGGTGAAGGTGGCCGGGTAGAACAGCACGACCACGTTCTTGGAACCGCGGAACGACGAGAGGGTTACCTCACCGTTGTGCTGGTCCTTCAGCGTGAAGTCGGGCGGGGTCGCACCGATCGCGAGGTCGACGTACTCGGACAACAGGAGCCTCCGGGGACAGATGTGGTGGCGAAACGACGGCTTTACCTCCCCTCGACCGCATCGCGAGGAAAAGGTGGGTACATCGTCGAGCATGCCAGTCAAAAACCGCGAGTCGCAGGCGCAGGGGTTGCTCGAGCTTCCCCGCGTCGAGGTCCGTTCACGTGTGCTCGCCGGGTGGGATGCATTCCTCACCTCCGCCGAGGCTGCGGATCTCGGCCAGAAATCGCGCTTGCCGGGGTGGCGGGGGCACGAGATCTGCGTCCACCTCGGCTCGTGGGAGGGTCACCGGGCGATGGCCGGCCTGATCGAGTCCGCCCGGGGCGCCGGGCCGACCAAACCCGTCGATGTCGACGAGGCCAACGCCGCGGTGACCGCCAGGTATCGGGACGCGAGCCGGGATGACGTGCTCAGCGCGCTGCGTCGCAACCGGGACGAGGTCGCCGATTACCTGAGTGGCGACAGCGACGACAACGCGAAGCTCGACCGGTCCGACGTCGTGGCGACGGTCGGAACGTTGCCGCTGCTCACCGTGGCGCATGCGACCCTGTACGAACTGGCGGTGCACGCCCTCGATCTGGTGTCCTGCGGTAGCCGCCCGCCATCCGACGAGCTCATGCTGAGCGGCATCTCGGCGCTCGCCGACGTGACCGGCGCGCTCGCGGCCACCTTGAACATCACCGGCGGCGCCGTGCTGTCGACTCCGAAGGGCGGCTGGTACTTCGCGGCCGATCAGGGCGGCTGGACGACCACGCCGACCGAGCCCGGTGAGACGAAGGGGCGTACCCCGGTCGTGGAGGCCGACCTCGTCACCCTCCTCGACGCTTCGGCGGGACGACAGAACCCGGTCTCGCTGCTGCCGCGCCGGAAGCTCAAGGTGCACCACATGAGCGGGCTCATGCGGCTCGCGCCGATCGTCGAGTCGGCGCCGGGGATCCCGGGCGGCCCGGTGCTGCGACTCGCGGCGCGGACGGTCGGCAGCGCCGGCGGCGTGGTGGGCAAGCTGACCGGCCGCGGGTGAGCTAGCCGCCCTTCACCGCCCACGGTCGATCACCGACCGGCCGAGGATCGACCGTGGGCGAGAACGGGCAGCCCGCGGATCCACCGTGAGCGCGTTCGACAGCCTCCGGATCGACCGTGGGCGAGAACGGCCACGCCGACACCGCTGGCCGCGAACAAACGTGCAGGTCAGCGCCACGCTCCTACACAGCTACGCCCGCGTCGCCGCCCACGGCCGATCACCCGCCGCCGCAGATCGACCGTGGGCGCGCACCACAGCCCGCGGATCCACCGTGGGCGAGAGGCCACACTGAAACCGCCAGCCGCGGGCAAACGTGCTGGGCAACCGCCTGGCGTCCGCACAGCGAACCCGGCTTCACCGCCCACGGCCGATCACCCGCCGCCGCGGATCCACCGTGGGCGAGAACGGCCACATGGAAGACGCCAGCTGCGGGCAAACGTGCTGGTCAACCGCTTGGCGTCCGCACGCGAATCCAGCTTCGCCGCCCACGGTCGATCACCGACCGGCCGCGGATCCACCAGTGGGCGCGAACTGCAGCCCGCCGCCGCAGATCGACCGTGGGCGAGAACCACCACAGCCGGGAGCTCGACCGTGGGCGAGAACCACAGCCCAGAGCTACCGCTGCCGCCGGTTCGCGCCGCCCTTCGGGGCAGCGAGCCGCATGGCGGTCCATTCCTGCCCAGCTGTGACCGTGCTGGTCTGAACGAGGCCAGCGGTCGGCACCGCTTCGAGGATGTCGCTGGGCTCGACGTGGCCGTCTCGGCCCGCCTTCGGCGTCAGAAGCCACAGCATGCCTTCATCGGAAAGCTGACGGCGACCGTCGACGAGTGCGTCGACGAGGTCACCGTCATCATCCCGGAACCACAGCAGGACGACGTCCACCACGTCATCCGAGTCTTCAGGAACGAGGTCGTTGCCGCTAGTGGCCACGATCTCGTCGAGGAGGTCGGTCGCGATGTCGTCGTCCTCGTTGAGCGATTGAACGAGGTTGCCGGGCTTGATCCCCAGCTTCGCAGCACGGTTCGTGGCCTGCTGCCCCTCCGACGCGTTGGCCGCGGTCGGACTCACGCTCCCCCCTCGTCGGGTCATGCCCGGGATCGACGATCGGGCTGATCGCCGTTTCGGGTAGTCCACCTGAGGCTGGGCCGTGTTGCAAGTGCTTCAGGGTCGGAATCGGGTTCCGGCACCACATCGTGCACGCTGGGGCCCGGATCTGAACGGCGAATCGCCACAATCATGTCAACCTATTGGCGCAATTCACCCGGTCAGGAAGCTGAATCGCACGGTCCGCTCCTCGTTGTCGACGTTGAGGTCGACCAGCGCGATCGACTGCCACGTGCCCAGTGCGAGGCGCCCGCCGAGCACGGGGACCGTCAGCGACGGTGGGATGATCGCCGGCATCACGTGCGAGCGGCCGTGACCGCGGGATCCGTGCGCGTGGCGCCACCGGTTGTCGGCGGGAAGCAGGTCACCCAGCGCGGCGAGCAGGTCGTCGTCGCTACCGGCGCCGAGCTCGATAACGGCGATGCCGGCGGTGGCGTGCGGCACGAAGACCGAGAGCAGCCCGTCGCCCTTGTCCGAGACGAACGACGACGCATCCCGGGTGAGGTCGTGCACCACCTGGGACGAGCCGGTCCGGACGCTGATGGTCGTGCTCTCCACGGGGGGCCTCCTACGCATCGGGCGGCCGCTGGACGGCGGGCAACGCCGACCCGGAAACGGCACGCGGACACTTCTCCGGCGCAGCCGAAACCTACCCGCGGTCCGGCAGTGACACGATGAGCGGAGCAGGTGATGGTGTCGGTAGGAGTGGTGCAGGGCACGTCGGCGATGCGGCCCGGCGAGCCACCCCGGCTGACAAGCGGTCGCACGTTCCGAGGAGGGTCCATGGCCGGTTCCCGATCCCGTTACTCCGTGATCAGTGACGGGCTGCCGAACCAGCTGCCCGATACCAATCCGGACGAGACGCATGAGTGGCTCGAGTCCCTCGACGCGGTCATCGACGCCGAGGGGCGAGGCCGCGCCCGCTACCTGATGCTCAAGCTGCTCGAGCGCGCCCGGGAGAAGGCCATCGGCGTGCCGGCGCTGAGGAGCACCGACTACATCAACACCATCCCGCCGGAGCTCGAGCCGTGGTTCCCCGGCGACGAGGACGTCGAACGGCGCATCCGCGCCTTCATCCGCTGGAACGCGGCCATCGCCGTCACCCGGGCGAACCGGGAAGGGCTCGGGGTCGGAGGGCACATCGCCTCCTACGCCAGCTCCGCGAGCCTCTACGAGGTTGGCTTCAACCACTTCTTCCGCGGCAAGGACCACGGCGAGAGCGGCGACCAGGTCTTCATCCAGGGGCACTCCTCCCCCGGCATGTACGCCCGCGCCTACCTCGAGGGGCGGCTCACCGAGGCGCAGCTGGACGGCTTCCGGCAGGAGATCAGCGCAGCGCCGAACGGGCTCCCGAGCTACCCGCACCCCCGGCTCATGCCGGACTTCTGGGAGTTCCCGACCGTGTCCATGGGCCTCGGCGCCATCGACGCGATCTACCAGGCCCGCTTCAACCGCTACCTGCACTCGCGCGGCATCAAGGACACCAGCGACAGCCGGGTGTGGGCCTTCCTCGGCGACGGGGAGATGGACGAGGTCGAGTCGCTGGGCGCCATCGGCGTCGCGGCCCGCGAGGAGCTCGACAACCTGACCTTCGTCGTCAACTGCAACCTGCAGCGGCTGGACGGACCGGTGCGCGGCAACGGCAAGATCATCCAGGAGCTGGAGTCGTACTTCCGCGGCGCGGGCTGGAACGTCATCA
>DATITC010000057.1:0-56883 GCA_035468175.1 Frankiaceae bacterium | reverse complement strand
GGAACTGCAGACGGTGACACCTGGCCGGTTGTGGGCTGAGGAGGCGAGTCACGGGTGGACGTGCGGCTGCACCCGCAGGAGGCCGACCGGCTCGCGTCGTTGGCGTCCTACCGGGTACTCGACTCCGAACCGGACGACACCTTCGACGCGTTGACCCGGCTGGCGGCCCTGATCTGCGAGGCGCCGATCTCGCGGATCAGCCTGGTCGCCGCCGACCGGCAGTGGTTCCTGAGCCGGCACGGCTTCGACCCCATGGAGACTCCACGCAGCGACTCCGTTGCGTCCGACGCGGTCGCCACCGGTAACTCGTTGGTCGACGGTGACCTGGCCAGCACCCCCCGCTATGCCGACCTGGCCTTGACCAGCGGACTGGCCGCCTTCGCCGGTGTGCCGCTGATCGGACGGGACGGGTTGCCGCTTGGAGCGTTGTGCGTTCTTGACACCATTCCCAGGACCTTCACGCCCCTCCACCTGTCCGCCCTGGCCGACCTGGCGGGCCAGGCGGTCACCGCACTGGAGCTTCGGCGCTGCGACGCGGCCAGCGGGCTCGATTCGAACGCACTGGTAGCCGAAGCCCGGCTCCCGGTCACGCTGCGCGCCGCCCTGGACGACGGCGAGTTCGTCCCGCATTTCCAGCCGATCATCGACATGCGCGATGGCAGCGTGCGCGGGCTGGAGGCATTGGTGCGCTGGGCGCACCCCACCCGGGGGCTGCTCAGCCCGGCCACGTTTCTGCCTGGACTGGAAACCGGCACCCTGCTCAACACGACCGGGCGGGCGATGCTGGAAGCGGCGTGCACCCTGCTGGTCGAACTGCAAGCGGCCGGAACGGTCCCCAGCGACGGCGTGGCCGTCAATCTTTCCGGTCGGCAGCTCACCGAACCTGGGTTCGCCCACGGAGCACTGAGCACGCTTGCTCGGCACGGCCTGCCCAGCTGGGCGTTGACGGTTGAGGTCACCGAAACGGCTGAGATCACCGACCTCGCCGTGGCTTGGCGCGAGCTGCAGGCCCTGCTCGACGCGGGCGTGCGCGTCGTCGCCGACGACTTCGGTGTCGGCTGGTCAAACCTGACCCGGCTGCTGCGCCTCCCGTTCAGCGGCCTGAAGATCGACCGGGAACTGGTCACCTCCATGGTCGGTGACCCCGTCCGCGACCAGATGGTCGCCTCTGCGATCGCCCTCGGCGTCGGCATGGGCCTGGACGTCGTCGCCGAAGGGGTAGAAACCGAAGCGGTCCGTGACCGGCTGCTCGAGCTCGGCTGCTACCACGGGCAGGGCTGGCTGTACAGCAAAGCCCTCCCGGCCGCTGACGTCCCCGCCCTGCTCGAACGGATCTCGACCGGGCCGCAGGTCGGCGCCGACCCGATGAACGTTCCCGCTGCGACGGGCACCGGCGAGCACAAGGGCACGCTGCATGCCAGCGACGCCCTACGTGTGCTGCTCGACAGCACGCGCATGCTGTTGCGGGTGGACTCTGCGGAGCAGGCCGTCGGGGTGCTGATGCGCGCTGTTGCCGACCTGGGTGGCACTACCGTCCCGGCGGCCAGGGCGCCCGCGGGCGCGCTGCCGATCGACATCAGCCTGGGCGAGGCCGATCCGGTCCTGCCGCTCGCGTCGCCGGGCAGCGGCGCCCGCAGCGACCTCGAACGGCTGCTTCCTGCCCTGGTCGAGGACGCCAGAACGGCGGCCGACCGGGCCGGCCGCCTCGGCCGCCTCTCCGGCCAGGTCGACACCGATCCGCTGACCGGTCTCGGGAACCGGCGCGGGCTCTCCCGCCGCCGGGCGAGCAGGCCAGGGCAGGACTCGGTCGCGATGCTCGACCTCGACCATTTCAAGCGGGTCAACGACACCGCCGGCCACGATGCCGGCGACCGGGTGCTGGTGGCGTTCTCCAGGGCGCTGCGCCAACATCTGCGCGCCACCGACCTGGTTTACCGGATGGGCGGCGAGGAGTTCCTCATCATCTTCGCCGGCACCGCCCCCGATGGGGTTGTGACCGCTCTGGAGCATCTGCGCCGGAAGTGGGAAACCGAACGTCCCCTGCCCGTCACCTTCAGCGCCGGAGTCGCCGCTATCCACCAAGCAGGTCTTGACCAGGCTCTACTCGCGGCGGACGTCGCGCTGTTCGCTGCCAAGCAAGCCGGACGCGACCAGTTCATCTGCACCGGCACCAGCGATCTACCCCACCCCCGACCTCCGGTCTACGCGGACATCGACGTGCGGCCGTGAGCAGCCGAGGCGCCGAGCCCGCGCCGCGCGTGAACCTGGCGCTGAGCGACGAACTGCTGCTGCACCTTGTGACCCCCGACCGGCGAGCGGCGGCACAGCACTGCGCGGCGCTGGTCGGTTCCGGCCTCGCCCTGGACCATCTGGTCGACCAGGGATTGGCGCCGGCAATGGCAGAGGTGGGGACGCTGTGGGAATCGGCGGTGTGGTCAGTGGCCGACGAGCACGCCGCCACCGCCGTCGCGGAGGCAGCCCTGTCCGCTGCCGCCGCCGAGTGCCCCATGTCGCCGCACAGCGGCGAGGTCGTCGTCGCCTGCACCGAAGGTGACTGGCACAGCCTGCCCTCCCGCATGCTCGCCGAGGTACTCGTCTCGCGCGGCTGGTCCGTCCGCTTCCTTGGGGCCTCGCACCCCACCGACCTGCTCGTCGAGCACGTCGCCCGGCACCAGCCGCAGGCCGTGCTGCTCTCCTGCGCGGTCCCGATGGCGCTCCCCGCCCTCGTCGATGCCGTGCAGGCGATCCACGACCTGGGCCTGCCGGTGTACGTCGGAGGCCGCGCGCTGGGACACAGCGCCCGACGAGCCGAAACAGTCGGTGCCGATGGCTGGGCCCGCAGCGCCAGCGAAGCCCACGGGTTGCTCACCCGCCCAACCGTTCCGCGGCACCGCAGCGGAAGCAACATCTCCCGCCGGCTCGAGCAGTACCGAACCCGCCAGACGCTGATGCCGCCCTGGACAGCACAAGCCATGAAGGCCCTGGAAGCGGCGATGCCAGCGGTGGCCAGCTACCCGCAACGGGTACGGGACCGCACCAGCGCCGACCTCCTGCACCTGCTGGACATGTCCAGCATCGCCGTGCTAGTCGCCGACCCGACGCTGATGGACGAGCAGTGCGCCTGGCTCGCCCACGTCCTCGCCGCCCGCGGCGTCCCACCCGACGCCCTGGCCTATGGGCTCAGAGCACTGCGCCAGACCCGGCCACCCGGCGGAGACTCCGCCGAGATCGACGCCGTCATACGCCAGGCCCAGCAAAGCCTCCCCACCCAGCACACGCTGCAGCACCAGCCACGGGCCCGCTCTGAACCGCCTGGGCTTATGTAGGCACTCTGGTGGCGGTCCTGACCGGGCAGGTGCGAACGATGCCTGCACCCTAGAGAAGTTGATCAGTACGGATCTTGCGGCTATCCCTGCAGCTCAGCGCCACAAGATCTGCACAGATCACGTCGAACGGGGCGGCGCTTCACCCGGCGGTGGTCCGGGCGACTTCCGCGAGCCCGGCGAACTCATCCCGGAGCGCATGCTCGAAGACCTTCAGGTCGGGTGTGCTGGCGCGGTCGGCGTTGACCCCGAAGGTCAGTCCGCCCGCATAGGACACGATCGCGAGCCCGAGGGTGTGGTCGGCCGCGAGAGGGACGAGCGGCAGCACCCGGCGCAGGCGGGAGCCGAGTGCGTACAGCGGCAGCTGCGGCCCCGGCACGTTGGTGACCGTCAGGTTGAACATCCGGGTGCCGTAGAGCATCGGGGCGATCGACCCGTGCAGGATCGGAGGCGCGAGACCGGCGACGAGCAGGATCGCCGAGGTGCCGAGCGTCGCCCTGCCCGACTTCAGCTCGGTCGCCGCGGCGCGGGTCCGGTCGTACCGATGCCGGAGCTCCGACTCGCCGATCGGCAGCTCGACGAACAGCGAGCTGACGATGTTGCCCGCTCCCGAGTGGTCCGCACTACCGCGGAGGTTGACCGGCACCATCGCGCGCAGGGGCTCGTCGAGCGGCTCGCCGCGGGACTCCAGCAGGCGTCGCAGCGCGCCAGTGGTCACGGCGAGGACGACGTCGTTCACGGTGCCGCCGAGCGCTTGCTTGATCCGCTTGGCTTCGGCCAGATCGAACGTGACCGAGGTGAACCTGCGGGTGGCACCGATCGGGACGTTGAGCGTCGAGTGGCGGGCGGCTCGTACCTCGTCCCGCCACACCACCTCGCTCATGGCGACGGCGGCCTGACCGGCCTGGACCAGACGGCTCGGGTGGCGAATGGTCTCGGCTGCGGCCTGCGCGGCGGAGACCGCCTGCGACAGCCAGCCCGGCAGGCGTACGACCGGACCGTGGTCGCTCACTTCCGGGGCGCTCGGCTCGCCGCGCTGTGACGGGACGGGGTGGGGCTCGGCGTCGAGCAGGACGTGCCCGACGTCCATCGAGCCGACCCCGTCCACCATCGCGTGGTGGGTCTTGGTCGCGAGCACCCAGCCGCCGTCCTGCAGCCCATCGACGAGGGCTACCTCCCAGAGCGGGCGGGCCCGGTCCAGGCGGTGGGACCAGAAGTCGCTCAACCAGTCGTGGAGCTGGTCCTGCGTCCCGGGTTCGGGCAGCCTCGCGTGACGAACGTGAGCGCGGAGATCGAAGCTTTCGTCGGGGACCCACCCTGGCCGTCGCAGGCCGTGCACCCGGGGCTCGGACAGCCGACGACGAAAGCCGGGCAGGAGTCCGAAACGCAGCTCGAGGAGATCCACGAGGTGCTCGCGAGTGGGGATGTCCCCCTCGTCCGGGGCGTCGAAGGCGAGCGCCGCGCCGATGTGCATCAGCGCGCCGTCGGCGACCTGCTCGAGCTCGAGGAAGGTGGCGTCGAGCGGGGTGAGTTCTTCCTCCGTCGTCGGCATGGGAGGCCCTTCAGATCAGGCGAGCGGGCGGGGCGCCAACCTCCCCCGTGTGTCTGCCTCCGACCAGAGGCGAAAGTCCACCCGGGCCGCCGCGAGCTCCCTCGGCTCCTGCCTCTGAGCAGGGTCAGCGCTGAAAGGCCGGGTCAGCCCGATTCGAACCAGACCTGCAGGGAGACCAGCAAGGCCCCTGCGTGGACGCGTACCGCACCGGCCGCGCCGTGACGGCCACCGCCGAGGACGGGCAGCGGCGGTGGCCACAGTTCGCCCCGGCTGCGGTCCAGCAGGGATTCCGGTTCACGTGCGCGACGCCGTTGCGGACGCGCGAGACGGTGCTCGGTGCGTTGAACATCTTCCGAACCGGCGACGTGCCCTTCACCGACGACGAGCTGACCGGTAACCCCGTCGCAGCCAGCCGAGGCCTCGTCCGTCACATTTCTTCGCAAGTGGCGTGCATCACAGACTATGGCGTGGGTAATAGGCATTTCGGGACATCAGACGTGGCCATGCGACCGCGCCGATCCGCGACGGTGTCCGGGAAGCGAGTTCTGATGAGTGCTTACGACGAGCGGCCCTGGCTCTCCCTCTACGACGAGAAAGTCCCGACCGCGCTGGACCTGCCCTTCCCGAACTGCGTCGCTATGTTCGATGCCGCGGTGCGGGCCGATCCCGAGGCGCCGCTGGTGCACTACTTCGACGCCACGCTGAGCATGGCGGACGTCGATCGCATGTCTGCGGCGCTGGCCGTGGGCATGGCGCAGGAGTGTGGCGTCCGGCGCGGGGACCGGGTGGCCGTCCAGCTCCAGAACGTTCCGGCCTTTCTGCTGGCCATGCTGGCGACGTGGCGCCTGGGCGCGATCGTCGTGCCGGTCAACCCCATGTACAAGCAGGAGCTGACCGGCCTGTTGGGGGACTCAGGTTCCAAGGTCTTGATCCAGCACGAGTCGCTCTATCCCACCGTGGGTGCCAAGGCTGCCGACGCGACTGCTGTGGAGCACGTGCTCACGACGAGTGAGCTGGACTTCGTGACCGACCCGAGCGCATCGGTGTTTGCGAACAGCAGTCGGCAGCGGCACGACGGCACGCGGGACCTGCTCGAGCTCGCGCAGGGGTTCGACGGTCAGCGCCCCGACGCCGTCGAGTTGGCCCCGGACGACGTCGCCTTCCTCGTCTACACCTCGGGGACGACAGGTCCGCCGAAGGGGGCGATGAACACCCACCGCAACGTCGTCTACAACTCCGAGGTCTACCGCGTGTGGGTCGGCCTCGATGAGCACGACGTGGTGCTGGCCGTGGCCCCGTTGTTCCACGTCACCGGTCTGGTGGCGCACCTCGGCGTCGCGCTGCTCGCGAGGATGCCGCTGGTGCTCGGCTACCGGTTCGAACCCGCCACGATGGCGGAGCTCGCCGAGCGGCATCACGCGACCTGGGCGATGGGCTCGATCACCGCCTTCATCTCGCTGATGAACGAGCCGGCGGCCGAGAAGCGTGACCTTTCCGCCATGACGAAGATCGGCAGTGGCGGCGCTCCGATCGCGCCGACGACCATCGAGCAGTTCGAGAAGAAGTTCGGGACCTACATCCACAACCTCTACGGCCTGACGGAGACGACGTCCCCGTCCCACGGCGTCCCCTGGGGTCGGCGGGCGCCGGTCGACTCGACCAGCGGCGCGCTGTCGGTGGGCGTGCCCGTCATCGGCTACACGGTCCGGATCGCCGACGAGGACGGCAACGACCTCCCCGCGGGTGAGATCGGTGAGCTGGTGACCGAGGGACCGGGCGTCGTGGCCGGCTACTGGGAGAAGCCGGAGGAGTCGGCGAAGGCGATCCGCAACGGACGGCTGCACACCGGCGACGTGGGCTTCATGGACGAGCAGGGCTGGTTCTACATCGTCGACCGGCAGAAGGACATGATCGTCGCCTCCGGCTACAAAGTGTGGCCACGCGAAGTCGAGGACGTGCTCTACCAGCACGACGCGGTCCGCGAAGCAGGCGTCATCGGCGTCGCCGACGAGTACCGGGGCGAGACGGTCAAGGCGTTCGTCAGCCTCCGGCCGGGCACGCAGGCCACCGAGGAGGAGCTCGTCGCCTTCTGCAAGGACCGGCTGGCCGCTTACAAGTACCCCAGGCAGCTCGTCATCCTCGACGAGATCCCCAAGACGGTGACCGGCAAGGTGCTCCGCCGCGAGCTCCGCGACAAGGACGTCGCCACGTCCGCCAAGGCCTGAGCCCCGATGAGCGCGGCGATGAGTCCGACAGCGGCGTTGGTCACCGGCGGTGGCAGCGGCATCGGCCTGGCCACGGTCCGGCAGTTGGCCGCGGCCGGCCGCAAGGTGGTCATCGCCGACCGGGACGAACTCGCGGGAAAGCAGGCCGCGGCTGACGTCTCCGGCCGGTTCGTCGCCACCGACGTCAGTGACCAGCGCGCCGTCCAGGCCCTGTTCGACACGGCCGAGCAGGAGGTCGGGCCGATCGGTCTCGTCGTGCTCAACGCCGGTGTGACGACGGGCGAGACCCCGATCGAGGACCTGTGCTTGGACAAGTACCGGACGGTCGTGGGGGTCAACGTCGACGGTGTGGTGTTCGGCATCCGCGCGGCGCTGCCGGCCCTCCGACGATCCGGTGGTGGCGCGATCGTGGTCACCGCCTCGCTGTCCGGCCTGACGCCCTACCCGGACGACCCGATCTATGCGATGACGAAGCACGCGGTCGTTGGGTTGGTGCGCTCGTTGGCGACGCCGCTCGGCAAGCAGGGCGTGACCATCAACTGCGTCTGCCCCGGCTTCGTCTCCACGCCGCTCATCGACGATTACCGCGCCAAGTTCGAAGCCGCCGGGCTGCCGTTGCTCAGCGCCGAGGTCGTTGCCGAGGCCGTGCTCGCCGCCGCCGACAGCGGGGACAGCGGGCAGGCCTGGGTCTGTCAGCCGGGTCGGGCGCCGGAGCCGTACCGCTTCCGGGGCGTCCCCGGCCCGGCGGCCCAGGGCGACACGGCTCCTTGAGGTAGTCGACGGCACAGGACAACTGTTCGATCTCCGACAATTCGCACATCCCCAACCAGCGCAGGAGGCTGACGTGGCTCCCACGAAGCTGCACATCTTGGACAACGGCGCCATGCACTGCGACCTGACCTGGTTGCTGCTGAAGCCGGGTCGGAACATCCGGCCGCGGCAGGAGAAGGACCATCCGATCGAGTGGTACGACGCGTCGACCTACACGGTTCTGGTCGAGACGCCGGAGGGGCGGCTGCTCTGGGACACGAGCTGCCCGCGGGACTGGGAGGAGCGGTGGGAGCCGACCGGCCTGCAGGACTTCTTCCCCTACGACAACGTCACCGAGGAGCAGTACCTGGACGCGCGGCTCAAGCAGCTCGGCGTCGAGATCGGCAGCATCGACTACGTGGTCATGTCGCACCTGCACTTCGACCACGCGGGCAACGTGAAGATGTTCGCCGGCCAGGGTCCGAGGATGATCTGCCACGAGAAGGAGAAGGAGTTCGCGTTCGGCTTCGAGGGCCTGTTCACCGGTGCCCACCTGAAGACCGACTACGACGACGTCGAATGGGAGACCGTCTCCGGCGACACCGAGATCCTGCCCGGGGTCACCCTGCTCGAGACCCCGGGCCACACGCCGGGGCAGATGTCGATGAAGGTCGACCTGCCGGACAGCGGCTCAATGATGTTCACGTCGGACGCCGTCTACATGGGTGACTCCTACGGGCCACCGGCGGTGGCGGCCGCCATCGTCAACGACCTGAACGCCTTCTACGAGTCGGTGGAGAAGGTGCGGACCATTGCGGAGAAGTCCCAGGCCCAGGTGGTCTTCGGGCACGACTCCGAGCAGATGAAGGGCTTGCGTGTTGCGCCGGAGGGCAGCTACACCTGACCTTTCTGTTACATGACGCGCGGCACCAGATCTACGGAGGTAATTCGTGACGAACGAGGAAGTCTTCACCTACGGCGCGCCCAACCTGAAGTTCGGCCCGGGCGCTTCTGACGAAATCGGCTTCGACCTGCACAACAACTACGGCTCGAAGCGCGTGCTCGTGGTCACCGACCGGCGCATCGCCGCGACCGGGACGCCGCAGAAGGTCGCGGACCAGATGGCGAAGTACGACGTCGAGGCGCACGTCTTCGACGGTGTGCACGTTGAGCCGACCGACGTCAGCCTGCAGCAGGCGGTCGACTGGGCCCGCGAGAACGGCCCATGGGACGCCTTCGTGGCCGTCGGCGGGGGCTCGAGCATCGACACCGCCAAGGCCATCAACCTGATGACAACCAACCCCGGCGAGCTGATGGACTACATCAACGCCCCCGTCGGTGGCGGCCAGAACCCGTCCAAGCCGTTGAACCCGCTGATCGCGGTCCCGACGACGACAGGCACGGGTGCGGAGAGCACCACGATCTGCGTTCTCGACGTGCTGAGCCTGCGCGTGAAGACAGGCATCAGCCACGCCCGGCTCCGCCCGACGATGGCGGTGGTCGACCCGCTGCTCACCCTGACCCAGCCGTCCGGCGTCACGGCCGCGGCCGGCATGGACATCCTGTGCCACGCCCTGGAGAGCTACACCGCCAAGCCCTACACCGACTACGAGCGCAAGCAGCCGGAGCAGCGGGTGCCGTACTGCGGCGCGAACCCGATCGCCGACATGTGGTCGGAGAAGGCGCTGCGCCTGCTCTCGAAGTCTTTCCGCACCTCGGTGAAAGAAGGCGACAACCGCGAGGCGCGGATGAACATGGCCATGGCGGCCACCTTCGCCGGCATGGGTTTCGGCAACGCCGGCGTCCACATTCCGCACGCCAACGCGTATCCGATCGCCGGCCAGGTCAAGGACTTCCACCCGGACGGCTACCCCGCGGACGAGGCGATGGTGCCGCACGGGATGTCGGTTTCGCTGACGGCTCCGGAGGCCTTCCGCTTCACGTTCGAGGCCAACCCCGACCGGCACCTCTACGTCGCGGAGCTGCTCGCGCCAAATTCGGGCAGCGAGCACAAGCCGGAGGACAGGTTGCCGGCCGCGCTGATGGACCTCATGCGTGACATCGGCATTCCCAACGGCATCGGTGGAGTCGGCTTCGACGAGGGCGACATCTCCGACCTGGTCGAGGGCACGATGAAGCAGCAGCGCCTGCTCGCCACGGCGCCGAAGGATGTCACCGAGGACGACGCCGCCGGCATCTTCACCCGGTCCCTCGAGCTTTGGTAGGTCCCGTGCCGATCTACGATCTCCGGTGCCCGGACGGGCACCGCTTCGAGTCCGTCCAGTCCTTCGCGGACCCGTTGCCGGTCTGCCCGTCCTGCGGTGCGGCGACGGCGAAGCTCCCGGCGGACTTCGGTATCGCGGGGGCGGCCGGCGCGACGCGTCGGCTTCCCCCGCCGGCCGAGCGGATGCCGCAGACCTGGCGCGGTACCTACAACGGCGACCGGGAGTACGTGACCTCCCTGCGGCGCACGGCGGAGGCGCGGTCGCGGCTCGAGGAGAAGCATCCGGAACTGGCCGGGGACCGGCGGCCGATCATCGCCCACGAAGGTCGGTTCGAGTCGGCGCCGCTGCGGGCAGGGGACCCACTTCCGACGGCCTCGGCAACACCGCCGCACGCCCACGTCCACGCCCATCCGCATCCGAAGCCGGGGCCGAGCTGAGTCAGCTGCACATACGGCTTGCCTGGCCGCCGGCGGACCGCGGCGGACACGGACGTGGCGGGCGCGTTCGGTTGCTGGTCGCTCTCGTCGTCGGGGCTGTGGCTCTGCTGACGGCTACGCCGCCCGCCTTCGCGCACGGGGCTGATCCCGCGGCGAGTGATCTCGGCACCGACCTTCTCGGCATCAACCAGTTGGAGGCGCAGCGCACCTGAGCCCATCCGGGCGCGCGAGCGCCAGGGTGAGCTCGAGGACGCTGTCGGGGTCGTTCAGCCGGTCGCCGAAGAGCCCACGGAGTTGGGTCATTCGGTACCGCACCGTCTGAGGGTGTACGACCAGCTCTTCGGCGACGTCCTCGCGCCGGCCGTGGTGGAGCAGCCAGGACCGGAGCGTCTCGCTCAACCGTTCGGCGGTCGCCGGTCGGAGCCCGGACAGTGGGGCGAGAGCTCGGGTCCGTAGGTCGGCGAGTGCGTCCGGGTCGGCGCTGAGCACGAGCGCCGAAAGGTGTTCGTCGGTGTCGACCAGGCGGTCGTCGCCGAGCAGGGCCAGGCCACGCAGAGCTCGCCGGTAGGACGAGTTCACCTCCGTCCAGGGCCGGCCCGGCCCGACCACCGCGGCTCTTCCCTGCAGCATGCGTAGGAGGTGATTCCGGTCGGACCTGGCCGCGTCTGGTACGAGCAGGACGGTCATGCCGTCGGTGCCCCCACCCGTGGCGTCGCCGGTCACGGTCAGGGTGCGGGGGTCCAGGAGCCCGAGCTCCGTACGGGCGCGGGCCGACGGGACGAGGACGGCCGTCAGCGAGTCGGGCGGGGTCCAGCCCGCCCGTTCGGCACTCGCCAGGAGCACCTCGGGGGAAACGTCGGACAGCAGGTCCTCGGCAAGCTTCTCCAGGTAGCGCAGCCGCACCCGTCCTGTCGTCTCCAGCTCGTCGGTGTGTCCGGCGACGCTGGCGGCGGACAGCTGATCGATGTAGGCGAAGACCAACTCGGCGAACTGGGCGAGCGTCGATGCGGACAACCCGCCCTCGACCGCGGTCGCGGCGAGTTCGCGCCAGGAGACACGTGCTCCGACGCGATAGGCCGCGAGCAGTGCGTCCATGCTGCGTCCGCTGCGTGCCTCACCGCGCCCGAGCGCGTACGCCCCCTCCATCGCGGGTTGGAGCGGAGTGCTGGGGTCCGAGCCCCGCGCCTGCTCGGCGAGCCTGAGGAATGCCCCCAGGGCGGTCTGCACCGCCTGTTCGATGTTGGCGCCCATCCGGCCCGTGAGCGCGCCGGCGTACTCGGGGACCTCCGCCGTGACCGCCGCCACGGTGCGCTCTGCCACGGCCGGCAGCCGGGCCCGCAGGACGGAGACAACGTCCGCCGCCAGGGCCAACCCGCCGGCGCCGCCAACCGTCTCCGACTCTCCCGCGCCCGTCATGTTGTTTTCTGCGAACAATAGGCGGCGATTTCTCTACTCTCCACGGGCAGCAGATTAACCGTTCGGGCGGGAAGACTAAGAACATGCCCGCCACCGCAAGCTCCCCGGTCGTCCTGTCGGACCTGGGGACTCGGCTACGCAAGCGCGCCATCCGGCTGGCCGAACTCGTGGCCACCCCGCTCGTGCCGGCGGACTACATCGACCTCGTCGACCCGCTGCGGTCCGGTGCGGACCTCCGGGGCCGGGTCGTCGAGGTGCGTCCCGAGACGCGCGACGCCGTCACGCTGATCATCCGACCTGGCCGTGGCTGGAAGACGCACACGCCCGGCCAGTACGTGCGGATCGGCGTCGACATCGACGGCGTCCGGCAGTGGCGCGCGTACTCCCTCACCTCGCCGCTGGACCATCCCGGCGGTTGCATCGCGGTCACGGTCAAGGCGATCCCGGACGGCACGGTCAGCAACCATCTCGTGCGCCGTGCGCAGCCCGGGCTCGTGCTGCAGCTCGACCAGGCGGCGGGGGAGTTCGTCCTCCCAGCCATCCATCCGACCAAGGTGCTGTTCGTGACCGCCGGCAGCGGCATCACCCCCGTGATGGGGATTCTGCGCAACGCGCTCGACGATCTCGACGACGTCGTCCTCGTGCATTCCGCCCCCACCGAGGCGGACGTCATCTTCGCCGGCGAGCTCCGCGCTCTCGCGACGAGCGGTCGGCTCCGATTCGTGGAGAGGCACACCGACGTCGACGGCATGCTCGACACCGACGAGCTCGCCCGGCTGGTGCCGGACCTCGCTGAACGACAGACGTGGGCCTGCGGCCCGGCCGGTTTGTTGGATGCCCTCGAGCAGCACTTCGACGGCCGCGGCGTCGCCGACCGCCTGCACACCGAGCGCTTCCGACCGAGTGTCCGCCTGACCGGTGAGGGCGGCACGGTCACCTTCAGCCGCGCGCTGGTCACGGTCGAGGCCGACGGCGCCACGCCGCTGCTCGACGCTGGGGAGGCGGCCGGCGTGCTCATGCCGTCAGGCTGCCGCATGGGCATCTGCTTCGGCTGCGTCGTTCCGCTCCGCTCGGGCGCCGTACGCGACCTGCGCGACGGTGCCGTGACCACCGCCGCCGAGGGCGACGGTGTTCTCGTTCAGACCTGCATCTCGGCCGCCGCCGGCGGCTGCGACATCGACCTCTGACCTCTGACCTCTGACCTCTGACCTCAGGGTCTCCGGCCACCCCCGTTTGCTCCTCGAGGAGATCCGTATGACCGCACTGCAGAAGAAGTCGCACAACCCGATCGCGCACCTGAGCGACGACGACGTCGCCACCCTCGGTCGGGAGCTCGACGCCATCCGCGAGCAGATGCTCGCAAGCCGTGGCGCCCGCGACGCCGCCTACATCCGTAAGGTCATCGCCGCCCAGCGCAAGCTCGAGCTGGCCAGCCGGGGCGTCCTGCTCTTCTCGCTGTTCCCGCCGGCCTGGGTGGCCGGCACCGTCGGCCTCTCGATCTCCAAGATTCTCGAGAACATGGAGATCGGCCACAACGTCATGCACGGCCAGTGGGACTGGATGCGCGACCCCAAGATCCACTCCACCAGCTGGGAATGGGACAACGCGTCCCCGTCGGACATGTGGAAGCACTCGCACAACCAGATCCACCACACGTTCACCAACGTGCTCGGCCGAGACAACGACCTCGGCTACGGAATCATGCGGGTGGACGAGGACCAGCGCTGGAGCGCCTTCTACTTGGGTCAGCCGCTCTGGAACTTCCTCAACGCCTGCCTGTTCGAGTACGGCATCGCCGCTTACGACCTCGAGATCGGCAAGGTCGCCAAGGGCCGTAAGGACAAGGTGCTGTTCAAGAAGCAGGTGCGGGCGGTGTTCGACAAGATCAAGAAGCAGGCGACCCGCGACTACCTGGTGCACCCGATCCTGTCCGGGCCATCCGCACTGAGCACGCTTGCCGCGAACGCGACCGCCAACCTGGTCCGCAACCTCTGGACCCACTCGGTGATCATGTGCGGCCACTTCCCGAGTGGTGTCGAGACGTTCGAGAAGACCTCGATCGACGGGGAGACGCGCGGCGAGTGGTACCTGCGGCAGATGCTGGGTGCCGCCAACATCAGCGGCGGTCCGCTGTTCCACCTGATGACCGGCAACTTGTCCTTCCAGATCGAGCATCACCTGTACCCCGACCTGCCGAGCAACCGGTACTCCGAAATGGCGCCGGAGGTCCAGGAGCTGTTCGAGCGCTACGGGCTGACCTACACCACGGGTCCGTTCCCGAAGCAGCTCGCGTCCGCCTGGGCGAAGGTCGTGCGGTTGTCCCTGCCCAACGACTTCTTCTCGGACGCCTCCGCAGCCGTGGTGGCGAAGCCGACAGCCCTCGTCGCGAAGGTGACGCGTGGCGCGAGCCGGCGGGAACTTCCGGCTGCGGCCTGACGCTGGCCGGTCGTGATCTGTGCTGCAGTAGGGGTCGATGCGGGCTCGGGCCTACTCTGGAGGCATCGAGCAGGAGGTGGAGTGTTGGCGAGCCATGTGGCCGGAAGCGATCGCCGGCGTGAGTCGGGATCGCTCGAGCAGGAAGTCCTGGCCGCGCTCTGGGTCGCCGACGAGCCGCTGACGCCGGCGCAGGTTCGGACCGTGGTCTCCGGAGACCTGGCCTACACCACGGTGATGACCACGCTCAGTCGCCTGCACGCGAAGGGCGTCGTCGAGCGCGCGCGGGCCGGCCGGGCGTACGCCTACAGCCCGGCGGAACGGGCCGAGGACCACGCCGCGCGAGCCATGGCGGACGTGCTCGCCCGTGGGACGGACACGACCGCCGTCCTGACCCGCTTCGTCGACCGGCTACGCCCGGACGAGGAAGCCGTGCTACGCGAACTCCTGGTGCGCGCTCGGCGAGGTAGCTGACCGTGCAGTTCAGCGTGTACCTGGCTCTCGCCGCGGCGTTGGTCGCCTCGTATGTGCTGCGTCCGACGGCTCGGCGATTGGCGCCGCGGGCGGCCGCGGGGGTGCTCGCCGTCGGCGGCTTGGCCGCGGGTCTGGTGTGGACCGCTGCGCTGAGCCTGCTCTTTGCGGCGACGGTGGGTCGGGTCGGAGTCGTGGCGCGCCTCGGGCACTGGTCCGCTGCGCTGATCACGGCCCGGGAACCGGTGCCGCTGGCCGCCGGCCTCGTCGGTACCGCCGTCCTCGGGGGCGGCGGGCTGATGGTCGGCGTCGCATTTGGTCGACTCGTCGGGGAGCTGAGAGGCATCCGTAGGTTGCGCGACCAGGCTGCCGACCGGCGCGACGGGGATGTCGCCGTGATCGAGTCGGCCTCACCGGTCGCGCTGGCCCTTCCGGGTTGGCGGGGGAGCGTCGTGTTGACCTCCTCGATGCTGCAGGCGCTCGAGCCCGCCGAGCAGCGCGTGCTGCTCGCCCACGAACGCTGCCACCTGTACAACGCCCACTGGCTCTACCGGCTGACAACGCGGCTCGGCGCGGCGGTCCTGCCGACCCTGCGGCCCACCGTTCGACAGTGTGATCTGGCGCTGGAACGTTGGGCGGACGAGACCGCGGCCGACGCGGTCGGGGACCGCCGGCTGACCGCCACCGCCATCGCGAAGGCGGCGCTCGCGACGTCGACCAGTCCTGAACCCGCGCTCACCCCGGCGTTCATTTCGGGTCCCGTGGTCCAGCGCGTCGAGGCGATGCTCGAGCCGCCTCGGGCCAGTCGATGGGCGAGCCTGGCGTGGCCGACGGGACTTCTCGGCGTCGCCCTCACGGCAGTCGTCCTGGCGGGCGGCAACTTGGAAGACCTCTTCGAGCTGGCGAAGCACCTCTGACCGGGTGTGTCCCTTTCGGGCTCGAGACCGCACCCACGCTCGAGGTCGGCCGCCAGCCGTGCCGTGCGATTTCGGTGCGCGGGAATGACCGTGGCGTAGAGATGGTCGAGCAACTTCGGCGCGCGGACGACCTCGAACTCCTGCACGATCCGCGTGCGGGGGCCTTCCCTCTTGAGTCGAAGCCGCCAAATGGTGCTGTCCGGGTACAACGGAGTCGACACCGTTTGCCACGCGAACTCATTCGGTTCGTCGACCGTGACGACCTTGCAGGTGCGTCCCCAACGCACCCAGCCGGCGCGGTTGCGTCCGCGGAAGCGCACTCCCGGGGTGGCAGCCACCGCTCCGTCGAGCCAGCGGACCTCCCGGCACTCGTGACTCCATTGTCCGGTACGCGTCACGTCAGAGACCACCCGCCAAACGGCCTCAATGGTCGCGTCGACCACAACATCGACGTGGCCGGACTTCTGCACGCTTGCCATGCGCAACCTCCCCGGCGGATCTGCGCCAGCCGATGTCGTGATCGCCAATGTAGGCGCCGATGCGCAAACAACCGCCCACCGACATCGTTGCCTACAGGCATGCCTCGCGACGTCGGCGACAAGGTCCGTGGCGTTGGATGCGAGGGCATCGTCTCGGGCTTGGGGAGATGCTTGGTTAGGGTCACGGCGTGCAGCGGTTCGTCCACGTCGGCGACGACGTGCAGCTGTGGGTAGAGGACACGGGGCGGGCTGATGGTTCGCCGCTGCTGCTGGTGATGGGCGCCAATGCCTCCGGTGTCACGTGGCCGGACGAGCTGGTGGCTGCGCTCGGCGAGCGGCACCGTGTAGTGCGCTATGACCACCGCGACACCGGGCGATCGACGAGGTCCTTCGACCGCCGCCCCTACCGCGTTACGGACCTAGCGGGCGACGCCGTCGCAATCCTCGACGCGCTCGACATCGAGCGAGCCCACGCGGTGGGAATGTCGATGGGCGGCACCCTCGTCCAGTTGCTGCTGCTCGACGCGCCGAGCCGACTGCTGTCCGCGACGGTGTTCGCGACCGCTGTGCTCGAGGGCGCCGGTGACGATGGGGCGGTACCGCCGCCGTTCGCGGAGACCGACCCGAGGCTGCTCGCGCTCTGGGAGCACTTGACCGACGTCCGAGATCGCGACGCCGAGATCGCCTGGCGGGTAGAGCACTGGCGGCTCCTCAACGGCCCGTCCGTAGCGTTCGACCCGGACGAGTTCCGCCGGCTGGAGGAACGCGTCATTGAACACGCCGGCCGCCATGACAACCCGGCGTCGCATGCACGAGCCGATCAGTCAGGCTTGGCCCGTGGAGCCGAGCTGGCGAAGGTCACCATTCCGACGCTGGTGATCGAAGCGCCGGCCGACCCGATCAATCCGCCGCCGGCCGCTCGTCGGGTCGCTGCCGCCATCCCGACGGCACGTCTCGTGACGATCGCCGGGATGGGACACGCTCTCGGCGCCCCGATCCTCGCGCCGCTCGCCGAGGCGATCCTCTCCCACACCGCACAGGTCGACGGGGGCGCTGGAGTCACACGGCCCTAAAATGTCACGATAGTACCGTGTAGTAGTAGCGGCGTGGTCGCTACCGCGTTCCCGGTCGGCGCGCGCGTCATTGATCCGTTTGAGGGGCCCTCTGTTGTCCGTTCTGAGCTACCCCGAGGCTGCCGTGATCGGGCTGCTCCAAGGGGTGACCGAGCTCTTCCCGGTCTCGAGCCTGGGTCACAGCGTCCTGCTGCCGGCGCTCATCGGCGGCCAATGGGGCCGAGACCTCCAGGTGAATACACCGGAGTCGCCGTACCTCGCCTTCATCGTCGGGCTGCATGTCGCCACCGCCGTGGCGCTGATCATCTTCTTCTGGCGGGACTGGGTTCGCATCGTCCAAGGTCTCCTGACATCGATCCGGGACCGCCGGGTCGAGACGCCGGACCAGCGCCTCGGTTGGCTGCTCGTGCTCGCCACGATCCCGGTGGGGCTCACCGGCCTCCTGCTGGAGCACACGTTCCGAACCGTCCTCGCCAAGCCGATCCCGACCAGCATCTTCCTCGCCCTGAACGGCGTGATCCTGCTGCTCGGCGAGCAACTGCGACGGCGGACCTCGCCTCCGGGGCCGGCGACTCATACTGCTGCCCCGGCACGCGGCGGGAGAGCGGCGGTGGAGGAGCAGATCGCGACGGAATCCGATCGCGAATTGGCCCGCCTTCCGGTCGGACGAGCGGTGCTCATCGGTTGTGCCCAGATCGCCGCCCTAGCGCCCGGCATCAGCCGCAGCGGGATCACCATGACGGCCGGCCTGCTGCGCGGGTTGTCGCACGAGGACGCCGCCCGGTTCTCCTTCCTGCTCGCCACCCCGGTGATCCTGGCCGCCGGCGTGCTGAAGCTGCCTGACCTGTTCGGACCCTTGGGTGCCGACATCCGAGGGCAGGTCCTGGTCGGCAGCCTGTTCTCGGGGATCGCCGCCTACCTGTCGGTCCGCTTCCTGACCCGCTACTTCGAGAGTCGTTCGCTGCGGCCCTTCGGGATCTACTGCCTGGTGGCCGGCCTCGCGTGCCTCGTCTGGTTCGTGACCACGTGAGCGTGCTCGCCCTCAACCCGCTCGACGCGCACAGCCTGCTCAGCAGCTTCGGCGTCCTCGGCGTCTTCTTCATCCTGTTCGCCGAGACCGGGTTGCTGATCGGCTTCTTCCTGCCGGGCGACAGCCTGCTGGTCACCGCAGGCCTCCTGGCCGCCCTCGGCACGTCGAACCCGGCGCACCAGAACCTGGCGGCGATCGTCGTCGCCGCCGCAATCGGTGCCGTCGTCGGGGGGCAGGTCGGTTACTTCATCGGCCGGCAGGCGGGCCCGCCGCTGCTCGCGCGTCAGAAGAACCGACGCCTCCGCGAAGGGGCCGAGCGGGCGGGCACGCTGCTCGAGCGCTACGGCTACGGCCGCGCGATCGTCCTCGCCCGCTTCGTGCCCGTCGTCCGGACGGTGCTGAACCCCATGGCGGGGGCGGTCGGGGTGCCGGCCGGGCCCTTCGCGTTGTGGAACCTCGTGGGCGGCCTGGTCTGGTCGGTCGGCATCGTGCTCGCCGGCTACATCCTCGGCAGCTCGGTCTCGGGTATCGACAAGTACCTGGTCCCGATCATCCTGGTCGTCGTCGCCGTCTCCCTCATCCCCGTCGTTCTCGAGGCGCGCCGACAGACAAGAACCTGACATGCCACACCTGAGCAGGCGTTCCCGGTTGGTACCGGTGTTGCTGGCAATCCTGGCCCTGTTGGGATGCGCCGGGTCCGGGGGCAAGGCCTCCGCGCCCCGAGCTCTCGCGGCCGGTGCTGACACATCGACCCCCTGCCGGGGGGCGAACCCTGGCGGGATCCAGCACGTCATCTGGGTGCTGATGGAGAACAAGTCGTCGTCGAAGGTGGTCGGGAACCCCTCCGCGCCCTACCTGGGGAGCCTGGCTCAGCGCTGTGGGCTCGCTACCAACGATCACGGCGTTTCGCATCCGTCCCTGCCGAACTACATCGCGCTGACCTCCGGATCCACGCACGGCATCGCCGACGACCGGAACCCTTCGGCTCATCATGTCGCCGGCCCGTCGATCTTCAGCCAGGTTGCGGACAACCACCGTTCCTGGCGGTCCTACGAGGAATCGATGCCGGGCACCTGCCGGCGCACCAACTCAGGGAACTACGCCGTGCGGCACAACCCCGCGACCTACTACACCGGGCTGAACCCGACGTGTTCGTCCGCGGACGTGCCCTACCCGCAACTGTCGAAGGACCTGTCCGCTAGCCAGCTGCCGGCGTTCTCCTTCGTCACACCGAACCTCTGCAACGACATGCACGACTGCGGGATCGGCGCGGGCGACACCTGGCTGTCCCGCGAGCTGCCCAAGATCTTGAACAGCTCGGCCTACCGATCCGGCACGACGGCGGTCTTCATCGCCTGGGACGAGGACGACCACACCAGCGGCAATCAGATCCCGCTCTACGTCGTGGCGCCATCGGTGCGTCCCGGCACGGTATCCGGCACATCGTTCCAGCACCCGGCGCTCCTCGACGCGACGGGGCAAATGCTTGGCCTCAGCGGCGCCTTGTCGGGGCACGGCGGGTCCGCATTGCGTAGCGCCTTCCATCTCTGACGCTAAGGCCTGCCAGCGCCGCGTGTTCAGGGGGTAGGCCGCGGGATCACGGCGCGGGTTCGCGCTTCCGGGGCCAGGTCCACCAGCCCGCACGAGCGGGGGCGGAACGTTCCTGCTCCGTCTCGGGGAGGGTGTCGGGCGCCCCGAGCAGATAGGTGAGCACGCAAGCGGCGATGCTCTCTGCGGCCAGCAGCGAGACCAGGACAAGAAGCTGGAATCGTGCCGCAGAACCCGCAGTGGCCCCTCCGGCCAAGGCGCCGACGAAGGCGCCGGGCAGGGTGACCAGGCCCACCGTGCGGGTCTGGTCCAGGGCCGGCACCAGCCCCTCGAACACCGAACGGCGGACGAGGTCGACCACGGCCTGCCGTGACGTGGCACCGAGGGCCAGCCACCCTTCCACCTCGTCCCGGCGCCGAAGCAGTGAGTCGTGTAGGCGGCGGCCGGCGAGCGTGCAGGCAGTCATGGTGCCACCGAGGGTGATTCCGCTCAGCGCCAGGACGTAGCGGGTCGACGCCGGCAGAGCACCGGTGGCCAGAACGACCGGGACCGTAGCCGCCGCGCCGGCCACACAGGCCAGTGCGACGTGCAGCACCTTCGGGTGGAGTGCCTGCAACCGCCGCACCGTGGTGCCGCAGGCGACCGTCAGCATCACCGCGAGGAACAGCGCGGTCGCCAGCGGCGCGCGGAGGACGCCCGTCACCAGCGCGCCGACCACGGCCAGCTGAAGGGCGGCGCGCCCGGTGGCGCTCGCCAAGGCAGCCTTGCCGGGCACCCGGGCGATGGCCAGAGCCGAGACGCCGACGGCGAGGAGGATCAGGACGGCGATCGCGGTGCGCACGTTCGCGCTCATGGCCCCGACTCCGTCCTGAACCGGCCGATCTCTCATCCATGGCAAAGACCGCGTACACCGGTCAGGTCGCACACTTCACTCGACGCGGCCAGCGGGGGCGCTGCTATCTCTACTAACCGTAGTAGAACGTAGTAGAACTCGCGCCACCGACGGCTTCACGTCGAGCGGGCCAGGCATCGTCGCCTTTCTCCGTCCGCCTTCCTCAGTAGCCGATCGCGCGGCCTCGCCGCCGGAACGGGGTGTCGTGAGTCCTGCTGCTGGTGTGCGGTCCCAGATCCGCCAACCTGGGATCCGCCAAGCTTGGACCCGCCAAGCTTGGACCCGCCAAGCTTGGACCCGGCAACCGTGGACCCGGGACCCCGTCGCGGCCAAGGTGCCGGAGATCACCGCCGTGTTCTGGCTCATCAAGGTCCTGACGACCGGCATGGGGGAGGCGGCGTCGGACTATCTGGCTGCCGTCAGTCTCGTCCTGGCGGGCGCCGTCGGGCTCCTCGGGTTCGTCATCGCGATGTGGCTGCAGTTAGGGACGGAGCGCTACGTCGCGGCGGTCTACTGGTTCGCCGTGGCGATGGTGGCCGTCTTCGGCACCATGGCAGCGGATGCCCTGCACGTCGGGCTCGCCCTGCCTTACGCCTTCTCGACCGCCTTCTACGCGGTCGTCCTGGGCATCGTGTTCTTCCTCTGGTACCGCAGCGAGGGCACGCTGTCGATCCACAGCATCGTCACGCGCCGCCGGGAGGTCTACTACTGGGTGACCGTCCTCGTGACGTTCGCCCTCGGCACCGCAGCAGGTGACCTGACCGCGGTCTCGCTGAACCTCGGCTACCTCGCGTCGGGGGTCCTGTTCGCAGTCGTGATCGCCGTGCCGGCCGTGCTCTGGTGGCGCTTCGGGCTCAACGAGGTCGTGGCCTTCTGGTTCGCCTACGTCATCACCCGGCCGCTCGGCGCATCCTTTGCCGACTGGCTGGGCAAGCCCCGCTCACGCAGCGGAATAGGCATGGGTGACGGCCGCGTGACCATCGCGGCCGCCGTCGCGATCGTGCTGTTGGTCAGCTATGTCGCCCTCCGCCGCAACGACATCCAACCGGCCATCGAGCCGGACATCTCACCGGCCCATGCCCCGGCCGCATCAACGCACGACCTCCAAATCGACACGGTGCGCGCGGAGCCAGCCCTGGAGGGTTGACCGTGATCGAAGCGCGGCGCTTGACCAAGCGGTACGGCGAGAAGGTCACCGCGGTCTGCCTGTTCGGCGCCGCGTCCGCGGTGCTGCTCGGCATTTCCGCCGGAGCGGTTCCGGTCGACCAGCGTCAGGTCGGCGTCGGGTTCTTCCTCAGTGGCGGCCTCGTCGCCGCGCTGGTCGCCATGGCCTACGCGGGGTCCTTCGTCGCCCGGTTGCGTGCGGTGGAGCGGGTGCCTCGACAGACCTGAGCGGCTCGCGGCATAGTCCCGGGGCGCGCTGTGTTAGATCTGGTAGTTGCGCAGTCAACTATCAGGAGGGGCTATGCAGTTCGGAGTCTTCACCGTCGGCGACGTCACGCCGGATCCGACCACCGGTCGCGCGCCTAGCGAGGCCGAACGGATCTCGAGCATGGTGGCGATCGCTCGCAAGGCGGAGGAGGTCGGGCTCGACGTCTTCGCCACCGGCGAGCACCACAACCCACCATTCGTGCCGTCGTCGCCGACGACGCTGCTGGGCTTCATCGCCGCGCAGACCCAGCGGCTGATCCTCTCCACGTCCACCACGCTGATCACCACCAACGACCCGGTGAAGATCGCCGAGGACTACGCGATGCTGCAGCACCTGGCCGGTGGCCGCGTCGACCTGATGATGGGCCGTGGCAACACCGGCCCCGTCTATCCGTGGTTCGGCCAGGACATCCGCAACGGCATTCCGCTCGCCATCGAGAACTACGCCTTGCTACGGCGACTGTGGCGGGAAGAAATCGTCGACTGGGAAGGCCGGTTGCGCACCCCGTTGCAGGGCTTCACCTCCACGCCCCGACCCCTCGACGGCGTCCCGCCGTTCGTGTGGCACGGCTCGATCCGGAGCCCGGAGATCGCGGAGCAGGCCGCCTACTACGGCGACGGCTTCTTCCACAACCACATCTTCTGGCCGCCCGAGCACACCAAGCAGATGGTCGAGCTCTACCGTCGCCGGTTCGAGCACTACGGCCACGGCAGCGCCGACCAGGCGATCGTGGGCATCGGCGGCCAGGTCTTCATGCGCAAGAACTCGCAGGACGCGGTGCGCGAGTTCCGCCCGTACTTCGACAACGCTCCGGTCTACGGGCACGGCCCGTCGTTGGAGGACTTCACCAGACAGACGCCGTTGACGGTGGGCAGCCCGCAGCAGGTCATCGAGCGCACGCTCGGCTTCCGCGCATACGTCGGGGACTACCAGCGTCAGCTGTTCCTGATCGACCACGCCGGTCTGCCGCTCAAGACCGTGCTCGAGCAGCTCGACCTGCTCGGAGAAGAGGTAGTCCCGGTGCTCCGCAAGGAGTTCGCCGCTCTCAAACCGGCGCATGTGCCGGACGCTCCGACTCACGAGAGCCTGGTCGCCGCCGCACGCCAGGTCGGTGTCGAGAAGGCCGGGCGAGAGGCCGCCGCATGACACGCGCCGCCTCATGAACAGCCGCCGCCTTACCGTCGTCAACGCCGGCCTCAGTGTGCCGAGCTCCACCCGCCTGCTCGCGGACCGGTTGAGCACGGCCGCCGCCGAGCGGCTGCAGGAGCAGGGGATCGACGCGCAGATCGACGTCATCGAGCTGCGGCCACTGGCGCACGACTTGGCCGACAACGTTCTGACCGGCTTCCCGAACGCGAAACTCCGGTCGGCCGTGGACGCCGTCGTCGCGGCCGACGGGCTCATCGCGGTGACCCCGATCTTCCGCGGGTCCTACAGCGGCCTGTTCAAGTCCTTCGTCGACGTGCTCGAGCCAGGGGCGATGCAGGGCAAGCCGGTCCTGATCGGGGCCACCGCTGGCACGGCGCGGCATTCGCTCGCGCTGGACCACGCCCTCCGCCCGCTGTTCACGTATCTGCGCTCGGTCGTCGTCCCGACGGGGGTCTTCGCTGCTCCCGAGGACTGGGCCGGCGCGGACGCCGCTGGGCGGAGCTTGGCGGAACGCATCCGTCGTGCCGCCGACGAGCTGGCCGGCCTGATGACCGCTCGACCGGCCCCCAAGCCGACGGACCCGTTCGCGGACGTCATCCCCTTCGAGCAGTTGCTGCGCGGTCAGTAGCCGTCCGAGTCGGCTCAGCAGACCCGCCCGGACATGCAAGGGGCGCCACCGCGGCTGCGGTGGCGCCCCTTTCGTCAACACGTGGGCTGACGCGTCAGCTGGTCAGCTCTTGAAGGCGTCCTTGACCTTCTCGCCGGCCTGCTTGAGGTTGCTCTTGCTCTGGTCCGCCTGGCCCTCGGCCTGCAGGTCCCGGTCACCGGTGGCTCCACCGATACGGTCCTTGGCCTTACCGACGATCTCTTCGACCTTGTTGTTGATCTTGTCTTCGGAGCTCATGTTTCCCCTTCGTCGACTGCTTGACGTGTTCCTCGTGTACCCAGGCCTCGGCGTCATCATGCGCCCTTCCTGATGTGACGTTATTTGATGTCGAGTAGGAGAAGGTTCGATCTGTTGCGGCGCTGATGCGGCCTGGAGCACTGTTGCCGCAACAGTTCGCCGGCGAACTCGACGCGAACCCGCCGTTGCGTTCCCGGCCAAACGGGTTGGTCGGCCAGCCGTCTCGGGTGACACTGCAGTCCGAGAGCGCGCCGCTCGTTCTTCCGGTGCCGAGCAGCAGGAGGGCCATGGACTACCAGGCGGCACACGCGGCTTTCTTCCAGCCTCGAGAAGACGCACCCACCCCGGACGTCGTAGCCGGAGCGACCGCGTCCCGACGGCTTCGGGATGCGGCGGAGCCGCTGGCGATGCACGCGGTGTGGAGCCGGCGGGTCAACGGGGTGTTGGCCGAACGCGGGATGGACTTCCTGTCCAGCTACGTCTGGGGCCGCGCCGCCAGCCTCGGAGAACCGGCCCCCGACGTCGCGGCTGCCGCCTTCGCCTGGTTCGAGCCGGGCTTCGTGCGCGCGATGTACGACGAGGGCCGGTCCCGGGTCTCCCGGGACGACCTGCTGACCCTGCGTACCGGGGCAGCGGTGGACGGGTTACAGGAGATCCTGGCGACGGAGGACGTGTCCGAGGTCGCCGACGCCGCCGACCGGCTGCGCCGGGCGCTGGACTCGTTGGACATGATCGGCCGGCCTCTGTTTGCCGGACTGCGGGCCCTGCCCTGGCCCGCCGAGCCGGCGGGACAGCTGTGGCGGGCCTGCGATTTGCTCCGCGAGTACCGCGGCGACGGGCACATCGCCGCGGTGGCGAGCTCTGGCCTCTCTCCGGTGGAGATGAACATCCTGACCGAGCTGTGGGTCGGATTGCCGCTGCTGTCCTACACCGCGACGCGGGCCTGGTCGGAGGACCAGATGGGCGCGGCGATCGTGGCGCTGCAGAAGCGCGGCTGGGTGGAGGGCGAGGAGCTGACCGAGGACGGCAGGGTCGGGCGGCGGGCTATCGAGGACCGGACCGACGCCGCCGAATCGGCGCTCGTGACCGCGCTCGGGCCGGACATCGACGCACTCGCTTACCTGCTCGACGGCTGGGGCCAGCTCTGCATCGAAGCCGACGCGTTCCCGCCGGACCCGTTCAAGCGGTGGGCCGGCTGAGCGGCTGCCGGCTGAGCAGCGGCTGGGTCAGCCGGCTCCGATGAGCCGGCCGGGGTCGAGGGGGCCGAGGAGGGTCCGAGGACCCCGCCGGCCGGAGCGCAGCATCTCCTCGACCGTGCCGAACTTAACCCGTGGCCGGCCGCTGCGCTGACCGGCGTCGCGCTCGGCCCGGTCGATCGCCGCGGCGGCCCGCTGGTCGATGACGTCCGCACCGCGACGTCGGAGCAGCCGTTCGAACGCCCGTCCGGCGGCAGCCGGCGGGCGCAGGACTCCCGCAGCGGCGTCGTCGAGGATGCGGTCGACCGTCTCCCCGGCGCACGCCCGATTGGTGCCGATCCCTCCGGACGGGCCGCGCTTGATCCAGCCGGCCACGTAGGTGCCGGGCAGTGGGGAACCGGTCGTCGGGTCGAGGACCTGCCCCCGGTCGTTCGGGACGGTGCCGCTCGACTCGTCGAACGGGAGTCCGGCGACGGGACGCCCTCGGTAGCCGATCGCCCGGACGACGAGGCCGGCCGGGATTCGCACCGCGGGACCGCCGGGAGACGAAGGTGCCGTCTTCAACGCAGCCACCGAGGTGTCGCCCTCGAGCGCGGCGACCGGGGAGTTGAAGCGCAGCACGATCCGCTTGCCCTCGGGGGGCGGCGCGGACCAGTCGATCGACTCGGCGTCGACCTCGCTCAACAGAGCCGCCGCGGATCCGCGTGGTGCACCGACCAGTTCGGTCGTCGTGGCGGCCTCCTCGTCGAGCACGATGCGGAGCCCCGGGGTGGCGCGGAGCGCGAGGAACTCGCCGGCCGTGAAGGCGGCGGTTTCCGGGCCGCGCCGGCCGAGCAGGACGACCTCCCGGATCCGGCTGCCGCGCAGCGTTTTCAGGGCGACGTCGGAGATGTCGGTGCGGGCCAGCTCGGCTGGGTCGGCGAGCAGGATGCGTGCGAGGTCCAGCGCGACGTTGCCGGTGCCGACGACGACGGCGCGCTCGCCGGATACGTCGACGGGGAGCCCGGTCCGGTCCGGGTGGGCGTTGTACCAGCCCACGACGTCGGTGGCGGAATGGCTGTTCATGAGGTTCTCGCCCGGGACGTCCAGCGAGCGGTCGGTGGCGGCACCGACGGCGTAGACCACAGCGGAGTGGTGCTCGAGCAACTCGTCATGTGAGACGTCGGTGCCGACCTCCACGTGGAAGGCGATGCGGACCCGGGGATGCCGGTAGACCTCGGCGAAGCCGTCCCCGATGCGTTTGGTGGCCGGGTGGTCGGGCGCCACGCCGGAGCGCAGCAGGCCGCCGGGCACCGGGAGCCGGTCGATCAGGGTGATCTCGGCGTCGGTGGACTGCAGCAGGAACCGGGTGGTGTACGCCGCGGCCGGACCGGCCCCGACGACGGCGATGCGCAGCGGACCGGTTCCGATCGGCAGCGACCGCGGGAATTCGGGCATGCCCCAGGCGTTGTCGGTCGGGTGCTCTTCGAACCAGGCGCGGTTGCGGTCCGCGTGGACCGCTTCCGGTCCGCGCAGCGCCTCGACCGGGAAGATCGCGTCTACCGGGCAGGCGTCGGCACAGGCACCGCAGTCGATGCAGGTCGCGGGGTCGACGTACAGCATGTCGGTGGTGCCAAACTCCGGTTCGTCCGGCGTCGGGTGGATGCAGTTGACCGGGCAGACCGAGACGCAGGACGCGTCGTTGCAGCAGTTGGCCGTGATCGCGAAGGCCATCAGAGCATCGAGAGCCGGCGGTAGATGGCGGCTGCCGGGCGGGTCAACAGCCCGACCTCGGCGAGGAAGTCCATCAGGTGCCGCGAGCTGGTGCGCAGCATCGCCTTGCGGTGCGGGTTGTTGGCGGCGGCGGCGACGGCCCGTTCCGTGTCGAGTCCGGCGGCGGCGTACACGGCTGGGTTCACCATGTTGGAGACGATGACGTGAGCGGCGATCGCGATCAGCAGCGCGCTCGCGCTGCGGCGGGCCTTACTGACGCCCTCCAGCGCGTCGCGGACCTCCTGCCGAGCGAACTTCATGTGCCGCGATTCCTCGACCACGTGGATCTTGCTCGTGGCCCGGATGATCGGCTGCACGTTCTCGCCCCGCATCCAATCGCGCTGCATCACGTCGAGGACCTCTTCGGCGACGAGGATGCCGGCGTAGGCGGCCTCGCTACGGGCGAGCGCCTTGAACCCGCGGCCGAGCTCGACGCTGAGCTTGTTCGGGAAGTAGGCGGGGACGCCCATCGCGGTGCAGGCACGCGCGAACATGATTGAGTGGCGGCACTCGTCGGCGATCTCGGTCAGGGCGAACTGGAACTCGGCCTTGCCGTGGTTGCGCACGTACTGGTCGCGAAGCACCATCTGCTGCAGGATCATCTCGAACCAGATGCCGGTCGACATGACCGAGCAGACCTCGTGCTTGGTGAGCGTGACCTTCTGAGCCTCGGTCATCTCGTCCCACAGCGGGGTGCCGAACAGCGTGCTCCACTCCGGGTTCAGCCCGTACTTGTCGTCGGGCACCGGCGCGTCCCAGTCAACCTCTTCCATCGGGTCGTAGGACAGCATGGCGGCGGAGTCGAGCAGGCGCCTGGCGGTCTCGTCGACCTCGGTGCGGGGCTGTGTGGCGAGAGCCGTGGCGGCGAGAACGGGGGTCGACATCTGCACTCCTAGGATCGTGGCGGGCGGTGCCCGGCCGTGCGCCGGGTGGCGGGACCGACAGTGGTCTGCCTTCCCGAACTGGCCCAGCCAAAACCGTACCAGTCATGAGTGGCACGGTGATGAGCGTCCTCGGTACTCTCTCTGGTGTTCGGGGGGAAAAGGGGGAGCTGTGTCGCAGGAGACGCCTGACGCCGGCGACGGCAGCTTTCCGGACGTCGCCCGCCCGGACCACACGCCGGTCCACACGCCGGTCGAAGCGGCAGCCGAGTACCGACTCGACGATCTCGCCCACGCGGCCGGGGTGACCGTGCGGAACGTCCGGGCGTACGCCGAGCGCGGGCTGCTCCCGGCTCCGCGGCGGGTTGGACGGGTCAACCTCTACGACGAGACCCACCTCGCGCGGCTCCGGCTCATCGGCCGACTGCTCGAGCGGGGGTACACCGTGGCGCACATCGCCGACTTCATTGCGTCCTGGGAGGGTGGGCACGACCTCGGTCAGACGCTCGGTCTCGAGGCGGCGTTGCTCGCCCCGTCCTCCGGTGAGCTACCGGAGGAGCTGGGTCGCGGGGAACTCGCCGAGCTGTTCGGCGCACCGGTCGACCAGCGCGACATCGACCGGGCGATCGAGCTCGGGCTGCTGAGCCCGGTCGGCGAGCGCTTCCGCGTGCACCGTCCACGCTTGCTCCGGGCCGGGGCGGAGCTGCTCGGGGTCGGGATGCCGCTGTCGGCCGTGCTCGAGCTCACCGGGCGGATCCGGGAGCAGATCGCGGCGGTGGCCGAGACCTTCGTGTCCACCGTGGCGAACCATGTGCTGGCCCAGCACCCACCCGGGTGGCGGCCGTCGGACGACGAGATCCCGGCCCTGGTGGGGCTGGTCGAGCGGCTCCGGCCGCTGGCGCGCGTGGCCGTGGATTCCGAGCTGGCCGACGGGATCGAGATCGAGATCCAGAACTTCGTCGGCGAGTGGCTCTCCACCTTCGCCGAGCGGGTCACCCCGCGGCCGCAGGCGGGCTGACCTCCACGATCCTCCCCGGATCGAACGCGTCGGACGTGGTCAGGGGCAGGCCACGCGCGTTCGAACCGAGCGGTGGGCCCCCCTCTAGTGGCCGGCCGCGTCCTTCAGCGCCTTGCCGGGCTCGACCTGCGAACCGTCCTGACCCCAGCGGACGTGGTAGGCGCCCTCCCGGTCGGTCCGGCGGTAGGTGTGCGCTCCGAAGTAGTCCCGCAGGCCCTGGATCAGGTTGGCCGGCCCTCGTGCCTGGCGGTATCCGTCGTAGTAGCCGAGCGCGGCGGAGAAGGCGGGGACCGGGACTCCGTTGGCGATGCCCGTCGACACAGCCCGGCGCCAGGCGTCCTGAGCCTTGGCGAGCTCGTCGCGGAAGTACGGCAGCACCAGCAGGCTGTCCACGTCCTGCCTGTCCGCGTAGGAGTCGCGGATCCGGTTGAGGAAGCGGGCCCGGATGATGCAGCCGCCGCGCCAGATAGTGGCGAGGGCACCGAGGTCGAGGTTCCAGTCGTTGGTCCGGCTCGCCGTCGCCAACTGGTCGAAGCCCTCGGCGTAGGCCACGACCTTGGAGGCGTACAGCGCCTGGCGGATGTCGTCGATCAGCCGATCCGCCGCGTCCCCCGAGTCGGCCGGCGTCGGGTCCGGCCCGCTGAGTTCGGACGAGGCGCGCTCGCGCTTGTCCTTGAGGGCGGACAGCGAGCGGGCGTAGACCGCCGTCGTCATGCTCGGTGACGGGACCCCGAGCTCCAGGGCGTCCTGCGCCGTCCAGCGCCCGGTGCCCTTCTGCTCGGCCTGGTCCAGGATGACGTCGACGAGCGGCTGACCGGTGTCAGGGTCCTGCTTGGCCAGCACGATGCTGGTGATCTCGATCAGGAACGACTCGAGGTCGCCCTCGTTCCACTGCTCGAACACCGTCGCCAGCTCGTCCGCCGGCCGTCCGAGCACGTGCCGCATGAGGTCGTAGGACTCGACGATCAGCTGGATGTCGGCGTATTCGATTCCGTTGTGGACCATCTTCACGTAGTGGCCGGCGCCGCCCGCGCCGATGTAGCGGCAGCAGGGCTCGCCGTCCACGTGCGCGGAGATCGATGTGAGGATCTCCTCGACCTGCGCATAGGCGTCGCGGTTGCCGCCGGGCATGATGCTCGGCCCGTGCAGCGCGCCTTCCTCGCCGCCGGAGATCCCGACGCCGAGGAAGTGGATGCCCTGTTCCTGACAGCGCGCCTGGCGCCGTTCGGTGTGCTGGAAGAACGAGTTGCCGCCGTCGATGACGATGTCGCCCTCATCGAGGAGCGGGAGCAACTCGTCGAGCACACCGTCGACGGGGGCGCCTGCCTTGACCATGAGGATGATCTTGCGAGGTCGCTCGAGTCGAGCGACGAAGTCCTCCATCGAGTCGGTTGCGGTGAGCGGGTCGTCGCCTTCGAGTCCCTCGATGAAGGCGTCGGTGGTCGCCTGCGTGCGGTTGTGGACGACGATCGGATAGCCGTGAGCGGCGATGTTGCGGGCCAGGTTCTGACCCATCACCGCCAGCCCGGTGAGTCCGATCGTCGCGAGTTGGTCGTCGTCTCGAGCAGCCATGGTCGCATTCTGTGCCCCGGAGATATGCCGCTGAGCACACTGGGCCGTCTCAAGCGGGTACGCAAGCCGGGACCGCCGTGGAAGATGGGGGAGTGCTGCACTGGTACCCGACCTGGCAGCAAGCGGTTCTCGCTGCCCTGGTGCTCGTCGTCGTCGGTCGACTCCTCCGAAGATCACGCCCGGGACCCGGTGCCTTCCTGTGGGAGGCGGGTGTCCTTCTCGGCTTGTTCGGACTGTGGCAACTGGCCGGACGGGTGGCGGCGCACGCCCCGACCGGGGCGACCGCACACGGCGAGCAGGTCTGGGACTGGGAACGCACCCTGCACCTGCCGAGCGAGGCCTCGGTGCAGAACCTGCTCCTGCCCCATCACTCGACCGTCCATCTGTTCAACGGCTACTACGCCTACGCGCACGTCAACGGGTTGCTGCTGACCTTCCTCTGGTTGTTCCTCCGCCACCGGGACCGGTACGCCTGGGCCCGGACGGTGGTCGCGCTGACGACCTTCGCGTGCCTGGCCGTTCAGCTCGTCCCGGTGACTCCGCCGCGGCTGCTTCCCACCGGCAGCGGGGGGCACGGCATCGTCGACACCGCGACGGTCTACGGCCAGTCGGTCTACGGCCCCTTGGGTCAGGGGCTCAGCGACCAGTACGCGGCGATGCCTTCGGTGCACATCGCCTGGGCGGCGGCGATCGCGGTCCTCACCCTGCGCCTGGGCCAGGGGCTCGGGCGTTACCTCGGCCCGGCCCATCTCGTCGTCACCACGGCCGTCGTGGTCGGGACCGGCAACCACTACTGGCTGGACGGGGTGGTCGCCGCACTGCTACTCGTCGCGGCGATGGCGGTCGTGCAGCGGCTGGCGCCGTCGGCGGATCGCGTGGCGGCGCGGCAGCCCCTCGAGGTGGAGGTGCCGGCGGAGGTGGGGTGGCACGGCGGAAGCGCCGACCGTTCCGAGGAACGGCCGGCGCTTCCGGCTATCTGAGTTCCGACCAGGCGGCGAGGACCGCTTCCAGGTTCCACACCGGCTCGGGTTCGAGTGCCAGCTCGAGCACCTGGCTGACGTGGCCGACCAGGTGCACGTCCAGCTTCTCCAGCACCGGTGCGACTATTCCAACTCTCGGCTGGCTTCGGCGCTGCCCCGGAACGCTGCCCGGAACCGGCGTCGACCCCCGATTCCGAGGGTGTTGATCTGTCCGGGCAGCGTGAGCCGGCGGACAGAAGAACGGTCGGCTGCGAGCATGTGTACATGGGCTCTACCGGCTTCACCGGCTTCCCCGAGGAGTTGCTGACCTTCTACGAGGGCCTGGAGGCCGACAATTCGAAGCCGTACTGGGCCGACCACCGTCAGCAGTACGAGACCGCGGTGGCCGGCCCGATGCGAGCTCTCCTCGACGAGCTCGGACCCGAGTTCGGCGAGGCGAAGTTCTTCCGCCCCTACCGCGACGTCCGGTTCAGCAAGGACAAGACGCCGTACAAGACGCACGCGGGCGCGGTCGTCTCCCGGGCCTCCGGGGACGGCGCGCTCTACGTGCAGGTGTCCGCAGACGGGCTGCTCGTCGCCGGCGGCTACTACCTGTGCGCGACCGATCAGGCGCAGCGACTCCGAGCGGCGGTCGCCGACGAACGGACCGGCGCCGAGCTCGAGGGGATCCTCGTACCGCTGCTCGCGGACGGCTGGTCGCTCGGCGGGGATCGCCTCAAGCGGGTGCCGAAGGAGTTCGCTGAGGTGGCCGAAGCACTCGGGAACGGGAGTCTGCGGGCCGACCTGCTGCGGGCCAAGGCGCTGTCGGCGGCCCGCCACTATCCGCCGGACGACGAACTGCACACACCTGACCTGCGGGACCGGGTGGCGACGGGGTGGCGGGCGGTGCGTTCGTTGAACGTGTGGCTGCGGGACCGGGTGGGGCCGAGCCGTGCCGTCTCGCGCTGACGAGGTAGCCGGAGGGGACCGCGGGTCACGTCACTGGTCGGGGTGGGCCAGCCCGCGTTGACCAGCACGGGTGACCCGACCGGGTGAATTCCCGACACGCCGGGCCTGCCACGTCCCCAAACAGCCCTGGTGACCAGCACAAGTGACACCGTGCTCGTCACCAAGGGGGCTTCGGAAGGGGAATCGCATGTGCGACCACGACTGCCAATGCCCGACCGCCCAAGCCGACGATCGGGACGCCGCGCTGGTCGTTGCCGAACACCACGATCAGGGTTGGGTTCTGCTCTGCAACGGTGTGGTGCTGTTCGAGGACACCGGAGAGCTCCTGCCCGACGGGCGGGCCGTCGCCCCGCGTCCGCTCGCTCAGTCGGCGGCCTGACGGTCGCTCCCGGTTGACCGGCTTCGACCCGGGTCGCCGAGGGGGTCTTCCCCGCCGGAGGTTTCGCCCCTACCCGCGGGAGGGCACCCCAGCGGGCAAGCGACCCTGGGAGTGTTCATGGACTTGTCACCGGAAGCCGGTACTCGGCGCCGTTCGCCGCAGCTGATGCTGGGCTGGGTGGCGGGCGCCGTCATGCTCGTCGGCATCGCCGTCGCCTTCGTCATGCTGCCGCTCGGGTTCGTCTTCGTCGGCGTCGGAGCCGTGCTCCTGATCGTCTGCGTCGTGCTCGAGCTGCGGACCCGCAAGATGGTCGCCAACTCGGAGGGCTCGCCGTTCCCCGAGGGCGGGACCTTCGGTGGCCGGCGCTCGCCGCAGACGCACACGGAGATGTAGCGCGCTACACCGCCCACTGCCGTGCGTGCGCGGGCCCGCGCACGCACGCAGAATGGACATGCGGGGGCGGCCGACGCGCCCGTGGCGCCGTCGGCGTCCGTCCGCGAGATCTGCGAGGTCACGCGCGTGCAGCTCCGCACCCAGCGGTGGTTCCGGGAGCGGTCCTTCTCCGCCGACCGCTTTCCGCTCCCGGTCCTGCTCGACGCGAAGGGGGAGCAGCGGATCAGTGTCGTCCTGCCCGCGCGGGACGAGGCGGCCACCGTCGGCGCGATAGTCCGCACCGTGCTCCGCGAGCTCGCGGCCCCCGGTCTGGTGGACGAGGTGCTGGTCGTCGACTCGCATTCCTCGGATGCGACCGCCCGCGTCGCCGCAGCCGCCGGCGCAACGGTGGTTTCCCAGCGCGAAGTGCTGCCGGAGTTCGGTGACCGGCCCGGAAAGGGCGAGGCGCTGTGGAAGGCGCTCGCGGTGACCTCCGGTGACCTTGTCGTGTTCCTCGACGCCGACCTCGACGAGTTCGACGCCGGCTACGTCCGCGGGCTCCTCGGCCCGCTGCTGACCGTCCCCGAGGTGTCGTTCGTCAAGGGCATGTACGAGCGGCCGCTGCCGGTCGGTGGCGCCGTCCTGCCGGCGGGTGGCGGCCGCGTCACCGAGCTCGTCGCCCGGCCCCTGCTGAACGCGTTCTGGCCGGAGCTCGCCGGTATCGTCCAACCTCTCGCGGGCGAGTACGCCGGGCGCCGGGCGGCGCTCGAGGAGGTCCCGTTCGTCAGCGGCTACGGCGTCGAGATCGGGTTGCTGATCGACCTTCTCGAAACGGTTGGGCTGGAAGGCTTCGCCCAGGTCGATCTCGGCCGTCGGCTCCACCGGCACCAGAGCGACGAGGCGTTGGGACGGATGGCGATGCAGATCCAGCTCACCGCCTACCGCCGTCTCGAGCGCCAGGGGCGACTCGTCAGCGCGGAACCGCCGGATGCCTCCCTGGTGCAGTTTCGGCGGGTGGAGGGACGGTTCGCTCGCCGCGAGGAGCAGGTGGACACCTTCGAACGACCGCCGCTGCGGCAGTTGGACGGGTACAGCCGACAGCGGACGGTGTCGGCGTCGTGACGACGTTCGCCTCCCCGGCACTCGCCGGACTCCGTGGTAAACCGGGTTCGTGATGACGGTCGAGAAGCCTGAGCCGAGCGAGGGCGGTTCGCAGAGTCCACCGGGCGGTGACGCTGTCACCCACGATGCGCCGCGTCCACCCGAAGATGGCCCGGAGCCGGTGGTTGTCCAGGAGCCCGAGTCCTCGGCCCCCTGGCTGCCGCCGGAAGGGAACCGCTCCCGCCAGACGCTGCTCCGGGCGCTCGCGGCCCTCGGCATTGCGGTCGCGTTCGCTGTCGTCCTGGGTCTGGTGATCGTCGCCTTCTCGAAGGGCGTCGGCAGCAACGGGTCCTCCAGCCGACCGGCGCCCCCGGCGTTGACCATCCCCGCGGCGGGCGGCACGGGACCTGGGTCTGCTGTGCCGGCCGACTGGGTGGAGCAGACGAGCAATCAGGGCATCGTCTTCCGGGCACCTCCCGGCTGGACCCAGCGCGTCGACGCCAGCATCGACTTTCGGGTCGAACCGTCCGCGTCGGGTCCGGGAGTCGGGCAGGTCGGCGTCGGGTTGTCTGCCGGGACCACCGACCCGGATGCGGCAGCCACGAACTACGCGACCAGCACCTACTCGGGGCAGTCCAGCTTCCAGCAGCAGCCGCCGACCGACGTGGTCAGCGCTCGAGGTGAGCGCGGCCGCCAGGTCCTTCTCAGCTACAGCCGGAGCGGGACCCCGGTCATCGTGGCCATCCGCGCCTTTCCCACCGGGCGGGGCGTTCTGCTGGTGGTGAGCCGGGCTCCGGCGAGCGACCAGCAGCGGGCCGACCGGCTCGCGAGCGCGGTGGACACGTCCATCCGGCTGCCGTGAGGCGCACGATCTGCTGTCAAGATCGGGGTTTTGCTCAGCCGGAGTCGTCGCCGCTGACACGCAGGTGCCGCAGCGAATGGACCGTGGCGCCGCTCCCCGTCGTACGGTCGGAGACGGCGGAGGCGCGGTAGGAGGCGAAGGCGTTCTGCGCTCTCCACTCCAGTTCCTCGACCAGGTCGAGCCGACTGCGCACCCGTCGTTCACCCGCCGGCCCGGCCGCGAGCAGTTCGGAGAGGCAGTGGTCCAGCGCCCGCCGGGCTTGCAGCCACACCAGGAGAAGACGAGCACGCTCGAGATCTAGCGGCTCGTCCACGTCTGTCCCCTCGTCAGCACTTGCCACGGCCCGCCGGTCCAGCGGTCGACGTAAGCCTCCCCCCGTTGGCTGGTCAGCGAGGGCGTTCGGACAAATTGGTGCTCAGGTTCGACGTACTCCGGCGTCGTCCCGCTACATACGCTCCGGGGGTGCCCCCTACCGTCCTGTGGTTCCGGCGCGACCTGCGCCTCGCCGACCATCCGGCGCTGCTCGCGGCTCGCGACGAGGCGGGTCGGGACGGCAGCGTGCTCGGCCTGTTCGTCCTCGACGACGCTCTCCGGTCCCCATCGGGACCGGTTCGGCTGGCTTTCCTCTACCGATGCCTGCGCGCGCTGGACGAGCAGCTGGACGGAAGGCTCTGCATCCGTTCGGGGGACCCCGCCGTCGTCGTGCCCGCACTGGCCGCCGAGGTGGGGGCGACGTCGGTGCACATCAGCGAGGACTTCGGTCCTTACGGCCGGCGGCGGGATGCCGCCGTCGAAACGGCACTGGACGGCAGCGGCCGGAGGCTGGTGCGCAGCGGCTCGCCCTACGCCGTGTCCCCGGGACGCATTTTGAAGGGCGAGGGGACGCCGTACCGCGTGTACACGCCGTACTACCGCGCCTGGAAGGAGCACGGTGTGCGCACGTCGGCGCACGGTGTCCGCACCGTGCCCTGGCACGACCTCGCCGGCCTCGGCGGCGAGGACATCCCGGTCGAGCCCGACCTCGGCGGCACCGAGCTGCCGGATGCCGGCGAGCAGGCTGCGGCGACTCGGTTGAAGGTGTTCCTCGCCAACGCCCGGGCCTACGGGGAGAACCGCAACCTGCCCGGGCGCGACGCCACCTCCCGGCTTTCGCCGTACCTGAAGTACGGCTGCATCCACCCGAGGACGGTGTTGGCCGAGCTCGGGGACAGCAAGGGCGAGGGAGCCGCTCGCGGCGAGATCGCGTGGCGGGACTTCTACGCCGACGTGCTCTTCCACCAGCCCGGGTCCGCGCGGTGGGACCTCACCGACGCCCTGGCCGGCATGCGCTACGGCAACGAGTCGGCGGAGCGGGACGACGAACTGTTCGTGGCATGGACGCGGGGTCGCACCGGCTATCCGATCGTGGATGCGGGCATGCGGCAGCTGCTCGCCGAAGGCTGGATGCACAACCGGGTTCGCATGATCACGGCCTCCTTCCTCATCAAGGACCTGCACCTGCACTGGCAGCGTGGAGCCCGCTGGTTCCTGCAGCGGCTGGCCGACGGTGACCTCGCGTCGAACAACCACGGGTGGCAGTGGACCGCCGGCACCGGCACCGACGCTGCGCCGTTCTTCCGCGTCTTCAACCCGACCCTGCAGGGCGAGAAGTTTGATCCGAATGGCGACTACGTCCGTCGCTACGTCCCGGAGCTCGCGGACGTGCCGGCATCGAAGCTGCACGAGCCCTGGACACTGCCGGGCGGTGTGCCGAAGGGCTACGTCGAACCGATCGTCGACCACGCGACCGAACGCAAGGAGTCGCTCGCCCGGTACCAGGACGCCCGCAGCTGAACGGGAGCTAGTTCGCCGACCGACGGGTACTGCTCCAATCGTGCCTTCTCGATCTGGCGACCACCGGTCGTCCGGGCCAACATCTCCGCGGCCCAGCGCCGCCGACTTCGTCCCGACCGGCGCCGACCTCGCCGGTCTCGCCGAGGCCGCGCGGTCCTGTCGTGGGTGTGACCTGGCCGGCCTGGATAACAGTGGAACGGTCTTCGGGGAGGGACCACCGGAGGCGCGGGTGGCGCTGGTGGGGGAACAGCCGGGGGACGTGGAGGACCGGCGGGGGCGGCCATTCGTCGGCCCGGCCGGCAAGTTGCTGGACCGGGCGTTGCACGAGGCGGGCATCGAACGCGAGCAGGCCTACGTGACCAACGCGGTCAAGCACTTCAAGTTCACGATGGCCTCCACCGGCAAGCGACGCATCCACGCCAAGCCGGACGCCCTCGAGGTCGCCGCGTGCAAGCCGTGGCTGATCGCCGAACTGAACCGTCTGCGACCCGAATTGGTGGTCGTCCTGGGGGCCACCGCCGCCGGATCGCTCCTGGGGCCGTCCTTCCGGGTGACCAAGCAGCGGGGCCAGCTACTGGACGGCCCACCAGGCAGCGGCGCCCGGCTGCTGGCCACGATTCACCCCAGCGCGGTCCTGCGCGGCGGCGACCAGCAGGAAGAGATGTACCAGGGGCTGGTGAACGACCTTAGGGTCGCCGCGACGGCCCTCAGCGGAGCCAGCTGACCGAGCACCTGCGTCCTGTCAACACTTCACGTGACTGCGCGGTGTGCCGACCGTCACGCCCCATGGCCCCGTGACGGGATGGCTCAACTCGGCTAGCCTGTCCAGGTCGGCCCCACGTAAGAGGGCTAAGCGGGCACTATTCGCGCCTGCTGTCCGTTGTATCGACCGACAGGTCGGAGCCGAGCCAACGGCTCGTCACCCCGATCTGCCGCCCACGATACAACCGATCGACTGGAAACCGCGTCGAGACCGAAAGACTTATGACTCCGCCTACTGCAACTGCCGAAGCCCCTCGTGCCCGTCGCACGCGTAAGCCCACGGGCGCCGCTGCGAAGACCGCTGCTGCCACGACCGCCAAGACGGCCAAGGCGCCTGCGGGCGAAACCGCTTCGCGGTCCCTCTCCACCATCGACCTCACCGAGGAGCTGGACGTTCCTCAGGTCGCCGAGCTCGTCGCTCGCGGCCGGGAGAACGGTGAGCTCTCGCTCGCCGAGCTCAAGGAGACGCTCGACAAGGCTGACCTCGGCGCGGAGCTTCTGCCCGCGCTGGTCCGCCGTCTCGGCGAGGCCAAGGTCGACGTGGTGGAGGAGGACGACCGTCCGGTCAAGCCCTCCGCCTCCGAGGCCAGCGGCACCGGTGACCTGGTGCGGCTCTACCTCCGCGAGATCGGCAAGGTCCCGCTGCTGAACGCCGAGCAGGAGGTCGAGCTCTCCAAGCGGGTCGAGGCCGGCCTGTTCGCGCTGCACAAGCTCAACCACGGCGGCGAGATGAAGCCGGCGTTGCGTCGTGACCTGAACGCCCTCGTGCGGGACGGCAAGGCCGCCAAGCAGCAGCTCATCTCCGCCAACCTGCGGCTCGTCGTGTCGGTGGCCAAGAAGTACACCGGCCGAGGCATGACGCTGCTGGACCTGGTGCAGGAGGGCAACCTGGGCCTCATCCGCGCGGTCGAGAAGTTCGACTACGCCAAGGGCTACAAGTTCTCCACCTACGCCACCTGGTGGATCCGCCAGGCGATCGGCCGCGCGATGGCCGACCAGGCCCGCACCATTCGCATCCCGGTGCACCTGGTCGAGCAGCTCAACCGGCTCACCCGGCAGCAGCGCCAGCTCGTCACCACGCTGGGCCGCGAGCCCACCGAGGAGGAGCTGGCCGAGGCGCTCGACATCCCCGTCGAGACCGTCATCGACCTTCGTCGCATCTCGCAGGACACGGTCTCCCTCGAGACCGCGGTCGGTGACGACGGCGAGTCGGTCCTCGGTGACTTCATCGAGGACGCCGATGCGGTCGTGCCCGCTGACGCTGCCGCCTACGGGGCGATGCAGGACGAGCTCCACGTCATCCTGCGGTCGCTGCCGGAGCGGGAGCGCGAGGTCATCCGACTCCGCTACGGGCTGGTCGACGGTCGTCAGCACACGCTGGCCGAGGTCGGTTCGCGTCTGGGTCTGACCCGTGAGCGCATCCGGCAGATCGAGAAGGAGACCCTCCGCGAGCTGCGGTCGGGCAACTCCTCCGGTCGTCTGCGCGACTACCTGGACTGAGCACTGCCTGAACGAAGGCCCGTCACCCCGCGAGGGTGGCGGGTCTTCGTCGTTCGGGGCCGCCGCTCGGCGCACTGCCGCCGGCACCCGGTCAGGGTTCTGCCCCCAGTCGGCACCCCGGTCAGCACCTTCGTCTGCATCCAGGCCCCAACGACCGATCAGGTTTGTGACGCAGACTAGTTGACGGTGTCCGTCTGACGCCGTACGGTTGGCAGCACAAACTAGTCTGAGGTGGTTGTGGTGGAGCGGACGAAACTCGAGGCGGCGGCTGCGAACTACACCTACCTGCGGGGGCTCTTCCTCATCCCGCTGGGTGTGCTTCCGATCGTCAGCGCATTGGGGAACACGGGCTGGGGCCCGCTGCGGAACACCTGGGTGTTCCTAGCCATCCTGGCGTTGATCGGAATCGCGTGCCTCCCGATCAACAGCTTCTACAACAAGCACTACGGCACGCTCCGCGCCTCGACCGGGCAACAGGCAAGAGCCGCTGCCGCGGTCGTCCTCGCCATCGCGGTGGTCGTGGCGGGTTCCACCCTGTTGCGAAGCCGCGCGAGCTGGTCCTTGGACCTCCCGGTCAACGCGACTGCGGTGACCTTGGCCCTGGTCATACTCCTCTCCTACGCAGCCGGCCGGGTCCTCAAGATCCACCACCTGATCATCTGGGGGACGGTCCTGGCGACGGGGGCGATCCCCCTGTGGGACGGGGGGGACCCGAGCAACGTCGGCCTAGCGATCGTGGGAGTCGCACTCATGGTGAATGGCGTCTTCGACCATCGGCTCTTCGTCCGCACGTTCGGTGCGCCCGCGGGCGGCCAGGGCGACAGTGCCCGAGCCTAAGCCCGAGCCGGTGCTCGACCGGCTGGTTCACGAGCCCGGCCGGCTGGCGATCCTGACGGTCCTCTCCTCGGTGACCAATGCCGACTTCGTCTTCCTGCAGCGCGCGACGGGACTGACCAAGGGCAACCTGTCCAGCCACCTCGCCAAGCTCGAGGAGGCCGGGTTGGTCGCGATCGAGAAACGGTTCGTGCGGAAGAAGCCCAACACCAACATCGCCCTGACCAAGGTCGGCAGGGCGCGAATCACCGAGCACTGGGCACAGCTCGACTCAATCAGGCGCCTTTCGGAACCTTCGCCATGACCAACCGGGCCGCACCCAATCAGGCTTCTGCTTCGAGCGCCCTGCCGAAGTCGCGCAGGGTCTCCCGGTGGGCATTGTCGGCCAGGAGCTTGCCGACCACGACGACGGCGGCGACCGGCCACTCGATGATCTCCAGCCAGGCCACCGCGGCCACGCCGAAGTAGAACGGTAGGTGCTTGGGCTCCCCCAGCCAGACCTGGCCGACGACGGGGAGCGTGAACGTGACCGAGTGCCGGTCGGTGACATCCTTCGCTGCCGCGGCGGCGCCGCTCCCGTCCGCGGCAGTCGTGCGCTCATTGGGCGCCCGACTGGCCGTCGCATTCCGCTTCGGAACGTTCGACGCACTCGCCGACCGTCGACCGCGAGACGCGCTTTCGTGTGCAGGCTGGCTCATCGGGCCAGATTGCACCGCTGCGGCCCGCCTGCAATCACCCGAAGCGGATGAGCGAGCGGAGGATGTCGTCAGTCGAGCAGGAACCAGCCGCGGAAAGTCGGGCGTGACGGGTGAGGCGTCGTCGCGGCCGACGCAGATGCCGTCTCCGACGGCGTTGAAGTACCCGGGTTGTGTGACGATGTCGCTGCTGCCCACTGCATGGTCGTCGATGTAGAGGGTGAGTGTTCCGGTGGCGCCCGGCATGGCGGGATCCGCGCTGCGTCCCTTCGCCGTGAACTCCGCCGTGAAGACGTGCGCTCCCGGTGTCACTTCCCGGTCGGAGTCGACGACCTGTAGCTGGCTACCGACCCAGTTGAAGACGTAGTGCAGGTGCCGGTCCTTCACGTAGAGGCTGTGCCCGCCGGCGACGCCGCCGTGGGCGTACAGAACACCTTCGGCATCGGGTGAGCTGACGTCGACGCCTGCGGCGCTGGTGTACGACCGGCCGCTGATCAGCACACCGGACATCTCCGGGACCGACGCGCAGTCCGGGTAGTAGACGTACCGGTCGCGGACGGGTGTCCCGTGCGGGCGGTCCGCGAGCCGGTCCGTCTCCTGGTCGGCGATGTTGCGTGCCTGGGCCCGGTCGTTCGACAGGTCGTAGAGCTCCCACTCGTCCTCGGCGAACTTGCCCCAGCCGGACAGCGGCGGATGCAGCCAGCCAGCCAGCCAGTCAGTCAGCGGAGTAGATCGCTGATGACGCGCTGCCGGATCACCCGGCCATCAGCCTGACGGGTGGACTACTTCTTCGTCGCTTCCGGCGTGCGCGTCGCGCGGCCCGCGCTCTGCACCACGTTGCGCAGGAAGTCGTACTGCGTGGTCACGAGTTTGTCGGCCATGTCCAGGGCGGCGTCGATGACCCTCTCCCGGTGCGAGGGGCGGTCACCGAAGGCGGGGAGCGCCTCATCCACGGTGTCGACGAACTTCCGCACCGCCTCGAGCGCGTTCCGCTGCCCGGCCTCGACCGACTTCAGCACGTCCTCAGAAAGGTCGGCAGCCCGGCCGAGCGCACCCTTCTGCTCCTCCGTCGTCGTCGACTCATCGGGCTCGCCCTTGCGGGCTGCCGGGGCCTTCGGCTTGGGGTGGGTCGTCTGTGCCATGAGTTTCTCCTTGGTGGGTGGGGGCGCCGTCGACGGCACGCCCGGATACCGCACCTTTGCGCTGCGGCGCCCGGCTCGGCAGGGCCGTTGGTCCCGCAGGCCGACCGTGGCGCGAGAGTCGCCAACCCGTTCACGCGATGCCGGGGAGACCGACTCGTGGGTGCTCCAAGAGGGGCCGATGTTCCCTGGCCTCGACCTCCGGCCCGTGTGACGGTCGGCGCCGCAACGCAGAAGATCGCCCCCGCTCCGCCTGCCCCGCCGCGGAACGACCGCCCGACGAGGAGGGCGGGGCGAGAAATCGAGGAACCGTGGTCACCACGACGGCCGGCACGATGGATACCGGCGCCTACCCGACCCCTGCGGTGTCGGTGAGTCGGATGTTCTACGACCGGGTGGCAGCGACCCCCGACGCCGAGGCCTTCCGCTTCCCGACCGACGGCACCTGGGCGTCGGTGACCTGGCGGCGGATGGAGGAGACGGTCCGGGTCACCGCGGCCGGTCTCCTCGCTCTTGGGATCCAGCCCGAACAGCGGGTGGCGATCGCGAGTTCCACCCGCATCGAGTGGCTGTACGCGGATCTCGCCATCATGTGCGCGGGCGCGGCCACCACCGCCGTCTACCCCTCGACCGGTGCCGAGGACGCCGCCTACGTCTTGGGCGACAGCGGCTCGCGAATCATCTTCGCGGAGGACGACAAGCAGATCGCCAAGCTGCGCGCCCAACGAGATCACCTGCCCGACCTGCTCCGGGTGGTCACCTTCGACGGCGAGGCGGACGGCGAATGGGTCCTGAGCCTGGGCGACCTGCAGGCCCGTGGCGCCAAGCACCTGGTCGAGAACCCGACCGCCGTCGATGAGGCGGTGGCCTCCGTCCAACCTGAGCACCTGGCCACGTTGATCTACACCTCCGGGACCACGGGTCCGCCCAAAGGGGTGGAATTGCCCCACCGCTGCTGGACCTACATCGGTGCCGGGGCCGAGGCCACCAAGCTGCTCTCGCCGAATGACCTGCAGTACCTGTGGCTGCCGCTGTCGCACTCGTTCGCCAAGATGCTCGAGATCGTGCAGCTCCAGATCGGCTTCTCCACAGCCGTCGACGGACGCATGGACAAGATCGTGGAGAACATGGCCACAGTCCAGCCCACGTTCATGGCCGGTCCCCCGCGGATCTTCGAGAAGGTGTACGGGGCGATCGCCCAGACCATGGAGGCAGAGGGCGGGATCAAGTACCTGCTGTTTCGATGGGCCTGCGGCGTGGGTGGCAAGGTTTCGCAGGCCCGGCTGCAGGGTTGTCGGCCGAGCCCCCTGGTCCAGGCCCAGCACGTGCTGGCCGACCGGTTGGTGCTCTCAAAGATCCGCGCCAGGTTGGGCGGCCGGATCCGCTTCCTCGTCTCGGGCAGCTCGCCCCTGTCCACGGACGTCGCCGCCTGGTTTCACGCCGCTGGGCTTCTTGTGATCGAGGGTTACGCCCTGACCGAGACCAGTGCCGGAGCCTGCATCGTCCACCCCGACGACCCGACTGTCGGACTCGTGGGGCCACCGCTCGTCGGCACCCAGATCAAGACCGTCGATGACGGGGAGATCCTCGTGCGCGGCCCCGGGGTGATGCGCGGCTACCACAACCGGCCCGAGGCCACGGCCGAGGTGCTGGACGCCGATGGTTGGTTCGCCACCGGCGACGTTGGTGAGATCGACGAGCAGGGCCGGCTGCGGATCACGGACCGGAAAAAGGACCTGATCAAGACCTCCGGTGGCAAGTACATAGCTCCACAGACGATCGAAGCCATGTTCAAGGCGATCTGTCCGCTGGCCAGCCAGATGCTGGTCCATGCCGACGGTCGCAACTACGCAACGGCGCTGATCGCGCTGGACCCCGAGCCGCTGACCAAGTGGGGCCGGGCGCAGGGCGTGACAGCGACCGACTACCCCTCGCTGGCTGCGGATCCCGCCGTCCTGCGATACGTGCACGGCTGCGTCGAAGAACTCAACGGCCGACTCAACCGCTGGGAGACGATCAAGGACTTCCGGATCCTCGACCACGACCCGTCCGTCGATGACGGTGAGCTGACGCCGAGCATGAAGCTCAGACGCAAGGTCATCGAGGCGAGGTACCGGCCGCTGCTCGACTCGATGTACGCCGAGCAGGCCCGCGTCTGACCCGAACGAGACCGTGACCCCGCCCGTCGCACTCGCCCTCGCCGACCTGAGACCCGCGGCGGCGTTACCCGGAGGCGACGCGCAGCGTCAGACGCCCCAGTCCGGCCGCACGGGCATGCCCGAGACACCGTCGACCGAGTTGACGCCCAGCACCTGATGCAGCTCGACGGCGTCCTTCTCGAAGCCCAGGCGTGAGCCGGTCATGTAGATCTCCCAGACCCGGGTGGTGGCCTCACCGACCTCGGCGACCGCCTCGTCGCGGTGCGCGGCCAGGTTGGCGCACCAGTCCCGCAGGGTCAACGCATAGTGCTCGCGCAGCGACTCCTCGTGCCGCACCTCGAGACCGGCCGACTGCATGTGGCCGGCGATCGTCGCGACGGAGCTGAGCTCGCCATCAGGGAAAACGTAGCGGTCGATGAAGCCGGCGGTGGGGGCAGCGCCGTCCTCGACCCGCGGCCGGGTGATGCAGTGGTTGAGGATGCGACCCTGAGGCCGCAACTTCGACTGCAGGAACCGGAAGTAGCCGGGGACGTTCTTCACTCCGATGTGCTCGGTGAGCCCGATCGAGGAGACGGCGTCGAAACCGGTCTCCGGCACGTCGCGGTAGTCGCAGTGCCGGATCTCGGCCAGCTCGGACAGCCCCTGCTCGGCGATCGCCTTCGCGCCCCATTCGGCCTGCTGGCGGGAGAGCGTCACGCCGATGACCTGCACGCCGTAGTGCTTCGCCGCGTGCCGCACCATGCCGCCCCAGCCGCAACCGACGTCGAGCAGCCGCATGCCCGGCTTCAGCCCGAGCTTGCGGGCGACCAGGTCGTGCTTCGCGTACTGCGCCTCTTCCAGTGAGGAACCAAGCTCCGGGTAGGCCGCGCAGGTGTAGGCCATCGACGGGCCGAGGACCAGCTCGTAGAAGCGGTTCGAGATGTCGTAGTGGTGGCCGATGACTTGGGCGTCCCGTTTCTTGGAGTGCCGCGTCAGCCCGGCGCGGACCTGCGACAGCCGCTGCAGCGGCCTCTTCGCGTTGTACTCCTCGGGCGGCGGGTCGACCCAGCGCAGCGCCTTGGGATCGACGTTGCGCAGCACGTTGATCTTGTCTGCCAGCGACACCTCGCCGACGTGCTCGCGGAAGACCATCCCGATCCCGGCGTAGAGGTCGCCCTCGATGTCGAGCTCACCGGAGACGTAGGCCCGGGGGAGCCCGAGCTGTCCGGGCGAGAAGATCAGGTACGTCAGCGCTTTCGGGCTGTTGACCCGGACGCGGACGACCGCGTCGGACGGTCCGGCAGTGCTGCCGTCATAGGCGGTGATGCCGACCGGGACGTTGCCGAGCACATTGCTCAGCAGTTCGGCGACGGGGGTGCGGTTCACGAGCTCTCCGATCCGGAGGGGGTGGTGCCGACGGCCGAGGAAATCACGAGCGTCCGACAGTCTTGGCGTACAGGTCGAGCAGTCGGCCCGACGGGTCGTAGGTCTTCTTCAGCACCTCGTACTGCGCTCCGCCGTAGAGCGACCAGAACTCCTCCGGCGGGTAGAACGCGGTCGAGTAGAGCGACTTACGGCCGCCGAGTTCGGCGACCTTCTCCTCGATGCGGCGGTTGTGGTACCCGTCGCTTTCGCCGGGAGGCAACGGCGCCGTCGACCAGAAGCCGATGTTCACGTACAGAGCGTCGGGCTGGAAGGCGTACAGATCCCAGACCGCTTCCGGGTCACGCTGCTTGAGCGGGCAGAGCCAGACCGGTTCGATCCCGGTCTGCTCATGAAGGAAGCGGAGGAACTCGGGCACCCGGGCGGCCGGCACCTCGATGTCCTGGACGACCTCTTCGCGCTCGGGCAATCCCTTAACGGCATCCATCCGGGCCTTCACCCGGTACTTGCGCTCCAGGCCGACGATGCGCCAGTAGACGTTGGACCGACGCCAACGGGCCGGCCAGACACGCCGAATCCGGGGGTTCTGCGCACCGAAGGCCCGTGAGCACCAGAACCAGTCGGTGTCCCAGCGCCACAGGTACTGGGCGATGGTCATCCAGTCATCACCGGACCCGATTGTCGCGTCGGAGTCACCGGAGGCCTGGATGGAGCGGTAGTAGATCCGCTGGCCGGTGTAGTCCGACGGGGTGACCCTGTCCGGCAGCGACGACGCGTACGACCCGAGGGTCAGGTAAGTCTCGGCAACCCCTGCGTCCCGAATCGGGAACCAGGACCCGTCCAGGAAGTCGACCCGCTCGCCGTCGTGTTCGCCGGTGAGCGCGATCCGCTGCAGCGCCTCGGTCGCCTCCGCCAGATCGTCGAACGGCAGGTGGCGGACGTGGACGTAGGGCTGCACGGCCTCGAGTTCGATGCGGATGCGCAGCGCGTACCCGAGGGTGCCGTAGCTGTTGGGGAACCCGTAGAACAGCGCCGCGTGCTCGTTGTGCGGCGTGACGGTGAGGATGCGGCCGTCGCCGGTGAGGATGTCCATCTCGAGCACGGACTCGTGCGGGCAGCCGCTGCGGAACGACGTGGACTCGATCCCGAGGCCGGTCACGGCACCACCGAGGGTGATGGTCTTGAGCTGCGGCACGACCAGCGGCATCAACCCGTGCGGGAGGGTCGCGGCGACGAGGTCCTCGTAGGTCGTCATCCCGAGGACGTCGGCGGTGCGTGCCTCGGTGTCGATGGACAGCACGCCGGACAGCCCGGTCGTGTCCAGCGTCCCGCGGTTCTCGGCCCGCGGTCGGAAGAGGTTCGAGGTCGCCTTGCGTAACCGGACCGGCTGATCGGGTAACAGCCCGGCGAGTTGGACCCGCATCTGCTCGATCCGCGCGCGGTATCCGCCGAGCGTCAGCCGCCCCACCGGCTCGGTAAAGAAGTCGCGAGCGGCATGCCGCACGTCAGAGGCGGTTCGCCGCACATCGTTCAACACTCCTGGCACCTACGCAATGGTACTAAATCGTCCCGCCCGGAGAGGGCCGTCACGGTCTCGGGGACCGCACTCGAGTTGTCTACACCCCGTATCCCGCGATCGCACGCCAACGCGGCCGCGCTCACGCAGCGTCATCGACCCGCCCGAGTCAGGGCTCGAGTCGCTCGATCTCCCAGCCGCGCGGGTCGAGCGGTTCGCCGACGCAGCGGAAGCGGAGCCGGTCGTGCAGCCGGTTGCGGCCGCCCTGCCAGAACTCGACGACGCGGGGGCGCAGCCGGTGGCCGCCCCAGTGCTCGGGCCGCGGCACGTCCTCGCCGTACTCGGCCTCCAGCCCCGCGAGCCGGTCGTCCAGGACGCCGCGGGAATCGACGACCTCGGACTGGTGCGAGGCCAGTGCGGACAAGCGGGACAGGCGTGGCCGAGCGGCCCAGATGCGGTCCGACTCCGCCGGGTCGACGCGCTCCACCGGGCCTTCCGCGTGCACCTGACGCTGCAGGTCGTGCCAGGGGAACACGAGCCCGGCCTCGCCGCTGGTGTCGAGGTCCCGGCCCTTACGGCTGAGGTAGTTGGTGGCCCAGACGAAACCGGCCGGGTCCAGCCGCTTGAGCAGCACGGTGCGCGCCCGTGGCCGTCCGGCGGTATCTACCGTGGCCAGCACCATGGCGTTCGGCTCGCCGAGCACACGCGCGTCCTCGAACCATCGGGAGAACTGCAGCCACCAGGTGTCGGCCAGGTCGGTCCGACGCAGCGAGCGCTCGCCGTACTCGCGCCGCAGCCCGCCGGTGTCGATCAATCTGTCGTCCACGCCTGCAGATGCTGCCCGTCCGAGGGCCGGGACGCACGCATCCGCGCCTCCCCCGGATGCGCCCGGCGCAATCAGGCGATAAGAATGACGTTGACGCGCGCGCCCGTCAGTGGGAAGCGCGCCAGCCGAACCAGCCGCGCTGCGCGGTCATCCGCCGCAGCCGCAGGACCGAACATGAAGCGTCAGGAGAGTTATGGCCGACACGGAGACCGTCTTCAAGCCGGGACTCGAGGGGGTCATCGCCTTCGAGACGGAGATCGCCGAGCCCGACAAGGAGGGCAACGCCCTCCGCTATCGCGGGGTGGACATCGAGGACCTCGTCAACCGGATCTCGTTCGGCAACGTGTGGGGTCTGCTGGTCGACGGCAAGTTCAAGCCGGGCCTCCCGCCCGCGGAGCCGACGCCGGTACCGGTGCATTCCGGTGACATCCGCGTCGATGTGCAGAGCGCCATCGCGATGATGGCGCCCCAGTGGGGACTCGGGCAGCTCATCGATATTACCGACGAGCAGGCCCGCGAGGACCTGGCCCGCATCTCGGTGACCGCGATGTCCTTCGTCGGGCAGGCCGCGCGCGGCCTGGGCTACCCGATGGTTCCGCAGAAGGAGGTCGACAAGGCTTCCACGATCGTCGAGCGGATGATGATTCGCTGGCGGGGCGAGCCCGACCCCAACCACGTCAAGGCCGTGGACGCCTACTTCGTCTCGGCCGCCGAGCACGGCATGAACGCCTCGACGTTCACCTCCCGCATCGTCGCTTCGACCGGCGCGGACGTCGCCGCCTGCATCTCGTCGGCCATCGGAGCCCTGTCCGGTCCGCTGCACGGTGGTGCCCCGTCCCGCGTGCTGAAGATGCTCGACGAGGTCGAGGACTACGACGACCCGCGCACCTACGTGAAGACGCTGCTCGACTCCGGCCAGCGCCTGATGGGATTCGGGCACCGCGTCTACCGCGCCGAGGACCCGCGGGCCCGCGTGCTGCGCCGGACCGCCAAGGAACTCGGCTCGAAGCGCTACGAGGTCGCGGAGGCCCTCGAGGAAGCTGCCCTGGCCGAGCTCAAGGAGCGCAGCCCGGACCGCGTGCTCGCGACCAACGTCGAGTTCTGGTCCGCGGTCGTCCTCGACTTCGCCGAGGTGCCGCCGCACATGTTCACCTCGATGTTCACCTGCGCCCGCACCGCTGGCTGGAGTGCCCACATCATCGAGCAGAAGCGCACCGGACGCCTGATCCGGCCGTCGGCCAAGTACGTCGGGCCGGCGCCGCGACACCCCGACGAGGTCGAGACCGGGACCGTCCCGCCCGGCCACCAGATGTGAGGAGCCGGTCCGCAGCATGAGCACCCCGATCACGATTCCGGCCGAACTGCTCCCTGCCGACGGCCGATTCGGCTGCGGCCCGTCCAAGGTCCGGCCGGAGGCGCTCGCCGCGCTCGCCGACACCGGTCGTTCGTTGATGGGGACCTCGCACCGGCAGGCGCCTGTCCGCAACCTGGTGGCACGGTTACGGGAGGGCTTGGGTTCGCTGTTCCGGCTGCCGGACGGCTACGAGGTCGTCCTCGGTAACGGGGGCGCCACCGCCTTCTGGGACGCCGCCGCATTCGGGCTCATCCGGCACAAGTCGAAGCATGCGGTGCTGGGTGAGTTCTCCTCGAAGTTCGCGACGGTGACCAAGGGCGCGCCGTTCCTCGACGCTCCCTCGGTCGCCTCGGCGGAGCCGGGGTCGGCGCCGGTCCTGTCGGCTGAGGCGGGCGTCGACGCCTACTGCCAGCCGCACAACGAGACGTCGACCGGGGTGCTGATGCCGGTGGGTCGGCCGACCGGGGCCGATGAGGGCGCGCTCGTGCTCGTCGACGCCACCAGCGGGGCCGGCGGTGTGCCGATAGACGTCCGCGACACCGACGTCTACTACTTCGCGCCGCAGAAGAACTTCGCGTCCGACGGAGGTCTGTACGCGGCGCTGTTCTCGCCCGCGGCGATCGAGCGGGTGGCGGAGCTGAAGGCGGGCAATCGCTGGATCCCGCCCTTCTACGACCTGCAGACCGCGATCGACAACACCCGGCTGGACCAGACCTACAACACGCCGGCGCTCGCCACGCTGTTCCTGTTCGCCGACCAGGTCGAGTGGATGCTCGACCGCGGCGGGTTGGACTGGTGCGTCTCCCGGACCGCGGAGTCCAGCTCGATCCTCTACACCTGGGCCGAGAAGACCGAGTACACGACGCCGTTCGTCGCCGACGCGGCACTGCGGTCCCCGGTGGTCGGCACCGTCGACTTCGACGACTCGGTCGACGCGGCGGCGATCGCGAAGGCGCTCCGGGCCAACGGCGTCATCGACGTGGAGCCGTACCGCAAGCTGGGTCGCAACCAGTTGCGGGTCGGCATGTTCCCGGCCGTGGAGCCGGCGGACGTGGAGGCGTTGACGGTGTGCATCGAGCACGTCGTGAAACGACTGGCTGACTGAGTGTGAAACGACTGGCTGACTGAGTGTGAAACGGCTAGGTGACTGAGTGTGAAACGACTAGCTGACTGAGCGCGGCGGGCGCCCCACACGCGGGTTACTGCCCGGGGGGTGGGCAGAATCCGGTCATGGACTACGTGCATCTCGGCCGAAGCGGACTGCGGGTTTCCCCGCTCTGCCTCGGCACCATGAACTTCGGCCCGCAGACCTCCGAGGAGGACTCGCACGCGATCATGGATCGCGCGCATGAGGTCGGGATCAACTTCTTCGACACCGCCAACGTGTACGGCTGGCGCAAGGGCGAGGGATGGACCGAGCAGATTCTCGGCCGCTGGTTCGCCAAGGGCGGCGGCCGGCGCGAGCGGACGGTGCTCGCCACCAAGCTCTACGGCTCCATGAGTGACTGGCCGAACGACACCTTCCTGTCCGCCCGCAACATCCGGCTGGCCTGCGACGCGTCCCTCCAGCGGTTGCAGACCGACTACCTGGACCTGTACCAGATGCACCACGTCGATCGCGGCACGCCGTGGGAGGAGATCTGGCAGGCGATGGAGACCTTGGTCGCCCAGGGCAAGGTGATCTACGTCGGCAGCAGCAACTTCGCCGGCTGGCACATCGCTCGGGCGCAGGAACAGGCCAAGGTCCGGAACTTCGTCGGCCTCGTCAGCGAGCAGTCGATCTACAACCTGCTCAAGCGCGACGTCGAGCGCGAGGTCCTGCCGGCGGCGCAGGGCTACGGGCTCGGGGTCATCCCATGGAGCCCGCTGCAGAGCGGCCTGCTCGCCGGCGTCATCCGGAAGACGCAGGAGGGCAGCCGACGCCTCGATGCACGCGCGACGAAGGCGCTGGAGGCCAACCGCCCGGCGATCGAGGCCTACGAGGACTTCTGCGCCGACCTCGGCACCGAGCCGGCTCTGGTCGGCCTGGCCTGGCTGCTGCACCAGCCGGCGGTGACAGGTCCGATCATCGGGCCGCGGACGCTCGACCAGCTGAACTCAGCTCTCGGCGCCCTGGACGTCCGGCTGGACGAGGCGGCTCTCACCCGGCTGGACGAGATCTTCCCGGGCCCGGGCGGTCCGGCTCCGGAGGCCTACGCCTGGTGACGAGCGCCGGTGCGTCGCGAGATGCAGCTCAGGCGAGCAGCTGTTCCAGCCGCTGGCGGCTGGGCGCCGGCATCTGCAGCGGCGCCTCGTCCCGCCAAGGTTCGAGGCGCTCGAGCATCCCAGGCCGGGCGAACACCTCGTCCGGGACGGCAAGGCAGCCGATTGTTTCGAGGAAGGCGCGGAAGACCTCCGCGTCGTGCAGCATCGCCACCGAGAACGTGCGCATCCGCTCGTCGCGGGGTGGCGGTTCTCGACCTTCCCGGATCGCGCTGATCTCGGCGAACCGCTCGGCGTCGGTGGCCCGCTGCGAGCGGTAGAACGGTGTGACGAACTGCTCGGTGGCGGCATCGAAGGCGAGGGCGAACGTGTCCGGGTCGTCGCCGTGCCGCCGGAACGCATCGCGCAGCAGGACGGCGTGCGCCGCACCGACGCTGAGCCCACGGCCGGCCGAGGGGTTGGTGCAGGCCCACGCGTCGCCGACGGCGGCGAAGCCGGTGGCCACCGGGCGGCCGTCGACGACGAAGCGGCGGTAGCGATCCAGGACACCGGCCATCGGCAGCACGTCGGTGATCGGTTCGCCCTGCAGCCAGTGCGCGTGCGCCGGCAGGGCGTGGACGACCCGGGAGAAGCGCTCCGGCTCCCGGACCTGCTTGAAGACGGGGTCCCGGTTGGAGCCGAACAGGGTGATCGACCAGGTGTCGTTGTCTCCGAGCAGCGTCAGGATGGAGAAGGAGCCCAGGACCGCGGAGGCCGGGCCGATCTGCCTCGGTCGGGCCCCTCCGTGGAAGTAGCGGGTGTAGTAGACGAAGCCGACGTCGCTGCTCTCCAGCCGGGGAGAGGGCGCGCCGATGGTCGTCAGCCAGTCCATCGCCGGGCTGCGCCGGCCCATCGCGTCGATCACCAGGTCGGCCGGGAACTCGTCGTTCTCGGTGACGACGCCGGTGACGTGTGGGCGCCCGGTGCGCGCGGTCTCCGCGGTGAAGCCGACCGCCCGGACGCCTCGACGGAGCTCGAGGCCGGGCGTCGCGTCGGCGGTGCGGGCGATCGCGAGCTCCACCACGGGGCGGCGGCCGGTGACGAAGCGGAACCGATCGTCGTCCGGACGTCGGCGCTGATCAGGCAGCGACGGGGGAAGGGACGCGAGCAGATCGGACTGGACGCAGCCGGCCGCGAGCAGCTCGTCGACGGTGCCGGGCAGCTCGTCGTCGAGGACGTGCTGCAGCCGCGGGAACAGGTTGTGTGGCTGGCGGAACTGCGGCACTCCACGCCGCTGCCACCGGTTCCAGGCGTCCGTCGGGGTCTGCGGCGGTGGCCCCGGATCACCCTCCAGAACGAGCACCGAGTGCCCGTCCCGGGCCAGGAGCATGCCGGTCACCAGCCCGAGAACCGAGCCTCCGCAGACGACGACAGAAGCCATAGCGGTCCCTTCGTGGTAGGGCGCGGCGATCCGTCGACGGCACGATGTCACGTCGTCGGCTCGAGCAACAGCCGCTTCGCCTGGGCGAGGTCGGAGCAGGTGGCCTGGTCGCTGGAGATCCTGGTGCGGTCGCGCAAACGGACCGCGGACGAGGCAGTCTGGACGGGTGGACGTTCCGGAGCTGGTCACCCGCGGTGACCGCGCCGAGGCCGACCGGTGGCGGGAAGCCCGTCGGACCGCGCGGTTCGGGCTCGGCTCGGCCCAGATGGGACCGGTGGCCCTCGCGCTCGTCACCGACGGCCGCTTCGCCGACGTCGGCGAGCGGTTGAGCGCCGCGGGAGCGGACCTGGTCGGTCTGCTCGCCCCCGAGCCGCTCGAGTCGCTCGCCTGGGCGGCGGCCGCGGGTGCTCGTCGGGCCTACCCAGACCTCCGGAGCCTGCTGGCCGATGAGGTGGAGGCAGTCTGCGTCGACCTCGACCTGCCCGCCGCCGGCGCGGTCTCCCGCAGCTGCGCGCACGCCGGCGTGCACCTCGTGCTGACCCGGCCGCCGACCGACGACCCGGAACTGCTGCGCGACCTGGTCGACGCCGCCCAGAACTTCGACGTCGACGTGACCGCCGTGCTGGCCATCCGCGCGTGGCCGACGCTGCCGGTGGCGCAGCAGATGCTCCCGCCGCTCGGCGCGTTGCGACAGGTCACAGTGGTCGGCTGGCCGATCGGGCGGCAGGCTCGGATGGAACTGGTGGATCTGGTCCGCCAGCTCTGCGGGGACGTGCTCGCGGTCTGCGCGGCTCCGGCCGCGATGCCCGCCAGCGACCTGCGCCCGGGCGAACCGGTCACGCTGGCCCTGCTGACATCGAGCGGCGCGACGGTGCTCGTCGCCGAGCGTCCGGGAACCGATCTGGAGCACGCGACCGTGACCGTCATCGGCACCGACGGGCGGCTGGTCCTCGGCTCGGACTATCTGCGTCGTCAGGACGCCCGTGGGGTGGCGGCCTCGTCCGTTCCCGAGGGCGCGGCCCGATCGGCGCTCGCCGTGGCGCTGTCCGGACTGGAGACGTCGGATTCCTGGGACCGACGGAACGGGGTCGCGGCCACGGTCGGCGACCTTCTGGCCGCGTCCAGGGTGCTGGAGGTCGCGTCCGGGTCCTTCGACGCGGGCGGCTGGCTCGAGATCTGAGCCGCCGCAGCGGCGTCTCGGGCGAGGTGCCGGCGGAGGAGCAGCGCGACCACCACGGCCGACCCGGCGCAGAGCAGCCCGCCGACCACGAGGCCGGCCCGCGCCCCCGCGTGCTCCGAGAGCAGCCCGATCAGCGGCGCTCCGAGCGGTGTCGTGCCGAGGAAGACGAGGATGTAGAACGACATCACGCGGCCGCGCATCTGCTCCCCGGCGGCGAGCTGCACCGTCGCGTTCGCGGCGGTGGTGAAGGTCAGGACTGCGGCCCCGGTCGGGACCAGGAGCAGCATGAACAGCACCTTGGTCGGCATCAGCCCGGCCAGCGCCTCGGCGAGTCCGAAGACGATGGCGGCGCCGAGGAGCAGCCGGAACGAGATCTCCTTGCGGCGTGTCGCGAGGACCGCGCCGACCAGCGAGCCGACGGCGACGGACGAGGTGAAACTGCCGTAGGTCGCCGCGCTCCCGGAGAAGGTGTCGCGGGCCATCAGCGCGAGGGTGACCGGGAAGTTCAGCCCGAAGGTGCCGACGATGCCGACCAGGACGATCGGCAGCAGGATCTCGCGGTGGCTCCGGATGTAGCCCAGACCCTCGCGGAACTGGCCGGGCTGCCGGGCCGAGCGGCGCGCGGGGCGCAGGTCGGCGACCCGCATCCGGACCAGGCCCGCGACCACGGCGACGTAGGACACCGAGTTGATCGCGAAGACGGGCCAGGTGCCGATCGCACCGATCAGGACGCCGGCGACGGCCGGACCGACGATGCGGGCGGCGTTGAAGGTGACGCTGTTCAGGGCGACGGCGTTCGGCAGTAGATCGGCGCCCACCATCTCGCCCACGAACGCCTGCCGGGTGGGGGTGTCGAAGGCGTTGGACGTGCCGAGCAGCCCGGCGAAGACGAACACCATCGGCAGCGTCACCGCCCCGGTCAGCACCAGCACCGCCATCCCGGCAGCCAGCACTCCCGAGCAGGTCTGGGTGATCAGCAGCAGCCGCCGCTTGTCCACGCGGTCGGCGACGACCCCGCCGTAGAGGCCGAACAGCAGGGTTGGCAGAAACTGCAGCGCGAGCACGCCCCCGAGTCCCACACCTCCACCGCCGAGCTGCAGGACCAGCCAGTCCTGTGCCGTCATCTGCATCCAGGTGCCGGTCAGCGAGACGAGCTGACCTCCGGCGAACAGGCGGTAGTTGCGCACCCGCAGCGAGCGGAAGGAGCCGCTGGAGGCGGCATCGGGGGCTGCGGCGGCGTCGGCAGTGGTCTCGGTCAACCTCGGGTCAGCCTCCGGCCAACCGGTCGAGGATGCCGACGACATCCCGGAGTTGCTCCCGCTCGGCGGGGGCGAGTTCACGAAGCCGTTCGGCCAGCCACTCGTCCCGCCGGCGCCGGTCGGCGGCGAGCAGCGTGGCGCCGGTCTCGCTGAGCTCGACGAGGACCTGCCGGCCGTCGGTGGGGTGGCTCCGGCGTTCGACCATCCCGAGGTCGGACAGATGGCCGAGGATCCGCGTCATCGACGGCGGCGAGACCTTCTCGTGCGCGGCCAACTCGCCGGCCGTGATCGGTCCGTGCCGGCGCAGGGTGGCCATCGCCGCGAGTTGTGTCGCCGTCAGTCCAGAGTCGCTGGACCGCTCCTGCCGCATCCGGCGGGAGAGCCGCATCACGGAGATGCGGAGTGCCGAGGACAGCTCGGTCTCGGTCGGTGGGCTCACCCCTCAAGCCTATTACTTAGCCTTGCTAACTTCAAGCCTGCGTGCACAGTCCGGACGGCCCGGGTGGTCGGTCCGCCTACTTCACGCCCAGCGCCCGTTCCACCGGGTCGATCGCGAAGTAGAGGACGAACAGCAGCGAGATGACCCAGAGGAAAGCGCCGGGCTCCCTCCACTTGCCCTTGGCCGCCTTGATCGCGACGAACGTGATGAAGCCGGCGCCGATGCCGTTGGTGATCGAGTAGGTGAACGGCATGAGCACGATGGTGAGGAAGGCCGGGATCGCCAGGTCGTAGTCCACCCACGGGATGTCCCGGACCTGCGTCATCAGGAGAAAGCCCACGATGACCAGCACCGGCGACGCGGCCTCGTAGGGAACCACCTGGACCAGCGGCGTGAACGGGATCGCGAGCACGAACAGCCCCGCCGTCACCAGCGACGCAACACCCGTCCGCGCGCCTTCGCCGACCCCGGAGGCCGACTCGATGAACGTCGTGCTCGACGATGCGGACGCGGCTCCGCCGGCTGCGGCGGCGAGGGAGTCGACGAGAAGTACACGTCCGACGCCCGGCAGCCGGCCTTCCTCGTCGAGCAGGCCGGCTTCCGCGCCGACGCCGACGACCGTGCCCATCGTGTCGAAGAAGTCCGCGAGCATCAGGGTGAACACGGCCAGCAGCGTCGAGATGACGCCGATCTTGAAGGCGCCCGGGATGGAGAAGTGGCCGAGCAGCGAGAAGTCGGGACTACCGATGATCTTGTGAGGGATAGCGGGAACGTTCAGCTGCCAACCGGTCGAGTTGGGCTGACCGGCCGCGGCGGGCACGTCGACGAACAGCTGCAGCACGATCGCGAAGATCGTCCCGCCGATCAGCGTGAGCAGGATCGCGCCGGGGACGCGCCGGGCGACCAGCACCGCCCCGAGGAGCAGCCCCACGGCGAACACCACGGTCGGCCACCCGACCAGGCGGTTGCCGATCCCGAGGCCGACTGGCGTGCCGCTCGAGCTCTGCCGCACGAATCCGGAGTCGACGAAGCCGATGAAGGCGATGAACAGGCCGATGCCGACGCTGATCGACTGCTTGAGCGCGA
>DATITC010000056.1:0-2351 GCA_035468175.1 Frankiaceae bacterium | reverse complement strand
TCGGCCGATCCGCGCCACCCATTACCGGCGCTCTCGGGGGCCGGTGCACGGTCCGCGGCCGGCCCGTCAAGCCGCGGACAACGGCCAAGCACTGTCGCAGGCCGAACGACAGGCAGGATTGAGCTTGATCAACACGCCGGCGTACGCGGACCTGTCGATCGGCCAGATCTGGGCCCGGGAACTGGACGTCGGGAACTACCTGTGCTCGGCGTCGAGCATGTATCGGATCGCGCGGGCTGCGGGCCAGAGCGGAGAACGCCGCCGTCAGGCCACGCACCCGGCCAAGGTCAAACCGGAACTGCTGGCCGACGGCCCGTCGCAGGTCTGGACGTGGGACATCACGAAACTGCGCGGCCCGGCCAGGGGGATCTTCTACCAGCTCTACGTGCTGATCGACATCTACTCCCGGTTCAACCCGTCCTGGATCATCTCCCCGGTCGAGGATTCTGTCCTGGCAACCGACTTCATCGCCGAGGCCGTCGAGCGCAACGGCGCCACCCCGCACACCGTGCACGCCGACCGCGGCACCTCGATGACCTCTAAACCCGTCTCGGCGCTGCTGGCCGACCTGGGCGTGACCCGCTCCCACTCCAGGCCCCGGGTGTCGAACGATAACCCGTTCTCCGAAGCGCAATTCAAGACCCTCAAGTACCTGCCCGAGTTCCCGAAGTCCTTCCCCTCGCTGGCCGACGCCCGCCAGTTCTGTGCCGGCTTCTTCCACGAGTACAACTAGACGTTGTCCCGGGTCTCGTAGAAGTTGAGGTGGCGGTCCCCCGCCGGAGCCCTGCCTGCTGGTAGGTCTCGGGTGATCCGCCAAGAGCACCACGAGAAGGGGACCGCTATGACCAAGACCTACCAGAGCACGCCCTCGGGGGCGAGCGCACCGGCCGGGGTACCGGTGCCTGAGCAGGTGACGATCGCCCTCGCCGAGATCGTCGAGTCTGCGCAGGAGGGCCTGCTGGCGTTGGCTGTTGGCGCCGGGCTGCAGGTGATGCAGGCGTTGATGGCCGACTCGGTGAGCCAGGTGTGCGGGCTGCGGGGCCAACACAATCCGGACCGGGTTGGCTACCGGCACGGCACCGAGGACGGGTCGGTCACGTTGGGTGGACGACGGGTGCCGGTTCGCCGGCCCCGGGTGCGCGCCGCCGACGGCTCCGGGGAACTGCCGGTGCCGGCCTACGAGCTGTTTTCCGGCACCGAGCTGCTGGGCCGGCTGGCGATGGAACGGATGTTGGCGGGCCTGTCCACCCGGCGCTACCGGACCGGGCTGGAGCCGGTCGGCGAGCAGGTCGAAGCGACCGCGACGGCGACGAGCAAGTCCGCGGTGTCGCGCCGGTTCGTCGCGGCGACCGAGACGGCGTTGGCCGAGCTGATGGGCGCGGACCTGTCCGGACTGGACTTGGTGGCGTTCCTGGTCGACGGCGTGCACTTCGCCGAGTCCTGCTGCGTGGTGGCGCTGGGGATCGGGCTGGACGGCACCAAGTACCCGCTGGCCGTGGAGGAGGGTTCGACGGAGAATGCGACGCTGGTCACCGACCTGCTCGTCGGGCTGCGGGAACGCGGGTTGGACGTGACCCGCCCGGTCCTGGCGGTGCTTGACGGGTCGAAGGCGTTGCGCCGGGCGGTGCTCGACGTGTTCGACGCCCCAGTGATCCAACGCTGTCAACAGCACAAGGTCCGGAACGTGAAGGACAAGTTGCCGGAGCGGCTGCGTACCACCGTCGAGCGGCGGATGCGCGCGGCCTACCAGGCCGAGTCGGCGCTGGTCGCCGAGGCGCAGCTGGGGGAGCTGGCCCGCGAGCTGGACAAGACCCATCCCGGTGCGGCGGCCAGCCTGCGTGAAGGGCTGGAGGAGACGTTGACCGTGCTGGCCTTGGGCGTGCCGCCCACATTGGCCCGCACGATGCGCTCCACCAACCCCATCGAATCCATGATTTCGATCTGTCGGGAACACTCGTCGAACGTCAAGCGCTGGCAGGGTGGGCAGATGGCCCTGCGCTGGTGCGCCGCCGGCATGATCGAGGCCGGCAAGCAGTTCCGCCGGGTGAACGGGCACCTGCACCTGCCCGCGCTGCGCACCGCACTCGACCGGCACGTCGCCACCCAGAATGTCGCACCCACCGGGCACAATGAGACTGTCAACGCCGCCTAGTGATCACGGGCCGCCACCGAAGTTCCACGGAACTCGGGACAACGTCGCCGAAGGTGACGGGCGGCCGGTACACCGACAAGCACATCCGGGTGCGCGAGCAGCGCAGGGGCCCCGTGCTGTTCGCTGTTGGCTGCGTGGTCACCGGGCTGGCGCTCCGCTGGCGTGCTGTTCTCCATCACGGTGCGGCAGAACCCGTCCA
>DATITC010000055.1:0-1606 GCA_035468175.1 Frankiaceae bacterium | reverse complement strand
TCGGTCCCGGTCACGAATCTCCGTCAGCCACCGCCCGGAACCTGCGGCTGGCATCTCGAGCGGCCGTCCCTCGGCCGTGACCCACCGCCCGGGCTCCATGAGCCAACGTCCGAGTTGCAGCTGCGGGTCCTCGAACGCTTCAGCGAGGACGTCGCGTACGTCAGGTGGACTGGGCAGCCGGTGCAGCCTCGCGGTGGCATCGCGAAGCGCGGCGGTCACGAACAGGTGCCACCGCGCAATGCCGACCACGAAGGAGACCGCGATCACCGGCACGGCAAACGCCAACAACCACGTGACGGCGTGCATCGTCACCGAGTGCGGCGCGATCCGGCGGAGCGCTACGCCGCATGCGATCAGCAGCAGCCATCCTATGGTCGCCACGAGCAGCGGCACCAGCGCCTGCCGAACGAGCGTATTCGCACGACTGATCCTCTGCCCGAGCCGGATCGCCACGACGATCATGACGACCATCACGAGCAGGTCTCGAAGCGGAGCCACGACACCGTTGATGAACGCCGGTTGATGCCCGATGACCATGAACGTATTGCGCGGGCAGCGCGCGTCGCAGCTCGCGAACTGTGATGGGACCGGATAGCCCTCGACCAAGAGCGTGGTCGGCAGGTACAGGACGAGGAGTATCGCGGCAGTCGCGGCCACCAGCGCTCGATCGACATGGGACACCAACCGCCCGCTCGGGAAGCCGAGGATCACACCCGCCAGAGCCAGGACCGAGACCCAACCCGCCACTCGACCCACGCTGTACACCAACGACGACGGCGAGGAAGACAGCAACGCCACGAACCAGACGGCGCTGAAGCCGAGCAGCAGCCCGCCGAAGCGGGCGTGCGCCGGACGACGGCACGCGTACAGAGCGACCGCGACCGGAATCGCCGCCATCGCGCCCCGCGCCACCCCTTCAACGTTCGCCGTCGCCACAGACGCGCCCGTCGTGGCGCGCACACCGGGAACCGCGACCAATCCGACCACAACGCCTGACGCAACGCTGACCATCGCGATCAGCGTCCACGGAATGAGACGGGGCTTCGATGGTCCCGAAGCTGCCAATGAATCCTTTCCCCAATTCATTTTTGGTCCCTCACCGAGTTCCCCGTGGCCCACTGGTAACGCGATACTGACTAACCCTACCGGTCCGAGACGCGGCATCCGTGGAACCCTGCGGTCGTACTCGCGGGCCGAACGCCCAAATCACGGGTCGGACAGGCGGCTCAGAGGAGTGACGCAGGGGGCTTTCGCATCACCGCTCGGATAGTGGTCGCATCCCTGCTCCTGGCGTGCCTGCTCCCTTGTGCGCGCCGGCGGTGCACCAGGACGATATGTGCGTGCCTTCTGCCCACCCCATCGGTGGAGCGTCGTAGCGTGATCCGGTCCCCACGCAGTGCGGGTGAGCGACCTTGGGCCAAGTGATCCTTCTGTCGCTGACGGCGTCGTTGAACCCGACGCTGGTGGCAGCTACCACCGTGATGCTGCTGCTCGACAAGCCCTCGAAGCTGATGTTGGGCTACCTGCTGGGGGCCTATGTCACGAGCATCACGCTCGGTCTGGTGATCGTCTTCTCACTCAGCAACTCGAGTGCGAGCAACACCAC
>DATITC010000054.1:0-9863 GCA_035468175.1 Frankiaceae bacterium | reverse complement strand
GTCTTCTCCCGGCCCGGCGAACGCCAGTCCAACGCTTGCGGTGATGTGCAGTGACCCATGCCGCACCGGGAACGGCTCGACGAACGCCCGGTCGATCCGGGCGGCCAGCACTTCGATGTCGGCGGCCTCGGTGAGGTCCTCGCAGAAGAACACGAACTCGTCGCCGGACACCCTCGCGAGGGTGTCGCCCGGTCGCACCAGTGCCAACAGGCGCTGTCCCACCGCACGCAGCAGCTGATCCCCGACCTCGTGACCGTGCGCGTCGTTGACCTGCTTGAAGCGGTCCAGGTCGACGAACAGCACCGCGACCGGGGTGCGGTTGCGCTGGCCTCGTTGCGCCGCGTGTTCCAACCGCTGGTCCAGCAGCGCCCGGTTCGGCAGCCCGGTCAAGGAGTCGTGCAACGAGGTGTGCTGGAAGCGGTCGGCGAGGTGATGGGCGTCCTCGCGGGCCTGGGCGTTCAACACGTAGGCCGCGACCACGTCGGCCAAGGTCTGCGCCGCGGTCAGGTTCTCCGCGTTCATCGGCCCGGTCGTTCGCCGGTAGAGGTCGAGCGCACCCAGCCGTCCGTCACCGTGCCGGAGCGGGAAGGCGAACACCGCGACCATGCCGATGTCGAGCGCGCGGGGGCTGAACGACGGAAAGCGCATCTCCTTCGTCAGGTCGGGCACCGACACCGCCTCGCCGGACGTGTACGAGAGCACGCACGGGCCCTGCCCCAACTCGCTCTGCAGCAGTTCGAAGCGCAGGGCTGCGTCGTTCGACGCGGCTACGTAGCGCGGCGCGATGCCTGGCGAGATGAGCGTGACCCCGGCGGCATCGACCGGAAGAACCTCGACGATGCGTTCGACGAGGTGATCGAGAATGCTCTGGATCGGAAAATCGGTGAGCATCGTGCGGGCGAAATCGCCCAGAACGGCGGAAAGCTTTTCTTCATGGACCATGCGGCCGTCCTGACGAGGAGGTGGAGACTCCGCGAGATCCGGACGGAACACACGCACCATGCTGTACGTGCGGAAAGCGTATAGCACCTGCAGCGGGATTGCTGCGCCCTCACGGCAACAACATGTCGCGTCTGCGGACGGTGGGGTTCGGGTGGATTTGGTCCGCCTCTAAGCTGTGGGCATGCCGAGCGCGCAGCTGGATGTCGTCCTGTTCGGAGCCTCCGGGTTCACCGGCGCGTTGACCGCCGCCTATCTCGCCGAACACGCACCGGCCGACCTGCGGTGGGGCATCGCCGGGCGCAACCGCGGGAAGCTCGAGAGGCTGCGGGCGGACCTGCACGATCGCTTCGGCTCCGGCGATCAGCTGGAGATCCTGGAGGCCGACGTGACGGATCGCGGCTCCGTCCGACGCGTGGCGGAGCGGGCTTCGGTGGTGGCGTCGACGGTCGGCCCGTACCTCGAGTACGGGGAGCCCCTGGTGGCGGCCTGTGCCGAGGTGGGCAGCGATTACCTCGACCTCACCGGTGAGCCCGAATTCGTCGACCGGATGTACCTCGAACACGGGAAGCGGGCCGAAGCATCGGGTGCCCGTCTGGTGCACGCCTGCGGCTTCGACTCCATCCCGCACGACCTCGGTGCCCAGTTCACCGTCGAGCAGCTGCCGGACGACGTGGCCCTGCGGGTGAAGGGTTACGTCACGGCTGGTGGCACGTTCTCCGGCGGAACCTTCGCCTCGGCGTTGACGGCCTTCTCGCGGCCGCGGCAGATGGCGGCGGCCGCGTCGGAGCGACGCAAGGTCGAGCCGAAGCCCATCGGCCGCCGCGTCCGTGCGGTCACCGGCGCGCCCGGCTACGACCGGGCGATCGGCCAATGGGTCCTCCCGTTCCCGAGCCTCGACCCCCAGGTCGTTGCCCGGTCGGCACGGGCGCTGCCGGAGTACGGGCCGGACTTCAGCTACAGCCATTTCGTCGCGTTGGCCAACCCACTGACCGCTGTCGGCATCGCCCTCGGCGCCGCCGGCGTCTTCACGCTGGCGCAGCTGCCCCCGACCCGTGCGTTGCTGCAGAAGCTCAGGCCATCCGGTTCCGGGCCATCGCCCGAGCAGCGGGAGAAGGGCTGGTTCCGGGTCCGGTTCGTCGCCGAGAGCTCGGACGGCCAGTCCGTGCGCACCGAGGTCTCCGGTGGAGATCCGGGGTACAGCGAGACGGCGAAGATGCTGGCTGAGTCCGCTCTCTGCCTCGCCAGCGACGAGTTGCCGACGACGGCAGGACAGGTGACCACGGCCACCGCGATGGGAGCTGCGCTGCGCCGCCGTCTCGAGCGGGCGGACATGCGATTCCGGGTCCTCGACGATCGGACATCGCCTTAGCCTTAGCCCTTATCTTCAGTAGGTCAAGATATTGACTTGCTCAACGACCCGTGATGTGCTCAAGGTCGATGGGAACACGTTGGGAAGACACGCTGCGGGCCGCTGGCTTGCGCGTGACCGTGCCGCGGAGCCTGGTGCTCACCGCTCTCGCCGAACGCCCGCATAGCGACGCCGACACCATCCTCGCCGAGGCTCGCCGCAGCTATCCGAACCTCTCCGCGCAAGCCGTATACGGCGTTTTGAAGGCGCTCGTCGGCGGTGGCATCGCCCGCCGGTTCGAGCCGGCCGGGGCCGCCGCCCTGTACGAACTGCGCGTCGGGGACAACCACCACCACCTGGTCTGCCGCCGCTGCAGCACGGTGGTCGACGTCGACTGCGCGGTCGGTTCGGCCCCGTGCCTCACCCCGTCGACTGGTACTTCACAGGCGGGTGCCGACTTCGCCGTGGACGAGGCCGAAGTCATCTTCTGGGGTCTGTGCGCGCATTGCCGTGCCGCCGTCGAAAGTCCCGGAATCCTGACGTCCGCGGCGCACTCCGAGCACGGTTAGTTTCGCGCACATCGAGCATTCCGAGAACGACTGCATTTCCGAGCACGTCGGTAACTCAGAGCACAACTGCAATTCAGAGCACGTCAGCAATTCAGAGCACGTCGCGCACGACAGCATGAGAGGTAGAAGCATGACGACCCACGAGGCGGACCGCCCCACCCTGACAACTCGCCAGGGACATCCGGTCTTCGACAACCAAAGCACCCGCACCGTCGGTGCGCGCGGCCCCGCGACGCTCGAGAACTACCACCTGCTCGAGAAGATGAGCCACTTCGACCGGGAGCGCATCCCCGAGCGGGTGGTGCACGCTCGCGGTGCCACCGCGTTCGGCTACTTCGAGGCCGACGGCACCGTCGGGGACGAGCCGATCAGCAAGTACACCCGCGCCAAGCTCTTCTCCGATCAGGGCAAGAAGACCGACGTCGCCCTGCGCTTCTCCACCGTCGCCGGTGGCCGGGACTCCTCCGAACTGGTCCGCGACCCCCGCGGGTTCGCGGCGAAGTTCTACACCGAGGACGGCAACTGGGACCTCGTCGGCAACAACCTCGGCGTCTTCTTCATCAAGGACGCGCTGAAGTTCCCCGACTTCATCCACTCGCAGAAGCCGGACCCGGTCACCTTCGAGCGCCAGGTCGCGAACCGCGTCTTCGACTTCTGGCACCTCAGCCCCGAGGCCATGCACATGGTCACGCTGGTCTTCAGCCCGCGCGGCATCCCGGCGAGCTACCGCCACCAGCAGGGCTTCGGCGTGAACACCTACAAGTGGGTGAACGCCCAGGGCGAGACCCAGCTGGTCAAGTACCACTGGATCCCGAAGCAGAGCGTCACGTCCTTCACCGCTGACGATGCCGCCAAGCTCCAGTCCGGCGAGATCGGCTACCACACCAAGGACCTCTACGACGCCATCGACGCCGGCGACTACCCGTCCTGGGAGCTGCACGTCCAGCTGATGGACGACCACGACCACCCGGAGCTCGACTTCGACCCGCTGGACGACACCAAGACGTGGCCGGAGAACGAGTTCCCGCTGCGCAAGGTCGGCACGATGACGCTGAACCGCAAGCCGGTGAACTTCTTCCTCGAGAGCGAGCAGATCGCCTTCGGTACCGGTGTGCTGGTCGACGGCCTCGACTTCTCCGACGACAAGATGCTGGTCGGGCGGACCTTCTCCTACAGCGACACCCAGCGCTACCGGGTGGGCCCGAACTACCTCCAGCTGCCGGTGAACGCGCCGAAGAACGTCCAGGTCGCCACCAACCAGCGGGATGCGCCGATGGCGTACCGGCAGGACATGATCGAGGGGCAGAACCCGTCGATCAACTACGAGCCGACCAGCCTCAACGGCCCGGTGGAGGCGTCGGCGCCGACCGAGACCGAGGTGGGCCCGGAAATCTCCGGCCGTCTGACTCGTGCGCGGATCCCGCGCCGGAACGACTACAAGCAGGCCGGCGAGCGCTACCAGCTCTCCGAGCAGTGGGAGAAGGACGACCTCGTCGGCAACCTGGTCGGCGCGCTCTCACAGTGCGACCGGCACATCCAGGAGCGCATGGTCTGGCACTTCCTGATGTGCGATGACGAGTACGGCACCCGGGTGGGCGAGGGTCTCGGCATCAGCGCCGACGACGTCCGTCACCTCGAGCCGCTGCCGACCTACCCCTTCAACGAGGAGGAGCAGGCGCGGTACGAGAACCTCGGCAAGAACGGCCTGCGGAACGTGACCGGCCTGGTCATGACGCACTGCGTGCCGAACGAGCACGCGCAGGTCTGACCTCCGCTGATCGATCCGAGAGCCCCCGACCCGTACCAGGGTCGGGGGCTCTCGGCGTTCCGGGACCCTGGTGCGGGCGACTTCTCGATCAGTTGCGGAGCGGGTGCTGCACGAGTGCTCCCGGCCGCAACTGATCCGCTCGGGGTCTCGGAACCGTCCTGCGGCGTTTGGCGGTACAGGTGCGTGGCGCGGAGGTCGACACTCCACCATGGCGATCGGGGCGGAGACAGGGCCGCTGTGGTCGCGCTGGCTGCGGGGCGAACACGCTGATCACGCGCGGTTCCTCGACATGCACGCCAACTTCGCCGAAGTGCACCTGTTCGGGATCGCGGTCGGCGGTACCTGCCTGCTCACGGCGTACTGGTATGGGCTCGCCCTCGTCTGGCTGGTGGCCGTGGCGTGCGCCACGATGGGCATCGCGGTCGCCCTGGGACGCCGACGTGGCAATTTCCAGAGCTGATCGCCGCCGTCGCGTTCACGCTGCTGCAATTGAACCTGGCCGCGTCCGTGGCGTTGTCCGGCGGCGCCTTCAGCCCGCTGCTGCCACTCATGGTGGTACCGGTCTTCAGCCAGGCCGTGTGCTTCCGGAAACCCGTCATCCGCGCAGCGGTGGGTCTGTCCGCGATCCTGGCCGTGAGCAGCGTCCTCCTGGCGGACTCGAAGGATGAAGCGCCGGCAGCGCTGCACCTCCTCTCCTATTTGGCGCTGCTCGCCTGCCTCGCGATCGCCGCGTTCTACCTCGCAGCCTCCGACCGCAACGCGCGCGACGAGACCGTGCTCGACGCACTGACCGGGCTCCTCAACCGCAAGGCCTTACGCCAGCGGTTCCACGACGCCCGGGAACAGGCGGAGCGGCTGGCGGGCTTCGTGTCGGTCGTCCTGTGCGATGTCGACCACTTCGAGACAGTCAACGACACGTACGGGCACGAACGCGGCGACCTCGTCCTGCGGGAGATCGCGGACCGACTCCGGACCGGCAGTCCCGCCAACGACCTCGTCTACCGGCTCGGCGGTGAGGAGTTCCTCGTCCTGCTTCCGGGCTTCGATGCGGGATCGGCTACGCGGCTCGCGGAGCAATTGCGGCAGGCCGTGGCCGGAGCCGCGACTGCCGGGCTGCCCGTGACCATCTCGGCTGGGGTCGCGACGACCAGCGGTGCCTCGCTCGGGCTGTCGGACCTCCTCGCTCTGGCCGACGCCGCGCTCTACCGGGCGAAGGCCGCCGGCCGGAACCGGGTCGAGGTGGCCGAGGTCGCCCAGCTCAGCGAAAATCCCGGGGCCGCGGCCGTCGGAGGCGCTGAGCGGTGTCAGCGCGAGGGCAAGCGAGCAAGGTCCGCCACTGTCGGGCGACTGATCGGCCCGCTGGCCCTGCCGGTTGATCGACCGATGCGTCGCGGCACGAGCGGCGGCGAGCTGTCGACTCACTGCCGAGGGTTCACCACGATCCGTACCGGGTTGCCCTCCTTGGTCTCCAGCCGCTTCACCCCGTCAGCGATGTCGTCGAGCGGGATGACGGCGCTGACCGACTTCGAGACGTCGAGCCGCCCGGTGGAGACCAGCCGCACCAGCTCGTCGAGGTGCGGCTTCTGGTAGCCGAGGTGGCCGAGCAGGCTGTGGTTCAAGATCCCGAACAGGGCACCCATGCCCAGTTGGACGGGCTCGGGGGACAGCCCGACCATCACGAGCCGCCCGTGCCGCCCAAGGCACATGTCGCCCTGCGCGAGCACGCGGTTGGCGCCCACCAGATCGATGGCGACGTTCAGCCCCAGGTCGTCGGTGAGGCGCCAGACCTGCGCCACGACGTCGTCGTCGGTCGGGTCGAGCGCGAAGTCGGCGCCGAGGGCGAGGGCGCGGTCGCGGGCCTCGGGCAGCGGATCGAATGCGAGGATCGGGGAGGCGCCGATCATCCGGGCGATCTGCACGGCGTGGACACCGAGACCGCCGATGCCCCACAGCCCGACGGACTCGCCGGGCCGAACGTTCGCCCGCTCCGTCAGCGCGGCATACGGAGTGGCGACAGCGTCGGCGAGCACGCAGGCCTGCTCCAACGGGATTGACTCCGGCACCTCGGTCAGGGCGAAGAACGGCACGACGACGTACTCGGCCCACGCGCCGTCGTAGGCGAAGCCCATGATCTCGAACTGCAGGCACTCCTCGAGCCGGCCGCGGACGCACATCGCGCAGTGCCCGCAGTTGCGACCGCCGGCGAGCAGGACCCGGTCGCCCGGCTTCCAGCCCGTCACCTCCGGACCGACGCTGTCGATGACGCCGGCGGCCTCATGGCCCGGTGTGATCTCGGGCAGGCTGCCCGGCATCGAACCGTCGAGCAGATGCGCGTCGGTCAAGCAGATCCCGCAGGCGTGCACCTGAACGCGCACCTCCAACGGCCCCGGCTCGGGAGTCGGGACGTCCTGGACGGCCAAGGTCTTGGTGCTCTCCGTGAATCGCGCTGCCTTCATAGGACTGAACTATCCGCTTAACCTGGAGACATGCAGCGCACGGTCTACAACGAAGAGCACGAGGCGTTCCGCGAGGTTGCCCGCGAGTTCGTCGAGCGGCAGGTACTCCCACGTATCGACACCATGCGGGAGCACCGGGAGATCGACCGGGCGACTTGGCAGGCAGCCGGCAAACAGGGTTTGCTGGGCGTGGGCGTGCCCGAGGAGTTCGGCGGCGGCGGAGTTGACGACTTCCGCTTCAACAGCGTGTTCAACGAGGAGCTGTCGCGGATCAGCGCCGCGCTCGGGTCGAGCTTCTCGATCCACGCGGACATCGTCGCGCCGTACCTGATCGAACTCACGAACGACGACCAGAAGGCGCGCTGGCTGCCGAAGTTCTGCTCCGGGGAGCTCATCACCGCGATCGGCATGACCGAGCCGTCCGGCGGCTCCGACCTCGCGTCGCTGCGGACCACCGCCAAGCGGGACGGCGACTCCTACATCGTCAACGGCTCGAAGACGTTCATCACCAACGGCTACAACTGCGATCTCGTCGTGCTCGCCGTGCGTACCGGAAGCACCGAGGACCGCGCTCGCGGTGTCTCGTTGCTCGCCGTTGAAGCCGGCGCCGAGGGCTTCACCCGCGGTCGCAAGCTGCACAAGATCGGGCAGCCCGAGGCGGACACCGCCGAGCTGTTCTTCGACAACGTCAGGGTCCCCGTCGAGAACCTGCTCGGCGAACAGAACCGGGGCTTTCCGGCGATGATGACCCGGCTCGCGCAGGAACGCCTGTCCTGCGCGCTGTCGAACGTCGCGCACGCGAAGCAGGTGCTCGACGACACGCTCGTCTACGTCAAGGAGCGCAAGGCCTTCGGCTCGTCCGTCGGCTCGTTCCAGGCCAACAAGCACCGGCTTGCCGACCTGATCACGCAGATCGATGTGGCCCGCGCGTTCTGCGACGCCTGCCTCGACGCCCACGTGCGTGGGCAGCTGTCAGCGGTTGACGCGGCCAAGGCGAAGCTGTGGAGCTCCGAGGCGCAGAACACCGTCATCGACGCCTGCGTCCAGCTCTACGGGGGTTACGGCTACATGCAGGAGTACAGCGTCGCCCAGGCCTGGGCGGATGCCCGCGTCTCTCGGATCTGGGCCGGCTCGAACGAGATCATGCGCGAGATCATCGGGCGCGACCTCGGGCTCTGACTGGGGTATCCCTTTCGGGGCGCACCGGCTTCCCTTGCCACCTGCCGGGGACGGTGGTGATGGTTGCCGTCCGAGTTGCCGCCGCTGCGGCGGTTTCTCGGTTCCGACTCAGGGCCTCTTGATGGCGCGAGGTGGCAGTCGGCTCTTTCCCGGTCCATCCGGGTGCAGACGCGTGTCGGGCGTCAGGCGGCCGCGGGTCGGGGCGGGGCGTGTTTGATGTCCTGTTCCGGGGTGTTGATGGCGGCGTTGAGGTCCCGGTCGAGCTCGAGTCCGCAGGCCGGGCAGGAGTAGGTCCGCTCGGCCACCATGCCCGCGGCGTTGAGGTCCTCGATCCGCCACGGTCGTGCAGCTGCGGCGAGCTGCGTGCTGATCTCGTGCAGCAGCGTGCGGCGTAGTGCGGCGATCCGGGGCGTGGATCCGGCCAAGGCGGCGGGTGGCTTTGCGTCGGCCGTTGGAGCCCTGCTTGGTTCTCGCGAGAGCCTGGTTGGCCAACTTCAGCCGGACCTGCGCTGCCTGGAGTGCTTTCACCCCCTTCACGACGCCCAGCCGTGTAGAGCGCCTGGGCGCAGCCACCCGGTTGCTGGCGTTCTCGCGCGGTATCAGAATCGGTATCACGAGGGGTACTGTTAAGGCGTGGCAATGACTCTGCGGCTCGACGAGGGCGAATCCGAGGCGCTGCGGCGGCGCGCTGAACGCGAGGGACGGTCGATGCAGGACGTCGCCCGCCAGGCGGTCCGGGATTACATCGAGCGCACGAGCCGCCGGGAGCTGCTCGATCAGGTTCTTGACGTCGAGTTGCCTCGTTACGCTGAGGCGCTCGAGCGGCTCGGGCATTGATCCTTCTCACCCTCGAAGATTTGCTTTACGTCGCCGAACGCACCCTTGGTGAGGTGCTCGTCCGCGACCTGGGCCTGCTCGAGGCCGCGGCAGCCCGGCCGAGTGCCAGTGCTTTCGGCGAGGACGCCTATCCCTCGATACACGAGAAGGCCGCTGCGCTGCTGCACTCCGTCGCCCGCAATCACGCGCTCGTCGACGGGAACAAGCGACTGGCCCTAGCCGGGACGATCGCGTTCTCCGGCGTCAATGGCTGGCGACTGACCCTCACCAACGAACAAGCCTATGAACTCGTGATGAGCGTCGCCGCCGGCTCGTTGGACGACATCCCCAAGCTCGCAGCCGCTCTGAAGTCTGGAACCGAGCTGAAGCCGAGCTAACCGGCGCTATGCGCGATGCGTTCGTCAACATTTGGCGCTCTGCCGCCGGCCTCGGCACCACGGGCCACGATCGGCGGTCGATGCTGTCGGCGCGATGTGGAGGTGCCCCGTTCCGCACGCCGGGTCTCGCGCGGGCTGGCACTCGTTGCCGCTGGTCCGCGACCTTACTGACGAGTCCCCCGCCGTTGCTGTCGTCGGCGGTGTCGGCGCAGCACCCCGAGTCCCAGCCACACGACTGCTCCGCAAGCGGCGACGACGACCGTGTAGAGCCACAGCGGCCAGGTGAAGGAGAAGGACAGGAAGTGGAACCTGACGTCCTCGCGGTTCTGCAGGATGAAGATCAGCAACACCCCGACGCCGCCGATGGACGCAACTGAACCCGCGCTC
>DATITC010000053.1:0-5166 GCA_035468175.1 Frankiaceae bacterium | reverse complement strand
AGCGCCCTATCTGGTGCTCGTGGTCCACGCGAGCCGGCCGCTCACCGAGGCGCGACCGACGGACCGGCGGGTGGAGAACGCGTTGCGCGAGCAGCTCGGCCGGATGCCGGCCCGCCCGTCGCTCCAAGGGTCCGGGCTCCTGGTCGCGACGCGACTCGGGCTGCTCGTCGCGATCGTCCCGCACACACCGGCCGCGAGTGTGGGCTCCGGTCCGGCCCCTTCGCCGGCGAACACCGCGCACGACGAGACCGACGCGCTCGTGGCCCGCGCCGCCGAGGCGCTCGATCGCGAGACCGGCCTCCGCTGGCGGATCGGCGTGAGCCGGCCGCGCACCGGCGGGGCGGGCGTCCGTGCCGGTTTCCAGGAGGCGTCCCGTGCCGTCGAACTGGCCGACGCGCTCTCCTGGCCGTCCCGGATCGTGCACGCCCAGGCGCTGCTGATCTACCAGGTCCTGGCTCGTGACTCCGAGGCCATGCGCGAGCTCATCTCGGCCACCCTGCTACCGCTACGTGGGGCCCGCGGCGGCGCAGAACCCCTGCTCGAGACCCTGCGGGCCTATTTCGCCGCGGGAGGCGTGGCGACCTCGGCGGCGCGCTCGCTGCACCTGTCCGTCCGGGCCCTGACCTACCGCCTCGAACGCATCGCGAGACTCACCGGACACGATCCGACCGACCCGGAGGATCGGTTCGCACTGCAGGCCGCCACCGTCGGGCAGCAGCTGCTCGGGTGGCCGTGAGATCTCGGCTTGGCTAGCCGGGCTCGACCACGGTCGCCCCGGGTACCGGCCCGGTAGCGGTCCGCACCACGCGGCAGATCCCGCGTTCCGTCAGTCCGGCGGCCAGGTCCTGCGCGGCCGCCTCGTCGGCGGCGAGGAAGGCGCAGGTCGGTCCGGATCCGCTGACCAGCCCGCCGATGGCGCCGAGGTCGGTGCCGGCCTGCACCACCTCGCGGAGTTCCGGGCGTAGCCGCAGGGCCGGCAACTGCAGGTCGTTGCCGAGCGCCGCTCCGAGGGCAGCCGCGTCCCCGCTCCGCAGCGCGGCGAGGACGTCGTTCGGACGGGCCACGACCGCGGGGCGCAGCAGCTCCGGGCTACTGGGGAGTTCCTCGAGCATCCGGTCGTACTCGCGGTACACCGCAGGCGTGGACAGCCCACGCTCGGCCAGCGCGAAGACCCAGCAGTAGGACCCGCGGGCCAACACCGGCGTCAGCTGATCGCCGCGCCCGGTGCCGAGGGCGGTCCCCCCGACCAGCGCGAACGGGACGTCGCTGCCGAGGTCGGCCGCGACCTCGTGCAGTTCGTCGCGCCGTGCGGCGGTCCTCCACAGGGCGTTGCAGGCGACCAGGGCCGCCGCCGCGTCCGCACTGCCGCCGGCCATTCCGGCCGCAACGGGAATGTCCTTGTGCAGGGTCAGATGCACGCCCTGCGAGATTCCGGCCCGACGAGCGAGCATGGCCGCAGCTCGGTGAGCGAGGTTGTCGGGCCCGAGCGGCACTCCATCCGGGCCCGCCGAAGCACCTTCTCCCGACACCGCCACCGAGATCTCTTCGGCCGGCGACGCCGACACCTCGTCGTAGATCGACACGGCCTGCAGGACCGTGATCACCGGGTGGTAGCCGTCCGGCGCCAGCGGTCCGACGCCGAGATGCAGGTTGACCTTGCCCGGCACGCGTACGAGGACGGCCGCAGCTCCGCTGTCGGCGGGCCGGCCGGGCGGGACGTCCGAGGTCACGAACCGAATCTATTGGTGTATTGACGCGTGGCTGACTGGTGCATTCTGATCACCTGGCGTACGACCTACGCACAGAGAGCGACAGTCAAGTTATCCGGGTGTCAGCGGGTTGTTGCGGGGCACGTTTGGATCACTTGCCTCGAATCGAAGGGAACACGTATGAGCAGTACCACTCCAGAGGGCACGAGCAGCTCCAGCGGCGTCGTCACCCGGTCCGGGTCCTCCAACAGCAGCACGGAGCTGGTGACCTCCCAGGGCAAGACCTCGATCGCGGACGGCGTCGTTCGCAAGATCGCCGGCATCGCGACCCGTGAGGTCAACGGGGTGCACAACCTCGGCACCGGCGGCAGCCGCGCATTCGGCGCGCTCCGCGAGCGGATCCCCGGCTCCGGTGGCCCGAACATCTCCCAGGGCGTCGCCGTCGAGGTGGGCGAGCGTCAGGCCGCCATCGACCTCGACATCGTCGTCGAGTACGGCGTCGCGATCGCCGACCTCGCCCAGGCCATCCGGCGCAACGTGATCAACGCCGTCGAGCGGATGACCGGGCTCGAGGTCGCCGAGGTCAACATCAGCGTGGACGACATCTTCATCGCCGACGAAGACAACGAGGAGCCTGCTCCCTCTCGGGTGCAGTGATCCGGCTGGGGTAAACCCACGAGGGATTTAGGCCCACAAGCGCATTGCACGCGCGCACGACTGTGCACGACGATCTCCCGGCAGATGTCCGGGAGGAAGGAGGGGCGGGATGAGTCCGGTTCCGGAACTACCAAACCCGGACGCGATTGCTGCTGCGATCGCTACCTGCCCCTCCGTCAGCGGCCTGTCCGGTGGAATCGCCGGAGAGATCGCGACCTACCTGCCCGGCCGTCGCGTCGCCGGGGTGCGGAGTACGTCCGCCGGTGAGGTCGAGGTCCACGTGATCGCTCGCTACGGCAACAGCCTGCACAAGATCGACGCCGAGGTCCGCGCCGCCGTCACCGCAGCGGTCCCCGGGTTGCGGAAGGTCGACGTGGTCGTCGCCGATGTCGAGGACCCGTTCGCGCCCGCGGAGGAGGAGCTCCCACCGCCGGCGTTGGAGGCGGGACCGTCCGCGCACGCCATCGCACTACCGGCGGCGCCAGGACCGTGAACCGGGTGGATGACGTGGAGCGGAGCGCCGTCGACGAGCAGTCTCGTCGGGCGGAGTGGCGCCGTTTCGTGCGCGACCACCACCCGGACCGGGGCGGTGACCCGGAGGTTTTCGCCGCCGGGGTCCGCGCCTACCGCGAGGGCCGTCGGCCGACGGTCGGCGCGGCCGACATCCGGCAACACCTGACCACCCACCATTCGCCCCGAGGCCTGGGCCACGTCACGCGTTGGGCCCGCCGACGCTGGGACGGCTGGACCAGGCCGCCGCGGGTGCAGTAGGCCTCCGGTGCGTGAGCCCTCGGCTACCGCACCTCGAGCACAACTTCATAGAGCCCGACGGACAGCCGTCCGCCGGGCAGCAGTTCCCCGTCCATATCGTCCGAGTCGTGGCGTCCGACGAGGAGCGTTCTCGCAAAGGAGCACCTCGACACCATGTCGCTCTCCATCCTCGGCATCTTCGCCGGCCTCCTGCTCGCCATCGCGGCCGCCGCGGGGGGCTGGGGGTACTTCCTGCTCGCCATCGTCCTCGGTGCCTTCGGCTTCGTCATCGGCAAGGTCCTGGACGGCGAGCTCGACATCAGCCCGTACCTGTCCAGCCGCCACTCGCGCGACCGCTGACGGCCCCGAGTGCGCGACCTGAAGAAAGTGCGTGAGCGATGAGCGAAACCATCCCCTTGACCAAGGGCAGCCCCGGCACCGAGGGGCAGGCGTACGGCGAAGACGAGTCCTACACCGTGGACGCGCTCGCCTCCGGTGACGCCGAGTCCCGTGGCAGCACCACCATCGCCAACCGCGTCGTCGAGAAGGTGGCCGGCCATGCCGCCGTCGAGGTCGACCACGTGGGCGGCGTACCGCGTCGACTGCTCGGCCAGTCCCTCGGCAAGGTGAAGGCGGACTCGCAGGCCCGGGCGTCGGCGAAGGTCGACGGTTCGATCGTCTCGGTTTCCGTGTCGGTCGCCGTCGAGTACCCCACCCCGGTGCGCGAGGCGGCCGCTGCCGTGCGGGCCAACGTCGTGCAGCAGGTCCACGCCATCTGCGGGTTGAACGTCGTCGAGGTCCATGTCGACATCCCGCACTTCTACTCAGCCGCGTCGCTCACTCCGACACGAAGGGTTCAGTGACATGCGCGCGCTAAACCGCATCGTCTGCGTCCTGCTGGCGATCGCCATCGCCGTCGCCGGCGTCCTCACCGTGGTCGAGGTGATCGCGGCCACGACCGGCAACGACCCCGTCTTCGTCAAGTGGCACGGCTTCGTCAACGATCTCGCCACCAACGAGTGGAAGACCGCCGGACCGCGGGTGGCAGCGATCATCCTGATCATCGTCGGTCTGCTCCTGCTCCTGCTCGCGCTCCACCGCGGCAAGCCGGCGACGGTCGCCCTGTCGACCTCTGCCAGCGCGGTCGACATGACCACCACCCGGCGCAGCCTGCAGCGGTCCCTGTCGACCAGTGCCACCGACGTGGACGGGATCAGCGGCGCTCACGTGAAGGTGAAGCGGCGCAAGGTCGTCGTCAAGGCGACCGCAAGCCCCGGCATCACGAAGGACGACGGGCAAAGCCGGCTCACCACGGCAATGCAGGAACGGCTCGACCGTCTCTCCCTCGCCGATGCCCGTCGACTCACGGTCTCCGTCAGGATCACGCCCGACAGGGGCACCCCGGACGCGCCGGCCGGCCTGGCCGACGACGACTCGACGGGTTCCGGCTCGTCGGGTCCCGGATCGCAGGGTCCCGGATCGCAGGGGCGCGCCCCGGTCGGCGCCTCGTCCAACTCGGGAGCTTCCGAATGAAGCCGCGCATCGACTCCGTCAACCGCGTCCTCCTGTTCCTGCTCGGCTTGATCTGCCTCGCCGGCGGAGTGGTGGTCCTGCTGCTCAGCACCCGGGTGTTCGGGGACTCGCCCGCGAAGAAGCCCATGCTGCAGGCCAACACCCGCGCCTTCGCCGACCGGAACGCCGGCTGGTTCTGGGCGGCGATAGCCATCGGCGCCGGGATCCTGGCGCTGCTTGCACTGCGGTGGCTGCTGGCCCAGGTCTCCACCCAGCGGGTGGGTTCACTGAACCTCGAGTCGAACCGCAGCCAGGGCCACACCAAGGTCTCCACCGGCGCGCTGGGCGACGCCGTCGAGGAAGAGGTGGAGCGCATCCGCGGCGTGGACCGGGCATCGGCCCACATGATGGGCAAGCCTGCAGACCCGCTGCTGCGCCTCGACGTCAAGCTCGGCGACGACGGCGACCTCGGCTACATCCGGTCCCGCATCGAGCAGGACGCGATCCCGAACGCCCGGCAGGCGGTCGGCATCGCGGC
>DATITC010000052.1:0-34397 GCA_035468175.1 Frankiaceae bacterium | reverse complement strand
CATCAGTTCACGTGTCGTCACGACGTTCGATAGGATGTCGACCACAGGAAAGAAACCGCCGGGTCCCGGAACACCAGCTCCCGGTGTGGCGGTCGGGATGCTTCGAGCCGACCCTTCAGCGAAGCGACGGCACGTCGGTGTTCCCAACGATCGATGTCGTCCTCGTTCAGGAACTCGCCTTCGGCTTCGTCAGGTCGTAGACGGTGGTGCCGCCAACGGTCGTCGACGTGTAGTGCTGCTCCACCCACGTGGCGACAGACCCGCTACCGTTCCTGCCGCCTCCAAAGCCACCGCCGCCGCCTCCGATGAAGTAGTGAACCTCGCCATCCGCCACGTACCGCTGGAACTGCGCCAGCGTCGGCGCCGGGTCCCCACCGCTGAAGCCGCCCATAGCCATGACCGGCTCGCGGGAAGCGAGCTCGAGCGGTGCCGCCGACATGGATCCCGTCGCCGCAGCCACCCAGCGGTAGCCGGCGCTGCCCTGCTTGAGAAGAGCGACCAACTCGCGGTTGACCGAGCTGGCGCCGCCTATACCTCGCGGGCCCGCACCGGCTCCGGGCGCTCCTCCAAACCTGGGAGATCCTCCGGAGGACGAGGATGCGCCACCGGGCAGCCCAGAGCCGCCCGGTAAGCCGCCGCCTGCTGGTAAGCCACCGCCGCCGGCCGGGAAGCCACCCGTCGGCATCTCGCCGCCGAAGGCACTCCCGCCGCCCGGCAGATCGCCGCCGGTCGGCAGGCCACTCCCCATCCCGGCCCCGTTGGGGAGTTGTCCTTGCTGGAGCGCTTCTCGCAGCTGAGCGAGTATCTGCCCCCCGCCCGGCATCCCGCCGCCGAAGCCTGAAGCTTCTGCAGGGCCGGCCGTTGGGATCGCACCGCTGTGTGCGGCCCCCACGGTGTTGACGGTGAAGGCCGCTGGTGCTGCAACTGCGGACAGCCCGGCCAGGGCCAGCGTTCCCAAGCCGACCGATGTCCACCGACGTCCACGTGCCGGCCGCCCGATGACAGCGATGAGCCCGACGCCGGCGAGCACCGCTGCGACGAGCACGACGTAGCGCAGCCACGGGTTCCAGGCGGGAGCCCGGTGGAGCAGAACGAACGACCACGCGCCCGTGCCGACGGCCAACATGGCGAGCACGAGGCGGGCGATAATGTGCCGTCGCTCCCTCCACAGCACAGCACATCCGACCGCGAGCAAGGCCGCGACGCCGGGCACCAGAGCGACCGTGTAGTACTCGTGAATGATCCCGCTGGCAAAGCTGAAGACGGCGCCGGTGACGAGCACCCAGCCGCCCCACAAGAGGAGAGCCGCGCGCGCTGCGTCGGTTCGCGGCGCCTTCCGCGTCACCCAGAGCCCGGCGACGAGTGCGAGCAGCGCGGCGGGAAGCAACCAACTGGCGTCGGTGCTCATGCCGCCGGTGAACAGTCGCGACCAGCCGGTCGAGCCTCCGAACAGACCGCCGGCGCCGCCCGGCCCGCCACCGATACGAGCTCCGGCGGGAGGCATTCCTCCGCCTCCGCCGCCGAGGCCTCCCCCTTCGTTACCGGTCAGCCGACCGATGCCGTTATAGCCCAGGGCCAGCTGCAGGACGCTGTTGTTCGTCGAACCACCGATGTAGGGCCGGGAGCTCGCCGGCCACAGCTCGACGATCGCGATCCACCAGCCAGCCGATGCGATCAGCGCCGCTCCACCGGCGAGTAGGTGCACGATCCGAGTGCGCAAGCGGTTCGGAGCCGCGACCAGATACGCCACCGCGAAGGCGGGCACCACCACGAGGGCCTGGCCCATTTTGGTCAGCACACCGATGCCGACGCAGACGCCCGCCAGGAGCAGCCAACGCATGCGGCCGTCCTCGATCGCCCGGGTCGCGAACCACGCGCCGGCCACGAGCAGCAGCACCAACAACGCGTCGGGATTGTTGTAGCGGAACATCAGCGCGCTCACCGGCATCACCGCGAACGCGGCGCCCGCGAACAACGCGGCCGCTGGGCCGGCGACCCGGCGAACGGTGGCGTACAGGAACCCGACCGAAGCCACGGCCATCAAAGCCTGCGGGGCGAGCATGCTCCACGCGTTGAAGCCGAATAGTCGTCCCGACAGCCCCATCACCCACAGGGAGGCCGGCGGCTTGTCGACGGTGATGAAGTTCGAGGAATCCAAAGATCCGAAGAACAGCGCCTTCCAGCTCTGGGTTCCGGCCTGGACCGCCGCCGCGTAGAAGTCGTTCGCATAGCCGGCCGAACCGAGACCCCACAGGTAGGTCACAGCGGTGAGCAGAAGCAGCGCCAGCAGGGACGGGCGAGCCCACTTCGGGTCTCCGGTATGACTGCGGACCAGACGGGCCATGGAAAAGCGGGGGAGCGCTCGCGCCGCCGGCACGGAGGACCAGTCGAGATCGGTGGCGGACGTCATCGGGCGACCTCCGGCTCGACGTTGATCAGCGAATCGTCGGACCCCGTCCCCCGGTGTCGACGCGAGGCGAAGACCCAGTGGCGGAACAACACGAAGCGCACGACCGTCGCCACCAGGTTGGCGAGGATAAGGACGCCGACCTCGACGAGGTGGTGCGGCTGCGGCACCACCGCGTGCAGACCGGCGAGTGCACCGCTGGTCAGGGCGAGTCCGAGTCCGAACACCACCAGCCCTTCGAACTGATTCCTGGTCACGTGACGCGAGCCGCGGAGCCCGAAAGTGAGTCGCCGGTTCGCGGCGGTGTTGGCCACCGCCGTCAGCAACAGGGCGATCAGGTTGGCGCCCTGCGCCCCGAGCGGCCCGCGGAGGACGACGAAGAGGACGAGATAGGCCAACGTGCTGGCAACGCCTACCGCGGCGAACCGGACCGCTTGACGGGCCAGCGTCAGCGGCACGCCTGGCACGGTCGTCGGCAGGGGATGCCGGCCCAGCTGACTGCTCAGCTGCGCGATGGGCAGGTCCCCGGAAGTCAGGGCACGCAGCATCCGAACGATGCCGCGAAGGTCGGCTGAGGCGGTGGCGACGATGTCCACCCGGCTGTCCGGATCGTCGACCCAATCGACCGGCACCTCGTGGATCCGGAGCCCGGCACGTTCGGCCAACACCAGCAACTCCGTGTCGAAGAACCATCCCGTGTCCTGCACGAGGGGCAGCAGCTCCCGAGCGTGGTCTGTTCGCATGGCCTTGAACCCACACTGAGCGTCGGAGAACCGAGTCCGCAGCGTCGTCCGGAGCAGCACGTTGTAGCAGCGGGAGATCACCTCGCGCTTCGTGCCGCGGATGACGCGAGAGGTGCGGGCCAGCCGCGACCCGATCGCCAGATCGCTGTGACCGGACAGTAGCGGCGCCACCAGCGGCAGCAAAGCAGCCAGGTCGGTGGACAGATCGACGTCCATGTAGGCGACGACCCGCGCCTCGCTGCTCGACCACGCAGTGCGCAGCGCACGCCCCCGCCCCTTCTGATCAATGTGCAGCGCGGCGACGTTCGGCAACGACTCGGCGAGTTCTCCCGCCATCGCCCAGGTGCGGTCCGTGCTGGCATTGTCGGCAATCAGGATGCGAAAGGTGAACGGAAACCCACGGCTCAGGTAGTCATGCAGCCGACGAATGCTGCCCTCGAGCGCGGCCTCCTCGTTGAAGACCGGCACGACGACCTCGACGTCGTACCGGACCTCTGGTCGCGCCAATGGCTGCGCCTCTGGCCGAATCAACGGCTGCGCGTCCACGAGGGGCGACTCGGGGCTCACGCAACGCCGCCCACGAGTCGCGACCCGCCATGGGCGAAGGTGTACGTCGCATCGCACCTCTGGGGCAGCAGCCAACAGCGGGAGGAGACCATGCCTACAACGTCGGCGCTGGACCTCGGATCCAACCTTGGAGCAGCCTGGTAGTTCGATAAGAGTCGCGTTTACTCACGGAGGCATTCTCGGCAACGGCGGCGTGGGGGTGGCGCCGCCTGCCGCTGCCTGGCCCGTGGGCGGCGGGGTCAGCGGGGTGGAAGCTGAGATGCCGGCTTCGGTTCCGCACGAGCGAGCTGGTGCCACGTTCTGCGGACGGAAATAGAGAGTCGACGCGGTCACGTCGTTGCCGAACTGCTGGGAGTTCGCCGGGGCGGACAGGTTCGAGCTGGTGATGGAGAACCGCTGGATCCGGGTGAACTGGCAGTCCACGGCGACCGACTCGATGCTGAACTCGATGGGTGGTCGCGCGCCCGATCGGCCGATGTTGTCCAGCCCACCCGCACCGGTGGACCCCTCCACCAGGTTGATGTGACGGTCGTTCTGGATGTCACCGGCGGCGTTCTGCTCGTGCGTGTGCCCGCTGTTGGTTTGTCGCACCTGGTCACCCAACTCGGAGGCCAGCCGGTCGGCGGCGACTGGTTCGTGGGTGGCGAAGACGTCGAACCGCTGGGAGATCCCCCGGATCGCCGCGTCGACCGCGGACCGCTCCAGCGGGTCGACACGTGCCGAGTCGTCGGAGCCGTAGGCGCCAGGACCGCCGTACACCCGCGGGTCCGGAAGACCGGCAATCGTGAGGCCGAAAGCGTCGACGGACGTCGCGGTCACATCGACGGAACCACCTTGCCCCGTCGTCTTTCCCCCAAGCACCGTCACGCCGGGCACGCGGCGCATGGCGCTCACGATGGCCGGTGAGTCGTGGTTCCCGGCCAACCACAGCATGGGAATGCTGCGCGTCAGCGCCGAGATCTCGGCGAGGTAGGCGTTTGTCAGCTCCTGTCGCTTCCCGAACTCGGACTCGTCGCCGGTGTTGACGATCAGCTTGACGCCGTAGTTCTCGGCGTATCGACGAACCAGCGGATAGGCGGCCGCGAGGTGGACATCCGAGATGAACATGATCGGGAAGGCCGTCGGGGGGGCGGTCGTCCGCTGGAACTGGTCCTGAAGCGCCCCCTGGATCCCGAGCACCGCGTTGACCACGTCGAGTGCCTTGGATTGGCGTGAGTAGTACTCGGACAGCTGGTCCGGAAACAGCTGGGCTGCGGCGAGGGTGCCGGTGAGCCGCGACTGACGGGTCCACCGCGGGTTGTAGGTGACGCCCCCATAGGCGGCGATGGCGAGCAGGACGAGCAGGGCGCCGGTCATCTGCCGCAGCCGGAGCCGGAGCTCCCCGGTCCGCCGCGGAAGTCCCCGTAGGTAGCGGATCGACATGTTGATCGCGGCGGCCAATCCCAGGCCGAGCAGGAATCCGAGGACGATCTCGCCCGCGAGGAAGGCACCGATCCGCGGCAACTGATCAACGAACTCACTGCGCAGTCCGGCTACGTAGCTCGGCGTGTCCCCGCTAGCGTCCCGCGCCAGCTGCAGGAGGTTGATGTCCTCCGGGGTGATGTGGACGCCGATCGGCAAGCCGGTCACGTGCGGGAACACCCAGCTGCCCAGAGTCGTGTCGGCAGAGATGTAGGACCGCGAAAAGAGTGTCCCCTGTACCCGGAACGGCACTCCGGACAAGGTCGCGCGGTAGGGAAACGTGCGCAGTACCGCCGCTGCCGCAGCGACCGGCAGGCCCAGTCGGAGCAGCCATCGCAGGGCGAACGCACCAGGGGCCGCCACCAGGGTGGCCGGCCGCAGGTGGTAGAGAATGGCGGCCGCCCGGGAGCGTTCCGGCGGCGTTCCGACATCCACGCGTCCCATTGTCGTGGCAAGCCGCGCCCTCCCGGTGTGCGGCAACGCACTGACCAGTTCCCAGCTCGTGACACTGGCTGGTCAGGCCGGCTGAGTCCTCGTCGGGGGATGGCTTCTGACGCCGGAGCGGATGCCTCTTCAGTCGTGCTCTCCTCGAGGACTGACGTGCACGGTGGCGGCCGCGAGTCGGGGGACGTGGTCCAGGAGATGGGCTTCGGCGTGATGGGCCAGGTGGTGTGCCGCCCGCAGGCTCGTGTCCGGCTCGACGGTGACATCGACCTCGGCTCGCAGGGTGTGGCCGATCCAGCGGATGCGCAGTTCTCGGACGTGCTCGACGCCGTCGACGGTCACCACGGCGGCGGTGGCCTGGTCGACGAGTGCCGGGTCGACTGCGTCCATGAGCCGGGCTCCGACCTGTCCCGCCGCCGATCGGAGCACGCCGAGGATGGCGACGGTGATGATGAGGCCGACGATGGGATCTGCTTGGCGCCATCCGAGCGCGACACCGGCCGCTCCCAGGAGCACGGCCAAGCTGGTGAAGCCGTCGGTGCGGGCGTGCAGGCCGTCGGCGACAAGAGCTGCGCTGCCGATCTGCCGGCCGACCCGGATGCGGTAGCGCGCGACGAGCTCGTTACCCAGGAACCCGACGATTGCTGCCACGGCCACGGCCCAGAGGTGAGTGACAGGCCGCGGGTGAAGCAGCCGGTCGATGGCTTCGTAGGCGGCGAGGGCGCTGGACAGCGCGATCATGGCGACGACGAACAAGCCGCCGAGGTCCTCGGCTCGGCCGTAGCCATAGGTGAACCCCTTCGTGGGCGGCCTCCGCGCCAGCCGGAACGCGATGAGCAGCGGTACCGCCGTCATGGCGTCCGCAACGTTGTGCAGCGTGTCGCCGAGGAGGGCGACGGAGCCGGACAGCACCACGACGGTCGCCTGAATCGTCGCCGTGGCTAACAGGACGGCCAAACTGATCAGCAGCGCTCGCCGTCCGGCCGCATGCGTCTCCAACGACTCGTCCACCTGATCGGCGGCGTCGTGCGAGTGGGCCCCCAGGACCTCCGACACCGCGTGGCGGACGCGGCCCCATCGCGACGTGGGGTGGCGCTCGTGAGCGTGACCGGCCACATGCGCATGTACGGCCTGAGCCTCGGCCGTCAGGTCCGTACGGGAGGTGCTGCTCACGGGGATGCTCACACCAAGACCGTATCAACACATGCGCATATGCGAAGGTGACCTCGCGTTAGGCTATGCTCGTCCGATGCAGCCATCGGTAGCTCGCACCATGAGTGACGGCGTCCGGCCGCACCCGGACCGCCTGACCGATGACCAGGTGGCCGCAGCGGCCCAGGCGTTCACCCTGTTGGGTGATGCCACCCGGGTGCGGATGCTGTGGGCCTTGCGAGAGGGCGATCTCGACGTGGCCACTCTGGCCGACGTCGCGCGCTGCCGCCCGACTGTCGCGAGTCAACATCTGTCCAAGCTCCGCCTTGCCGGGCTGGTGGAGGGACACAAGGAGGGCCGGCGAGTGCTCTACCGGCTGCGGGGCGCCCACCTGCGGACCCTGCTGACGGAAGCGTTGTTCCACGCCGACCACCAGGTCAGCGGGGCCCCGGTCCACGATTGACATTGAGCCGCAACTCCCCGGACGCGCCGACGTAGCTGGCCTCGACGTGGACTGGCCACCGCAGGTTCGGTACGGAAGTTGGTGACTCTGCCCAGTGCTGTTGTCACGCACTGTCACGTCGAGCGCCTTCACCCGCCGCTGAGCTATGGGTTCGATATGAACGACGGTCCGGTTGATGCGCCGACACCAGCGATACATCTGGGGTGGGGAGGCTGACTCAGGCGGGTTCGCAACTACGCTGAGCGAAGGCGTCCGGGCGGGGTAGGCGCAGAAGCACGTGACGGACCGGTTCCGATCTTTAGCGAGGTGTAGGTGAGTTCGACCGACGAGCTGTCCCGGGTCCCCATGCGGGGAGACGACGGTCGCTCACCGTTCGCCACGAAGCCGGCCAGGAGACGGCGCGGGCCGTTCTTCCGGGTCCTGCAGGTCGTCGGTGCGCTGCTGCTCGTCTTCCTGCTGCTCACCGCCGTCTCGATCGGCCGCGCGGTGGTGCGGCCCGGCACTGACTCGGTCTCTGCTCGGGTAGCGGAGTGGGCTCGTGACCACGGTTTGGGCGGCGTTGTGACGCGTCTGGAGAAGGCTCAGTACGCGTCCGACAGGCCGAAGCAGGGTGGGGCCCCGGCCGGCGGTGTTCCGCAGGTCGGGGACGCCGGGGCGGGCAGGGGCGTCGCGGTCGACGGCACCCCCGCTCCGCGCCCGTTGCCGATCCTGGCCGCCGGGGCGGCGCTGCCTAACGAGGGTCGTTGGCAGGGCGTGGTCAGCGTAAAGGGCTCGCCGGCCGTCCGGCTGGCGTTCCTCCGTCCCGACGATCAGCACACCTCCTACCTGGCCGCCGTCATGTGGCTCGACCCCCGTCTGGTGAGCGCACGGCTGCACCCCGGCACTCAGGACCCGGCCGGCCGCTGGGCGACCCCGTCGGAGATCTCGCCGGCGCTGCAGCGCACCGTCGCCGCGGCCTTCCCGGCCGGTTTCCGGCTAACCGGCGACTCCCGAGGCGGCTACTACGACCAGGGCAAGACCGTGCGGGCGATGCGGGCGGGCGCCGCGTCGTTCGTGATCAACGCGGACGGCTCGGTGCACATCGGCGCTTGGGGGAGGGACGTCGCAATGACGGCGCAGGTTCGCAGCGTCCGGCAGAACCTGGATCTGCTCGTCGACAAGGGGACGGTGAACCCGACCTGCGCAGACAACAACTCCCCGGTGTGGGGGAACACTGTCGGCAACCGCAGCTACGTGCCGCGGACAGCGATGGGCCAGCGGGCTGACGGCTCCCTGGTGTTCGTCAACAGCCCAGCGACCTCGGTCTGCTCGCTCGGCCGTCTCCTCCAGGCGGCCGGCGTGGTCCGCGGCATGGAGTCGGACATCAACCGCCAGTGGGCAGTCGGCTACTACTACGACCACGTCAACGGGCGGGTCGTGCCACACAGGTCGCGGCCCGATCAGGACCACGCCGCGAGCCAGTACTTCGCGGTCCAGAGCCGAGACTTCATCGCCTTCTACGCCCGCTCCTGACCCCCGACCTTTCCCACGGTCGACGCCAGGCCATTACGGGCAATCGACGTGGGGTGCAGATGTCCGAGGGTCCGGCGAGCAGACCAGGCCGGAGGAACCCGACCGATTGATGGGTCCGAGGTGCACGACGTACCAGCGACCCCGCCACGAGATGAGAGAGGCCAGGCCGTAGGAACGGGTCTCACCCCCGGGCCCGACTGCATAGCGGAGGCGAGCGCCGTAGACCCGCCAGTAGCCGATTTTGTTGTACTCCTCGCCAGGACGCACCCATCGCGCGGCGTTCTCCGGAATGTCGATGCCGAGAAGGCGGGCCTGAGCTGCGTCGGGCCCGAGCAGACGATGGTCGGCGGCGATGTCCAGCGCGTATAGCCGCAAGAGCCGATCACGGTAATCGGCGGCGGGATCCTTCACCCCTTTGACCTGGCGGTATGCGCTCAGCGGGAAGAAGAAGTCTGTTGCCTCTGCGGGATTGCCGGTGCGGACCGCATCGAAGTACTTGGTGACCCGAGAGAACAGTTCAGAGTCCGCTCGTGGCCGGGCGCGCGTCTGGGGCAGTGCACCCGCGTCGGGCGCTGAAGCTGACGGCGACGGTGACGGCGCTTCGGTGGGACCGGCCGGGCGCGTGGCTGACGGCATCCCGGCAGTGCTGCGTGTGCCGTCTCCGCAACCGCCCAATAGCAGTCCCAAGAGCAGAACGGGACCTATGGCGGCGAGCGGCAGACGGTGGGCCACGGACTGACCCTAGTGCGACCACTCGAGGTGCCATGACCGGTGCCGCATCACCGAGTGCCGGAGCGCGCGCTAGCGTCGGGTGCCGTGGGTAGCCGTGGGTCCGCCGCCATCCGGCGGCGCGCTTGCGCCGGGGTTCTCGCGCTTGTCGTCGGAAGTGTCCTGAGCGGGGTGGCGGGGTGTTCCGGCTCGCCCGCCCGCCCGGCGCCTCGAGAAGGCCCAGCCACGTCGAGCGCTGCCGTTCCAGTCCGCTACGCGACGGTGCAGGGGAGCGGTGTCCAGCTGCATGTGCGCTCGATCGGTGGCGGTCCCGGCGCGCAGGTGGTGGTGCTCGTCCACGGCGGACCCGGGCTGGACCTGGAGTCGCTCGACAGCCTCAGCCCGCTGGCCGGCCCCGGACGCGAACTCGTCGGATACGACCAGCGTGGAGCCGGCCGCTCCTCGCGGCCGGCCGACGGACAGTACGGCCTGGAGGCTCAACTCGCCGACCTCGACGCCGTCCGCCGGTGGACTGGCGCCGCGCAGGTCGACCTCGTCGGAGCCTCCTTCGGCGGCCTGCTGGCGGCCGCATACACGGCCGGCATGCCCGCCCAGGTGCGCCGGCTCGTCCTGCTGGACCCGGCCCCGCTCGACTTCGGCGAGTTCCTCGCAGGGCAGCAGCGCTTCGGGAATCGCCAGCTGCAGTTGCAACAGGCAGGCCTGGTGCCCGACCCTCTGCCAGCGGACCGCGGCGACTCCTGCGTGCCGATGCTTCTGGCTCTGCTGCCGGCCTACCTGGGCGATCCGCGCGAGAAACCGCCGCCGGGCGCCATCACCACCTGCACGGCCAGCACCTCCCATGCCACCTACGCTGCGATCCGAGACCGAGGTCGCCTCGATGATGTCGCGGCCGGGCTCGTCCACTTCGATCGGCCGGCGCTCGTGCTCGACGGCGAGCGCGACCCGTTCGGACCGCAATGGCCCACCCGGGCGCAGCAACTGCTCGTCCATGCGCGGCTCACCCGGATCAGGATTCCCGGCGCCGGACACCTCCCCTACGCGGAGCGGCCCGACCTCGTCCTTCCGGCTCTGGCCGGGTTCCTGTCCTGACGGGAACCCATCGCCCTCAGGTGGCTGAGAGTCGGAAGATGCGGAACGTCCGATCGGTGCGGCGCCGATACACCCGGTAGGTCTTGATCATCTCGGCCACTTTCTCGAACGCGGCATCCGCCTCGGCACCGGCCAGCAGTGTCGCCCGGGCCGGGACAGCCGTGCCGCCGATGGTGACGACCGCCTCGGGATGGGCGAGGAGGTTGCTGCTCCAGGCGGGGTGCTGTTCGGCCCCGTAGTTGCTCCCGACGACGACCAGGTCGTCACCATCGCGGGCGTAGACCAGCGGCGTCGTCCGTGGCAGCCCGGACTTCGCCCCGGTGGTGGTGAGCAGGAGCAGCGGGGCGCCGGAGGGCCCGAGCATGGTGAGCCTGCTGTTGCTGTGGCGGATGAGCCATCGGTCGACGGGCACCATCTGCTTGATCAACCAGGAGCCGAGGGGAGTGCCGGCGAAGGCGATGAGGGGCTTGCGGATCCGCGAGGACTCGGAACCCCAGCGGACGTCTGGGAATGCGGACATGCGACGAATGAAGCACTGATCGTGCCGGCCCACCACCCGCTCCATCGACGCAATCCCGGTTGGCGGTCGATTTCCTGCGGGACCGGTTGGGGCGACCCGTCAGCGGGCGAACGTGATGGAGGTGAAGCCGGGTCGGCTGCCGACACTAGCCAACGCCCAGAAGGCCGTCGCCGAGCCCTTCAACTGGCCGTCGAGGTGGGCGAGTACGGCCCGCCGCGTCAGGTCCGCGATGTAGTTGTTCCCGATCAGCGGCCATAGGTGATAGCCGCCCGTCAGCTTCAGATATGCCTTCGACCCGTGTGCGTTGTCGAAGAGGAACTGGGCGTTCGCCGGGTTGTTGTACGGGTCGCCGTCGGCCTGTTCGATCAGGAGCGGCACGGTGTTGCGGATGCCGTACCTGCCGCCTGGGACGTCCAGCGCGGCACCGGAGAGCACCACGGTGGCCCTCGGTCGGCTGTCGTAGTAGCCGCTGCTGAGCTGCATCCCCGCGACCGTCATGGCGCCGTCGGAGTGGCCGACGACAGCGACATCGGCCGCGTTGACGGTGCCGTGCAGCCACGTGTTCCCGGCCGCACGCTGCTGGACGGCGGTGATGACGGCGGAGAGGTCGTACATCTGGTTGACCATCTCGGCCGAGCTGCGCTGAGCCGGAGCCTGGCCCGCGATGTGGCCTTCGATCGGGAACGTCGGAGCGGCCACGACATAGCCGTGCGCGGCGACGGTGTGCAGGAACGGTTCATAGGTCGCCGGATTGACGTCGAAACCGTGCGCGAACACCACCAGGGGGAAGTTGCCGAGCCGAGGTGCCGTCCCCGCCTGGTCATTGGTCGACACCATGCCGGCGGCAGCCGGGTAGTAGAAGGTGGTGGCGAGGTTTCTCCCCGCATGAGCCGGAATCGGCCAGCGGGCGGCCGTGCCACGGGCGGCGTCGTAGACCGTTTCGGTCCGGATGCCCACCGGGTAGGCGTCGGCGAGCGGAACGTAAGGCGGTGCGACCGGTGCCGTGGGGGTGCAGGCGGTCAGAACCGGCGCCAGCGTCGCTGCGACCACGAGTACTAAACTGGCGAGCTTGCGCATAGCGGTCGTTCGACACGTACCTGGCCAAGCTGTTCACCCGATCAAGCGATCGGGGACGTTAGCGGGCCCGGCCCTGCTCGACGTCCGTGTCGTCCGCCAGGGACAGGTAATTCTCGTCCTCCTGCGCGAAATGCAGGCTCAGGATGGCGTGCAGCCCGTAGAGCAGGCGCCGCAGCTCGGCCAGATCGGCCGGGGCGGGCTGTGGTCCCAGCTCGTCGAGGTTCCGCCCGAGTTGGCGGATCAGCTGCGCGATCTCGGTGTGGGCCCGGCTCATGGTCGCGGTGGTTTCCGGACCGCCCAGCACCCGGTCGAGCATCGGATACAGGCGGGTGTCCTCGTTCTGCTCGTGCGGCCACAGCACCTCGGACAGCCACCGGTACGCCTGTGCCGCCCCTTCGACGGCCTGGCTGTCCGGAACGGCGCCGATGGCGTCAGCAGCGTCGCGGACCTGGTCGAGCTCCGGCCGCAGCGTCTGGTGTTCGGCGGCGAAGCGCCCGGCGAGCGCGCTGTCGGTCCGGTCGAGGCTGCTCGCGGTGCTGCCCGGCGCGAGAGCGCGCAGCGCGTTGAGGATGACGGCGACGTCGATGGCTTCCTGGGTGATGGCGCCCCAGGTGGCGGGCAGCAGTCCCACCGCCGCGAAACCCATGGCTATCAGCGAGAGTCCGATGCCGACGAGGACGCTCTGTACGGCGATGCGGCGGCATCGCCGGGCGATCACAATGGCGTCGCCCACGCGATCGAGCCGGTCGACGTTGAGCACGACGTCGGCGGCCTCCGAGGACGCCGTGGCGCCGCGGGTCGCGATGGCGACGCCGACGTCGGCGAGCGCCAGGGCGGGTGCGTCGTTGATGCCGTCGCCGACCATGACCGTGGGTCCCACCCGACGGGCGGCGGTGACCGCCTCGAGCTTCTGCTCCGGGGTCTGCTCAGCGAGGACCTGGTCGACGCCGATCATGGCGCCGACGGTCTCGGCGACGTCGGTCCGGTCCCCGGTGACCATGACGATCTTCTCGATCCCGTCTCTCCGGAGTCGCCGGATGGTGCGTGCCGCGTCCGGGCGGATCCGGTCGGCGAACAGCAGCACCGCCTCCGGCTGGCCGTCGACCGCCACGAATACGGTCAGCTGACCGTCCCGGTCGGCGCGCCGCCGTACCTCCTGCAGCCAGGCGTCGTCCCCACCGATCCAGCTACGCTTCCCGACGGCAACCGCGTGACCCTCCACCACACCGCGGATGCCGTGCCCGGGCACCTCCTCGACCGACTCGGGCATGGACAGCGGCAGCTGTCGCTCCGCGGCGGCGCGGACGACGGCCCCGGCGAGCACGTGGGGGGAGAGCTGGTCCAGCGACGCGGCGAACCGCAGCGCCTCGGCCTCGCCAAGCCCGCCGTCCGAGCCCCGGATCCCGACCATCGCCGGCTGTCCGTCGGTGAGCGTGCCGGTCTTGTCGAACAGGAGCACCCGGCTGCCGGCAAGCCGCTCGAGTGGCCCCCCGCCCTTGACGACCACGCCACGGCGGGCGGTCAACGACAACCCGGAGACCAGCGCGACGGGCACGGCGAGGATCAGTGGACACGGCGTAGCGACGACCAGAACCGCGACCGCCCGGGACAGCTCCCCGGCTGCCAGACCGGCCGCGATGGCGATGGCGAGGCTGAGTACCAGGAACCACAGGGCGTACCGGTCGGCCAGCCGCACCGCGGGGGCCTGCTCGGTCTGCGCCGACGCGACGAGGTCGACGATCCCGGCATAGGTGCTGTCGGCCGAGGTGGTCACGGCCCGCAGTTCGATCGGACCGCCGACGTTGACCGTGCCGCTTCGCACTAACTCGCCTGTCGCGTGCTCGACCGGCATCGGCTCGCCGGTCAGCGCGGATTCGTCGATCACCGCCGGACCAGCGACGACGTGCCCGTCGACCGGCACGACCTCGCCCGGCTTGACCAACAACAGGGCGCCCACCGCGATCTCGGCGACCGGGACGTCGGTCGTGCCGTCGGCGTCCCGTCGATGAGCGATCCGCGGCGCGCGCTCGACCAGCCTCCGCAGTTCCCGGTTGGCCCGACCCGCCGCCCACGCCTCGAGCGAGCGGCCGGTCGCCAGCATCACCGCGATCACCGATCCGGCCAGGTACTCGTCGACCACGAGCGTCCCGACCAGCGCGAGCAGAGCGAGGACGTCCACCCCGAGGTGGCGTCGCAAGGCTGCGGCGACGACCCACCAGACGGCCACAGCCGCCGCACCGGCGGTGGTCGCCGCCCACAGCACGTCGCCCGCCCCGGGGTGGCCGGTCAGGTGAGCGGCGCCGCCGATGAGCAGCCCGAGCAGCGTCAGTGCCAGCATCACGACGTTGCCGTCCACGCGGGCGCGGATCTGAGGCTGCCGGCCTTCGCGGGGCTCGCGGGATGCGCCGGATGTGCGGGCTTCGCCGGAACTCATGTGGCCCTCGCAATCTGGTTGGCTCGGCGCCGGTCGAGCGCGGCGGTCCCCAGCGCGATCAGCACGCAAGCGGCCGCGCCAAAGCCGGCGCTCTGCAACGTCACCTCGAGATCCGGCCGCCGGTCGATGCTGAAGAAGGTGTTGACGCCGGGGATGAAGAAGGCGGCACCGAGGGCGGTCCCCACCGAGACGACGACGGCCAGCTTCCAGGGGCGAAGGGGGCGCGCGACCAGCAGCAGCACCCAGAGCGACACGACGATCACGACGATCACCGCGGTGGTGCGCGCCTGGTCCGAGTCGCGACTCTCCTCCCGCGCGACTCCGTAGCTGAGCAGCACCGCCACCGCCGTCACGGCCCCGGCGAGCAGCGAGAACTCCGCCACGCGTCGGACGAACCCCGGATAGAACCGCTCCTCGTTCGGCGCCAGGGCAAGGAAGAAGGCGGGAATGCCGATGGCGAGCCCGCTGACCAACGTCAGGTGCCGGGGCAGGAACGGGTACGGCCAGCCGGCGACGGCGACCACCACCGCGATGAAGAACGAGTACACGTTCTTGACCAGGAACAGGACGGCGACCCGCTCGATGTTGGTCAGGACCCGCCGTCCCTCGGAGACCACCGAGGGCAGCGCCGAGAACTGGTTGTCCAGCAGGACCAGCTGAGCGACACCGCGAGCCACTGCCGAGCCGGTCCCCATGGCGATGCCGAGGTCGGCGTCCTTGAGGGCCAGGGTGTCGTTCACCCCGTCGCCGGTCATCGCGATGACATGTCCGCGGCGGCGCAGCGCGTCCACCATCTCCCGCTTCTGATCAGGCGTCACCCGTCCGAACACGGTGTGCTGCTCGATCTGCTCGGCGAACGCCGCTGGGTCCGTCGGCAGTCCGCGGGCGTCGACCGGTTGATCCGCCCCGGGCAGGCCGACCTGGCTCGCAACCGCGCCGACGGTACTGGCGTTGTCCCCGGACACCACCCGGACGACGACGTGCTGGCGGGCGAAGTACGCGAGGGTCTCCGTCGCATCGGGGCGAAGTCGCTCGCGCAGCCGCACCACCGCCACGATCTCGAGTCCGGCCGGCAGGACCTGATCCGGGAGAGGTTCTGTCGAGCGGGCCAGGACCAGCACACGGAGGCCCGCAGCGGCCAGCTCGGCGGCCGGTTCCAGCAGCCCGGCCGGATCGGCTGCAGTCACCATCTCCGCCGCGCCGAGTACCCATGTCCCGTGGTCGGCGTAGGCGGCTCCGCTCCACTTGCGGGCCGAGCTGAAGGGCACATCCGCGGTGCGCGACCAGCCGGGATCTTCGCCGGCGCCGTCGGCCACGGCAGCGAGAGTGGCGTTGCCGCCGGGGGCCGCGGCGAGGGCGGCGAGCGCGGCCCGGCACTCGTCAGCGGGCTCGGTTGCCTGCTCGGGTTCGGGCAGCAGCAAACCGTCCCACTCGACGCGTCCTTCCGTCAGCGTGCCGGTCTTGTCCGTGCACAGCGAGTCGACGCGGGCCAGCCCCTCCACCGCGGGCAGCTCTTGCACCAGAACGCGACGGTGGCCGAGGCGGACGGCCGCGGTCAGGAACGCGATCGTCGTCAGCAGCACCAACCCCTCGGGGATCATGCCGATGAGCGCGGCGACCGTGGACCGGACGGCCAGCCGCCACGGCTGGACCTGCAGCTGGCGCACGAGAAGGATCGGGGCGATCACCGCGGACACGATCGCCAGCCAGCGGAGGATGGTGTTGATTCCGCCCATCAGCTCGGACCCGGTCAGCGAGAACCGGCGGGCCTCGATGGCCAGCCGCCCGGCGTAGGAGTCCGCCCCGACCGCGGTGACACGGGCTCGCAGTGCTCCGCTGACGATCCAGCTGCCGGCCAGCAGCGCGTCGCCGGGCTGCTTGACGACCGGGTCGGATTCCCCGGTGGCGAGCGACTCGTCCGCCTCGCCGTGTCCGGTCAGCGTCAATCCGTCGGCCGCCACCTGGTCCCCGGCGCGGAGCTCGACCACGTCATCGAGGACGACGTCCTCGGAGACGACCTCGGTCGCCGTGCCGTCTCGGATCACTCGGACGCGGGGGGCGTTGATCACCGCCAGTGCGTTCAGCGTCCTTTTCGCCCGCAGCTCCTGCACCGTGCCCACCAGGGTGTTGAGGACGGCGATGAGCAGGAAGGTCGCGTCCGGACCGGCTCCAGTCGCCAGGGAGGCTGCGCCGAGAACGGCGAAGATCAGATTGAGCCAGGTGAAGGTGTTGCGGGCCAGGATCTCTCGTCCGCTGCGGCCCGCGGCTTCGGGCATGCGGTTGACGTGGCCGGACGCCACCCGCGCGGCGACGTCGTCCGCGCTCAGGCCGGACTCGGCTACCGGCGCGCGTTCGTCGAGGGACATCACTCGGCGACTCCCGGGAGCAGACGGCGGTAGCGAGGGCACCGCTGCGGCCCTCGCTGCTCCAGCGTGGTCAGCCCGGCCCCGGCGCGGAAGAGACGAACGTCCCGCCCCAGCAGCCGGGTGACCGATCAGATGCCCGGGCGAACGGCTTTGCCGCCGTTGCGTCGGACCGACGCCTTGGGCTTGGTCGAGACGTTTCGGCTTGAGCAACCCGTTGGGGATCTCCCTATCAGCTCGCGGGGTCGAAGCAGCCGTCGAACTCGAAGACCGGGTTCGGCACGTCACGGCCGTGGGTGTCGGTGATGCTCAGCAGCCCGACGAGCTTGGAGGGGCCGCCGGCGCTGTAGCAAGAGTTGCTGTGCGCCTGGAGCTCGAACTTGCCGCTCTGCTCGGTCCGGGTCTGGTCGTGCCAGGTGACCATGCAGATCCAGTCGGCGCCCGGGCCGACGTCAGCCACCTTCGGACCGCCCTTGTCGCAGCTGGCCCTGGCCGCGGTCGAGGCGACGGTGACGCCGGGATGGCCCAGGACGGCGGCCTGCTGCACGTACAGGTTGGCGAAGGTCGGTGCCAGCGCGGCCTCGAGCCGGGGGCGGGTCACGTCGGAGCTGCCGCAGGCGGGCAGGGCGAGGACGGCGGCGAGGCCACCGGCAGCGGCGAGGCCGCGAACGATCGAGATACGCACGGGTTCAGCCTCCGGTGATGTCGCGGCGGCGCAGCGAGAAGTAGGCGAGGGAAAGGCAGATGGCTGTCCACCCGACGCTGACGGCGAGCCCGGTGGTCAACGGGCCGTAGAAGCGGTGTTCGGCGAGCAAACCGTGCCAGGACTCGAACGGAGTGGTGAGCAGCAGCCGGCGGAGGGCGTCGAGGCCGCCGAGGCTGCCGAAGAGCTGCATCACCAGTCCGAGCACCACCGGGCCGGCGATGCCGATCGCCGGGTTACGGCTGCGCACCGACAGCAGGATGGCCAGGGCGGTGAAGCCGAGAAGCGGCGCGAGCGCGGTGGCCCAACTCGCCGCAACGAGCTCGGCGGCCGACGTCGACCCGATCAGCTGCCCAGTGAGCCCGGTGAGTGGCTGATGGCCGACGACCAGAACGCTGGCGAGAATGGTGCTGGCGGTGAGCAGGACGAGTACGGCCACGGCGAAGGTTGCCGAGGCAAGCGCCTTCGCCCAGAACAGCTGCGTCCGGCTGACGGAGCGGGTCAGCACCGTCTTCCAGGTACCGAGCTGGTCTTCGCTGGCGAAGATGTCTCCCGCGACGAGGGCGGTGAGCAGCGGGAACACCCACTGGGCCGCGAAACCGAGGATCAGCAGCGGCATCGCGTAGCCGCTGTCGTGGATGTGCCGGCCGTACAGGGTGTCCTTGGGGGGGCGCTGTTGGCCGTGGAGGACGAGCACGACGATGACCGGGGCGATCAGGCAGCCGAGCAGGCTGTAGCGCGTGCGTGCCTGCGCGGCGAGCTTGGTCAACTCCCACCGGTACGCGGTCCAGGTGCCGGCCGGACGACGTTCGGAGAGCTCGGCGGCCGGGCCGACGTCCCGGGCGACCGTGGTGGTCGTGGTCATCGGCTGGCTCCAGGAACGTCGGTGTCGAGGCCGTCCGGCACGGTCTCCGGTGAGGACTCGGTGAGCAGGAAGAACAGCGATTCCAGCGGCGCCTCGTGCAGCGAGAAGCCGCGCAGCGAGATGCCGGCGGTCACCAGAGCGGTGATGTAGGCGTCGACCGCCGGCATCGCACCGCGCACGGCAAGCGACTCGTCGTCGTCGGCGGTGCCGAAAACGTGCAGTCCGGGTCTGCCGGCCGCAACAGTCATTGCCGCCGCGTTGTCGCTGGTGCGGAGCCGGTGCGCCGGGTCCGGCGCCTGCCGACGGAGCTCGGCGATCGAACCGTGGTAGACCACCGAGCCGGTCCGCATGATCGTGACGTTGTCGCAGATCTCCTCGACTTCGCCCATATCGTGACTGCTGAGCAGAACCGTCAGGCCGCTGGCGGCCAGCCGCTTAACCAGAGTGCGCATGTCCCGGATGCCGGCGGGGTCCAGACCGTTGGCCGGCTCGTCTAGCACCAGCAGCCGCGGGTCGCGGAGCAGCGATGCCGCGACACCGAGCCGCTGGCGCATCCCGAAGGAGTAACCGCCGACCTTGTCCCGGTCCCGACCGGCCAGGTCAACCAGATCCAACACCTCGTCGATCCGGCCGGCAGCGGAACCACCGTCGAGGCCGGCGAGTAGCTGCAGGTTCTTCCGACCGGTCAGATAGGGATAGAACTTGGGGCTTTCGATGAAGCCGGCCACCCCGTCCAGCGTCCGGGTCCCATCGGTCGGCCAGCTACGGCCGAGGATCCGCAAGGTGCCGGCGTCGGGCCGGATCAGACCGAACAGCATCCGTAGGAACGTGGTCTTGCCGGCCCCGTTCGGTCCGAGCACGCCGTAGATCTCACCTTGCGCGACCTGCATGCTGATGCCGTCGACGGCGGTCAGCGAACCGTAGCGCTTCGTGACGTCGGCGGCATCTACCGCCAGCACCTCGCTCATGCAGCGAACCATACGAAGGACACATGAAGCCGGGATTAAGGACCGTCCGGGTGCCGCACCGGGCGCCCCTCGCGGATGCGGGCCGGGCAGACTGAACGTTATGAAGGTGCTGGTCGTCGAGGACGAACGACGGCTGGCCGAAGTCATCGAGCGAGGACTCACCGAGGCCGGGCACCAGGTCGAGGTCCGCTATACCGGCCCGGACGGCCTGCTCGCCGCCGGCACCGAGACCTTCGACGTCGTCGTGCTGGATTGGATGCTGCCCGGCGCCGACGGACCCTCGGTGTGCAGTGCACTGCGCAAGCGGGGAGTGCGGACTCCGGTTCTGATGCTCACCGCCAAGCATGCCGTCTCGGACCGGGTGGCCGGACTGGACTCGGGCGCCGACGACTACCTGACCAAGCCTTTCGCCTTTGACGAGCTGCTCGCGCGGCTGCGCGTCATCGCCCGTCGAGCCGAACCCGACCCGGTGCTCACCCTCGGCGACCTGACCATCGACCAGCAGCGGCGGTCGGTGAGCCGTGGCAGCACCCCTGTCGAGCTGACCGCCCGCGAGTTCGACATCCTCACTCTGCTCGCCGTCCGGGTCGGCAAGGTCGTCACCCGCTTCGACATCCTCGAGGCCGTCTGGGACGGCGAGACCGACCTGCGCAGCAACATCATCGACGTCTACATCGCCAACCTTCGCGCCAAGATCGACAAGCCGTTCGGCCGCACCAGCATCGAGACCATGCGAGGCGCTGGGTACCGACTCACCAGCGACTCCTCATGACTGTGCATCCGCTCCGTCGACTTCCCCTGCGCATCCGGCTGATCCTCGGGTTCGCGGCGGCGATGCTCGTCGTGCTCATCGCCGCCGGAGCGTTCGTCTACTGGCGCGTTCAGTACGCCCTCGACAGCCGCCTCGCCGACGACCTCGGCAGCGAAGTCACCGACCTGCAGCGCGCCGCCATCCTGACCCCGGATGCGACCAGCGCCCTGGCGTCGCTCGGCGCCCAGGGCCGCGACGCCCAACTGCTGGACAGGTCCGGACGAGTCCTCGCCACTGGCTCAGGGTTCCAGGGGCGGCCTGCACTGCTCACCCCGGCAGAAGTCGGCGCGGCCACCAGTCGGCCGGTGTCCACGGCGCGGGGGTACCTGTTCTCCCGACGAGGCCGCCATCTGCGCATCCAAGCCCTACCAGTGAGGGGCAGCGGCCCGGCCGCCGTCGCGGTCGCCGCGGTACGGCTCGATCAGCGCGACGAAGCCCTGCGCGAACTACTCGGTCAGCTGACGCTGGCGAACCTCGGCGCACTGGCGATCGCCAGCGTCGTGGGCTACCGGCTGGCCCGCGCCGCGCTGCTCCCGGTCGAGCGCTACCGCAGCCGCGCCGAACAGATTGCCGCCGGCGCCACCGGCGTCCGGCTCGACGTTCCCGACTCCGTCGATGACGAAGTCAGCCGCCTCGGCCACACGCTCAACACCATGCTCGCCGCACAGGAGCAGGCCGCCTCCCAACAACAACAGTTCATCGACGACGCGAGCCACGAACTGCGGACCCCGCTGACCGTGCTCGCCGCCGAGATCGACCTTGCGCTGCGCCGGCCCCGCTCAGCCGAGGAGTACGAAACGGTCCTGCTCCGTCTCGCCGACGACACGGATCGCCTCGTCGAACTTGCTGACGACCTCCTCCTCCTGGGCACCCAGACCACCAGCGTTCCGCAACGGCAGCAACTGAGCGCCGCGGATCTGCTCGACGGCGCTGCAGCGCGGGCTCGAGCCAGTCTGACCAGCGGCCCGGCCAGGGAGGTCTGGGTCAGCGCGGCTACCGGTGTCACCGTCGACGCCGACCCGGTGCTTATCCGCCGCGCGCTGGGCAACCTGGCGGACAACGCGGTGAGACACGGCGCCGGCACGATCACATTGACGGCGGCGCCGTTTTCGGACACCCGGCTCGGTGAGGTTGTTCTGACCGTCCACGACGAGGGACCGGGGATGCCCGTGGAGTTCCTGCCGCACGCCGCCGAACGCTTCCGACAAGCCGAACTGTCCCGAGCCGGCGAGGGGAACGGTCTCGGGCTGTCGCTCGTCGACGCCATCGCCGTCGCCCACGGCGGGCAGCTCCGACTCTGCTCGACCGGCCACCATCACCGGCAGCCGACACCGAACAGCCAGCTGGACGACCAGCCCTGCACCCACCCCGTGACCGGTGCCACGGCCAGCCTTCTGCTGCCCGCACCAGCCGACGCTCCGCGACCGGAGGGGGACCGAGCATGAACGGGACGGTGCTGGTCAGCACCTTCTTCGCGGCAGCCATCGAGGTCATCGAGATGGTCGCCATCGTGGTCGCCGTCGGGGTCGCTCGGTCCTGGCGTGCCTCGCTGTCCGGCGCCGCTGGGGGTCTGCTGGTACTGACGGGGCTCGTCGCGGTGCTGGGTACCGCGCTGAAGAACGTGCCGCTGCAGCCGGTGCGGCTCGTCGTCGGGGCGCTGCTGCTCGTGTTCGGACTGCAGTGGCTGCGCAAAGGGGTCTTGCGGGTGGCTCGCGATGGCTGGGCCGTGGGGCAGGGCGAGGAGGACGTGGACGAGGCCAACCTCGCGCCGGGCGAGTTCGACTGGGCCGGGTTCGTCCTGTCCTTCAAGGGCGTCTCACTCGAAGGCCTCGAGGTCGCCGTCATCGTGGTCGCGTTCGGAGCAGCAGCGAACGCGATCGGCACGGCGGTGGTCGGGGCCACGGCGGCGGTGCTGGCCCTCGGCGTCCTGGGCGCGGCAACCTTCCGGCTCGTGGCTCGCATCCCCCGGCGTGCGCTGCAACTGTTCGTCGGCGCGATGCTCACCACGTTCGGGACGTTCTGGTCCGGTCAGGGACTGTCCGTGACCTGGCCCGGCGGCGAGCTGGCGCTGCTAGGGCTGGGGACCGGCTACGTCACCGTCGCCCTGCTGCTCCTGCGCCAGGTCCGCCGCTGGCAAAGCCCCCGAACCGCCCGAGCGGTCACGTACACCCCCGTGGGCGGCGTCTCACCGTGACCATGCTCCGATGGCTGAAAGTCATCGCCGGATTCTGGGTCGACTTCATTGTCGGCGACGATTGGACCGTCGCCGCGACCGTGGCAGGAGCCCTGCTCGCCACCTGGAGTCTACGGAGCGCCGGCCTCCCGGCCTGGTGGCTCCTACCGGTCGCCGTCGTGGCGATCACGTTCGTCAGCCTGCGGCGAGCAGCGCGCCAGGCCGGGAAAGGCTGAACCAGCTGGTCCGCCACTGCCGCGTGCGGCCGCGGACGTCACCGCTCGGGTGGAGTCACCGCGGCTCGTGCGCCATCGTGTCCAGCACGGCCGCGACGGCCAGGATCAGCACCGGATCCTGCCCGGGGCTCACCTCGACCCCGTAGGTGTCAGCGACGCGGAACCACTTCTTCGACACTGCGCCCGCCTTGTGCCCGTCGCCCTCGATCTCGTATTCGTGGTCGACGATGTTCCCCTTGACCTCGAGATCCGGTCCATCCGCCACATTGACCGCCCAGCGTTCCCGCAGCGGACTGACCAGGGCCTTCTGGACCGTGGCGACGGTGTGGCCGTCGGGGTCCTCGATCTCCATCGTGTCGCGGATCCGGAGCTTGCGCTCCTGGATCTTCAGCAGTTCCGTGCCGGACGCGTCCTCGAACACGAGCGTCTTGCGGAGCCGGAGTGCCTTGCCGTCCACCTTGAACGCCCGCTCGCCCTGATCGTCCTCGATCCAGTAGTCGTCGCCGATCGAGACCAGCTTCTGGCGCATCTGGTAGTGGGTCGCTCCCGTGCCGCGCCGCTCGTCCTGCCGTTCCTGTCGCTTCTCTCGAAACATCGCTCACTCGTCCTCACGTGGTGGCCAAGCTGGACGCGCCCGGCGGGCGCGTGACCTCACCGATTCCTATTCGCGCGGCCCGTTCCCGGTCGGGCCGCTCCGGGCAGGTGCGTCGCCGTCCGGACGGGGCTCCGGCACCGAGCCGGGTTCCAGCGGGGGAAGGTCCCCGACCTCGGCTCTGGTGAGGTTCAGCTGGATGCCCGCGTCGACGCTGACCACCGCGGTCATCGGGATCGCGACCTCCCGCCGTTCCCAGAGGTGTCCTTCGCGTAGCAGCACGTGCGTCAGTCGGTGATCGTCGGCACGCACGATCAGCCCGCGGATGTGCCCCACCGGTCCGTCGGTGGCATGGACCCGCTCGTGCGCCGCGACGTCCACGTCCCCCGGTGGCAGCGCGTCCTCCACGCTGGGTTGGTCGGCATTGCCGCCGAAGTCGCTGACGAAGCTGTTGCTGCCCGGATCGAGCCCGTAGAACGGCACTGTCATCAGGTCCTCGCCCGCGAGGTCGGCGTCGAAGCGCGAGCCGGGGAGCCGGACCTGCTCGCCCAACGCGAGCCGCTCGAACGACGCCAGCGGGCACGTCAACCCGATCTGCGGCGTCGTGCCGGTGACGAGGTCCAGCGGGACCAGCCGCCCCAAGCCGGTTCGGTGTCGCGGTTCCACGATCAGATGCGTGGCGATGCGGTTCCGCGGGTCGAACACGACGCGGGTCAGCTGTCCGCAGGGGCTGTCCGTGCACGTGACGGCAGCACCGATCTCGAACCGGAGCTCGTGAGCCATGGTGGGCACCTCCTCGGTGCCCCAGCCTCGCCCCGTCAGCCCGGTGCGGGCATCATCTGATCTGGATGACGTCGGACTCCCGCTGCGCCGATCAGCCTCGCTTGGTGCGGCTCGGGGGCCGGCGTCTGAACCGCAGTCCAGCCAGCGGGGCGGGCAACGGGTCGGTGCCGCCGCGGCGCAGCCAGTCGGCGAGTGCCTCCGTCGCTCGTTCGGTCAGCATGCTGCCCAACCAGGTGTCCCGGTTCTTCGGCGGCTCGGACGGGCGGCGGATGACGGCGACGTTGCTGCGGTCGCACTCATCCAGGCAGTCGACGAGGCGCAGCTCGACGTCGGGGTGCGCAACAGCGGCTTCTTCGAGGGCTGCGGCTTGCGCCTCGTGGTCGGTCCGGGGGTGCTTGGCGGGGGTCCCGCAGCAGCAGCCGCGGCACAGCAGCACGACGGTGCCGGGCGGGGGAGAGCTCGTGCGCCTCACCCCGTCGGCACCGCGTCCGGAACGGCAGGCAGCGGGTGGCTGGCCGGGCGGGCCGGGCGGGTTGGGGCGGCCGTCCAGGCGCGGCGGGACAGCAACCGGAGCCCGTTGAGCCCGACGAGAACGGTAGAGCCCTCGTGGCCGGCGACGCCGAGCGGCAGCGGCAGGTGTCCGGTCAAGTCAAGCAGCACCAGCGCGGCGATGACCAGTGCGGCGAACGCCAGGTTCTGCATGATGACGCGCCGGGCTCGCCGGGAGATGTCGATGACGGCGGGCAAGGTGGCGAGATCGTCACGGACGATGACCACGTCGGCGGCCTCAAGGGTCAGGTCGGCGCCGTGCCGGCCCATCCCGACGCCCGTGCCGGCGGCGGCGAGCGCGGGAGCGTCGTTGATCCCGTCACCGACGGCGGTGACGTGCGCGCCGTCCTCGGCCAGCGCGTGCACGGCGGCGACCTTGTCGTGCGGCAGTAGGCCGGCGTGCACGTCGTGGATGCCGACCTCGCCGGCGAGGCGGCGGGCGGCGCCGGCGTTGTCCCCTGTCAGCAGGACCGGCGGCCGCCCGGTGAGGGCCGTGAGCCGCGCGACAGTATCGGCGGCGCCGGGCCGGACCCGGTCGGCCAGGGCGAGCACCCCGGCCGGACTGCCATCAACGGTGACGACGACCGCGGTGCGGCCGGCTTCCTGCAAGCGACCGACAAGGTCGGCAGTTCGCGGATCGGAATGCGTCTCGTCGAGCAGCAGCGGGCTGCCGACCGACACGCTCTGGCTGCCGACGGTCGCGACGACGCCTCGGCCCGGCTGAGCCCGGAAGTCGCTGACATCCGGGACGGTCAGACCACGGTCGCGGGCCGCGGTCACGACGGCGCGGGCCAGCGGATGCTCACTCGGGCGTTCGGCGGCGGCGGCGAGCGCGATCAGCTCGTCTTCGGTCAGCCCGGCACCCGGAACGACGTGGACTTCGGCGACGCGTGGGGCGCCTTCGGTGAGGGTGCCGGTCTTGTCGAACGCGACGACGCCGGTGTGCCCGAGCTGTTCCATCACGACCGCGGACTTGACCAGCACCCCGTGCCGGCCGGCGTTCGCGATGGCGGACAGCAGCGGCGGCATCGTCGCGAGTACGACGGCGCACGGCGACGCCACGATCATGAAGGTCATCGCGCGCAGCAGCGTCGGCTGCAGTGCGGCCCCGAACGCCAGGGGCACGGCGAACAGCGCCACCGTGGCGGCGACGAGCCCGACCGAGTACCGCTGTTCGACCTTCTCGATGAACAGCTGGGTCTTGGCCTTGGTCGCGGACGCTTCCTCGACCAGCGCGACGATGCGGGCCACGACCGTCTGCCCGGCGGCCCGGTCGACCCGGACCAGCAGCGCGCCGGTGCCGTTCACCCCACCGGCGAACACCTCGTCGCCGACCGTCCTCGCCACCGGCAGCGGCTCGCCGGTGATCGACGCCTGGTCGACGTCGCTGGCCCCGTCCAGCACCCGGCCGTCGGCGCCGACCCGCTCCCCGGGCCGCACCCGGACCAGGTCCCCGGGCAGCAGCTCGGCGGTGTCGACGAGTTCCTCACGGCCGTCCCGGAGCCGGGTCGCCTGCTCCGGCGCGAGGCTGAGCAGCGAACGCACCGAGTCCTGCGTCCGTTTGGTCGCGACCGCCTCCAGGGCGCCGGACGTCGCGAAGATGACGATCAGTAGCGCACCGTCGACCGACTGCCCGATACCGGCCGCGGCCAGCGCGGCGACGATCATGAGGAGATCGACGTCGAGGGTCTTCTGCCGCAGCGCCTGCAAGCCGGCCAGTCCCGGTTCCCAGCCACCGGCGGCGTAGCAGACGGCGAACAGTCCGGCCTGGACCGCGCCGGGCAAGTTCGCGGCGTGTGCGGCGAGTGCCAGGAGGAACGCCACCAGCGAGAGCGCCGCCCAGCGCACCTCCGGCAACGTGAGAAATGACCCGGCCTGGCGGGCACGAGCGGCGATCCGGCTCGGTGCGGGGTCGAGCAGGCTCGGCACGTGACCGGGGTCGGCGCGATACCCCTCCGCGCTTCCCGCGTCCGCTGGGGACGACGCCGGGTGGAGGTGCTCGTCGGGTTCGCAGGTCGCGGTGTGGCTCACGGCGACACCTGCTGCGGGTTCGCCGGAAGCGCTGCAGCGGCCTCTCCGGATGCCGGGGCGGGAGCCGGGGCGGAGCCGCCGCTCACAGGGTCGAGCAGTTGGCGCACCAGGTCTCGCACTCCCGCGTCGACCAGCTCGTACCAGACGCGTTGACCGTCCCGCCGGGGTCGGCACAGCCCCGCCAGCCGCAGCTTCGCCAGGTGCTGGCTCACGGCCGGCACACCGACTCCGGCGAGCTCAGCCAGGCAGCTCGGGTTCGACTCGCCCTGCGCGAGGGCACACACGATCGCCAGCCGCGTCGGATCGGACAGCAGCCGCAGCCGGTTCGCGACCGCCTCGACCGTGTCCGGTGACGGCATCGTGAAGTCGTCGATATTTGCGTGCATACGCAAGGGCTACCCAGTTGCGGCCAGCGCATGTCGTCTGCAGCGGCGTCGCTCGGATCCGACCAGGTGATCGTGCCACCATCGACGGACCTGCTGCGCCGACAACCGCAGCACCATCCCAGCGCTGCGGACGACTGCGGCGACCCGCAACAAAGGAGTGCGTCGTGGTCGGCCGGGTGCTGCTGTTCACGCTGGTGCCGCTGGCCGCCGCAGCCGCGTCCGGCGCAGCGGCCGCGGTGCGCGCCCCGGGAGAGCGGGTGACCAGCGGGCTGCAGCATTTCGCGGCCGGTGTCGTGTTCGCCGCTGCGGCCATCGAGTTGCTCCCCGACGTGCTGCACCAGAACCCGAGCGTCGCGATCACCGGCTTCGCCGCCGGCATCGCGGTCATGTTCAGCTTCCGCGCCGCCGGCGAGCGCGCCGAGCAGCGGCGGGAGGCCCGGGGCCAAGCCGGGCTGCCGGTCGGAATGCTGGCCGCGACGGGAGTCGACTTCTTCATCGACGGCGTGATCCTCGGCGCCGGGTTCGCCGCCGGCAGCGACGTCGGAGCGTTGCTGACGGTGGCGCTCGCTGTCGAGTACCTGTTCGTCGGACTTTCGCTGTCGGCGACGTTGACCGGAACCGTGTCCCGCGTCGGGGTCGCTGCGGCGCCGGCCATGCTGGCACTGCTCACCGTGCTCGGCGCCGTTTTGGGTGCGCTGCTGCTCACCGGGGTGTCCGCTGCCGTGCTCGCCGGCGTGCTGGCCTTCGGCGCGGTCGCCTTCATGTACCTGGCCACCGAGGAGCTGCTGGTCGAGGCACACGCCAGCGGTGAGACCGCGGTGGGCAGCGTGGGGTTCTTCCTCGGCTTCCTGATCTACCTCGTGCTCCACGAGCTGATCACCTGACGTCCGCGCCTCATGTCCGAACCTCCACCGCCCAGCAAGATGGGCCGGTGACCAACGCCGGCGCAACCACAGCGAGAACCACCGTGCTGCTGCGCCGCGGACGGCAGCTCGAGGTCGCGACGCTCGGCTGGAACGTCGTTGGTCTGGTCGTGCTGGCCTTCGCCGCGCTTGCGGCCCGATCGGTCGCGCTGGCCGGCTTCGGCTTCGACTCCTTCATCGAGATCGGCGCGAGCACCGTCGTGCTGTGGGAGCTGTCCGGCACCGGCCGTGCGCGGCAGCGCCAGGCGCTGCGGCTCATCGGTGCCGCGTTCGTCGCGCTCGCCTGCTACCTGGCGGTTCAGTCGACCTGGAGCCTGATCAGCGGGTTCCATCCGCGGCACAGCCCGCTCGGCATCGTCTGGACCGCGATCACGGCCGCCGTCATGTTCGCGCTTGCGGCCGGCAAGACGCGCACCGGGCGTGCGCTCGGCAACCCGGTTCTGCTGACGGAGGGGCGCGTAACCGCGATCGATGGGCTACTGGCCGTCGCGGTTCTGGTCGGGCTGTCGCTGAACGCGGCCGCCGGCTGGTGGTGGGCCGATCCCCTCGCCGGCTACCTGCTCCTCTACTACGCGCTGCGGGAAGCGTGGAGCATCTTCACCGCTGGTGACTGACCTGGTTTCGTCGGATCAGGCTTCGGGTGGAAGCAGCCGTAGTGCCAGGCGGGGGCAGACACGCACGGCCTGCCTGGCGTAGTTGCCCAGCCGGTCCGGGACCTCCGCTCGGCGGATGATCGGGTATCCCCAATCGTCCCGGGCGATCAGCTCGGGGAGGAGCTCCACACACAACCCCCTCCCGTCGCATCGCGTCCAGTCGACGGACAGGCGGGGCTGGCTGCCGGCAGGTGCCTCACTCACAGGCATGACGCATGCTCCTGGTCGACCGGCAGCAGCGGAGTGGTCGTACGGGCGCTGCAGCGTCCCGCGAGGTGAAGCTGCGCTTCGTCGCCGAAAGTCAGGAGTGCGCTGCGGATCAGGCGCGCGGTGCCGTCCGGGTGTCGGCAGGCTCCTCGACCAGTGACGAGGCCGCTGACGCGCTCCAGCTCACCGAGGACGGCTGGTGTCGCGGAGCCTGAGGCCAGCATCTGCATCAGCCGGGCAAGGTGCGGCAACCCGTTCAGGCAGGGACCGCACTGCCCGGCGGACTCGCGAGCCAGGTAGGCCACCAGGCGCGCGGTCTCGGCCAGACCGCACCTGTCGTCCGGGAAGGCGACCACTACGCCGGCGCCGAGTGAGCTGCCCAACGGCGTCAAGGAAGCTCGTGACGTCGTCGCCGTCGCGGCGGCGGCCGCCGAGATCCAGCCACCTCCGTAACCGCCGAGGAGCAATGCGGACAGGCGCCGCGTCGCACCGCCGGCGAGGTCGATCACCTCGGGGATCGATGTCCCGACGGGGACCTCGAGCACTGCGGGCCGGCGCACGGCACCGGAGACCGTCATCAGCATCGTTCCGGGCTCGTCCCTCGTTCCGGCTTGTCGGAACCAGCCGGCCCCATGCCGCGCGAGCAGGGCGATGTGGGCGAGAGTCTCCACGTTGTGGATCAGGGTCGGGCGGCCCCGCACTCCCGAGGTGAGCACCAGGGGAGGCTTGGTCCGGGGTGCCACCGGACCGCCGCTCAACCAGTTCGCGGCAGCGGACTCCTCACCAGCGAGGAAGAGCTGCGGGGCGACTTCGAGGCGAACGGGAACGGGATCCCTCCGGACTGCCCGGCGGGCGTCGAGTTCCGCCTGGAGGCCGGGGAGCAGGTCGGCGTCGCCCACATAGAGGTAGACCTCGCGGGCCTGAAGCGCGCCGCTGAGCAGGGACAGACCGTCCAGCACCAGATCCGGGCGCTGGCGGAGCAGGACCCGGTCCTTAGCGCTCGCGGGCTCGCCCTCGGCGGCGTTCGCGACGAGGACAGGTCGCCTCCGCGTGGCAGCGACGGTGGCGAGCTTGCGCCAGGCAGGGAAGCCGGCACCGCCGCGGCCTTGCAGTCCGGCCTGGCGTAGGAGATCGATCAGCTGGTCGGTGCTGAGCCGCGGGAGCGCTGCTGAACGGGTTTGGTCTGCGGCCAGGATCCGAAGGTGACTGCCGCCCACGACGTCGCCTGCGAGCGCGGGTGCCGGCAGTCCCGTGGACCGGGAAGCAATGCGGACCGGGACCGTCGCGTTCGGATCGGTGGTTGTCGTCATCGGCGGAAAGTCGCTTCCGGATAGGAGGTCCGTTGCCGCTGCGACGGCTGCGGCGGCTGCGTCCGCTGCGACGGCTGCGGCCGCTTCGAGCCGGGCAGCCGATCGGACGGGTCGAGGAACCAGTCGGACAGGCGCCACACGCCTGCGAGCGCGACGGCCAGCACACAGGCCCCCAGGACGAGCGTGAGCCAGCCATGTCCGATGTCCGTGCCGCTGCCCAGGGTGTGGAGGACGGCGAAGGGCCAGAGGGCGTAGCTGGCCCAGTGCACGGCTCTCCAGACGACATGACCGAGCCGCTCCCGCAACAGGCTCGTGACGAGGAGGGCGACCAGCAGGTCCAGCGCGAGCGTGCCCAACCCGGTCCAGAGCGGGCGCCAGCTGCTGACGAAGGGGATGATCACGTTGAGCCAGCGCATCTGGGCTTTCGGGTCCAACGTCAGCGTGAGGACGTGAACCGCCAGGAAGGCGACGCTCAGCAGACCGATGGACCGGTGCACTTCGGCAACGGCGAAGCGCGGGAGGCCCGGCAACGGCCGGCCGGAGCGGGTGACGATCCCGAGCAGCACGGAGGCGGTGAGCAGCACCAGCGCCACGACTCCGCTGCCGCGGCCGAGGTACCAGAGGGCCACGTCCAGCTGTGCGTTGGTCACGACAAGGCCTCCGAGGGCCACGAGCCCACCCGGACCACCGCGCCGTCCGCGGCGACCAGGCGCGCGGGAAGCCCGAGGCCCGCGAGCCAGTCCGGCGCAGCGCGTCCCCGGACGAGTGCGGCGGTGCTCGCGGTGTTCGCGGTGACGCAGTCCGCGGCGGCGACGGAGACGTAGCGCCAGACGGCGGGTACCGGGCGCAGCGACCGCGGGTCGAGGACGTGGTGCATACGCGTGCGCCCCGCGATCCAGGAGCGGCTGGAGGTACTCGACGTGGCCAGAGCGCTTCCGCCCGGAAGCCGGACGGTTATCGAGGATTCATTCGGGGCGTCCGGACGGTCCTGCACCTGGATGGACCAGCCGCCGGACGGGGCCGCACCTGCGGTGGCGATGTCACCGCCGAGGCTGACCAGCACACCTCCACCGAATCGCGCCACGATCTGGCCGGCACAGCGGTCGGCGGCCCACGCTTTGGCGGTCGCGCCGAGATCGAGCAGCGTTCCGGGCGGAACACGCACGGTGCCGCGGTCGATGTCCACCTCGACCCGCCGCCAGCCCGGGACCTTGCGGACGACCCGGACGCGTCCGCCCGCCGAGCGTCGGCGCACCACGTCGAAGGTCTCGTCGTAGCCCAGATCGACCAGCGCGGTTCCCAGCGTCGGATCGACATCGCCGTTCGTCCGCCGGGCGGCGACGAGAGCGACGTCGAGCGCTTTCACCAAGAGCGGGCTCGCGCTCACCGTCTCGCCCTCTGCCTGCTCGAGCCGACGAACCTCCGAGTCGGGCCGGAAGCGGCTGCAGGCGAGGTCAAGGGCGGCGAGCTCGCGCACGACGAGCTCGCAGGCGTCGTCCAGCGTCTCGGGCAGCGTAGTGACGATGCGGGCCGTCGTGCCGATGGCCCGCCATTCGGCGGCTGCGACGGCGGTGTCTGAGTCGGCGGTGATTGAGTCGGCGGTGACTGAATCGGCGTCCTCGACCGCGTGCGGGGTCATGACCCGCTGCTACTAGCCACGGAGGAGCCGGTACCGGGCAGCACCGTTGTGCCGGACGGGTTCCAGGAGTTGCCCGAGTCGGAGCTCGAGGTTCCGCTGTTCGAGGTGGCTCCGCTGTTCGAGGTGGAACTGTCATCGCTCGAACCCGAGCTTTCGGCACTCGCACCGCTCGACCGCGAGCCGCTGGTCGAGGTCCCCGTGGTGCTGCTCGCCGCGTGGTGGGTGCCCACTCCTGCGGCGATCGCCACAACTCCCGCAACCCCGGCAAGCGCGACCGAGCTGGTGATCGTCTGAGTTCGCTTGTTCGCCAGTGACCTCGATGTGCGCACGGCTGCTCCTCAATCCCGGTCCGGCTCTGTTGAGAGAGACCTTTCCAGGAGGTCCTGTGGGCAGCACCGGTGTTGCCTGTGGCGAAGCTGTGGATGCAGGCAAGCGGTGGTCATCCGTCAGCGACGAAGGTGTCCCTCGCCGGCCCCGTCGTGCCGCTCGTAGCGGGGCGAGCTGTGTGACCAGTGGTTACCCGGCGTCGCTGCGGCCGCGGTTCCTACTCCGGCCGCGAGGGTCAGCACCACCAGCACGATGCGCAGCCTGCTGCCGCCCGATGAGACAGTCCGGTCCGCCGTGCCGGCGTCGCGCGCCGCCCGGCGACCGGAGAGGTCGCGGGCCGTCAGCCGCCCGGCCTCGACGACGTGACCAAGGAAGTGCAGGGCCATCAGCGGAATCCAGACGATGAAGCTCGCCTTGTGCAGGGTCAGGAAGAAGCCGGCGTCGCCCGGCCGGCGGAAGAGCAGCGCGACTCCGGTACCGAGCAGCGCGACCGTCGAGATGACGACGAGCGGTCCGATCATCCGCAGCACGAGCGGCGGTGGACCGCGGTGGACGTAGGGCCCATCGCCCAGGTAATACCGCGCAAAGCGGTAGGTCGTGGTGCCGATCTTCACGGCGACCGGCGCCACCAGCATCAGGCCGATCGCGATGTGGGCGGTGATCAGCTGACGAACGCTGAGGATCGTGACGCCCTCGGCGAGCAGGAGCAACGTCAGCAGCATGCCCAGTGCGGCCGTCAGGCGCGCGTTGCCCTCGACGCCCCTGTCATCCGCACCGCTGTCACCGGCACCGCTGTCACTGGCGCCCCTGTCATGCCTGCGCTTCCGGCCTGCCGGCCGCCCTGCCGGTGGCAGCACCGTGGATGCTTTCACCTGGGCATCATCGGGGTCGTCCGCCACAAAAGGAGTCTGCGCGCCCCATTTCTCAGGCAACACATATGTGGTCCGAACGCGGCGGCGAGCGACCGCGCCGTCACACCGAAGCCGGTGTTACGGGACGGGCGGGTGTCGATCCGAAGGTCGACATCAAATCGAATGTCGTCACGACACCTGTTCTGATGTCGATGCCGGCAGAACATCCTCGCCCCTTCCCGACACCCGATCGGATGCCCGGGAACTGACGGCGGAACGAGCTGTCGACGGCGGCGCGGGCCAGCACCGCGTTGACCATCGCCGGCACGGTTCCGGGGTTCACCGCGAGCAGCATGTCACCGCCGGCGCTCAGGAAGTCGACGGCCCGTGCACCGGGGGAGAGGTCGGCGACCTGGGTCGCGTTGGTTGAGATCGCTTGAGGGCGCGGGTGAAGCCCGGCGGTTCAGGTACCGCCTGTCAAGCCACCCTCAGCCCTGGGTCGGTGCTCCGGCCTGTTGCTCGAGATCGACTTGGACGTCGTACACACCGGAGCCGACCTGATCCAGGTGGATGTCGCCTAGCCGTCGCAGCATCGCCAGCGACGGCTGGTTCTCGGCGCCCACTTGGGTCCGGATTGTCCGGACGCCCACCGGACGGTTCTCCATCAGCTCGGCGAGCAGGGCCGAGGCCACGCCTCGACCTTGCCACTCGTCAACGACCGTGACCGCGACATCCGCCGCCGTCGCGTCCTCGGAGAGTCGGATCATTCTTGCGATGCCGACCGCCCGTTCGGGTTCGTCGGAGGGGAAGACCACGAGGATGAGCGCGACGTGGTCAACGCCGTCGACGGTGTCGACCAGAAGTCGCAGCAGCTCGGGCGACAGCCGGGGGATCGGCGAGAGAAAGCGCCGGTACCGAGTCCGGTCGGACAGGTGCGCGTAGTTCTCCGCGAGCCCTCGTGCGTCCGATGGCGATACCGACCACACCATCGCGGGCGTGCCGTCCCGCAGGATCAGCTCCTTAGCCACGCAGGCCTCCTCGCCGACACGAAAGTCGCAGCCCTTCCCGACGTGGGCCTACCCGAAGTGGCAAAGGAACACCTGCCCGGTCCGACAACGGGGTCGTCGGACCGGTGCGCAACGGCGGTGAGGGCGCGGGGTCTGATTCGACCGGATTCATGTCGGGGAGGGTCTGCTTCGGCGTTTTCCGGGGTATGAGCAAGGCTTGCTCAACCGAGCGGGGATCGTGCTCAGGGCACCGCCGCCGGATGTCGGGGATGCCGAACCAGATTTCCGCGCGGCGGTACTGCCTTTCCGCTGAGTTCTACGGCACCATCGCCGTGGCGAAACCCGACCCACATCTGTTGGGGGGAAGATGGGCAGCATCCGGCTGAGTCGCCGGGCCGCAGGAAACTCCCTGCTCCGATCCG
>DATITC010000051.1:0-34925 GCA_035468175.1 Frankiaceae bacterium | reverse complement strand
CGCACCGGCGACGACGGGACCAGCGCGTTGGGTGACATGAGCCGGGTCCGCAAGACCGATCCGCGGCTCGCGGCCTACGCCGACGTGGACGAGGCGAACTCATCGCTGGGCGTCGCCATCGCGCTCGGTTCGCTCGACGAGGACGTCGCGGCGCTGCTCCGGCGCATCCAGAACGACCTGTTCGACGTCGGAGCCGATCTCGCGACCCCTATCGTCCCCGACCCGAAGTACCCGCCGTTGCGGGTGACGGAGGAGTACGTGGAGCGCCTCGAGCGGGAGTGCGACCGCTTCAACGACGACTTGGCGCCGCTGAATTCGTTCATCCTGCCCGGTGGTACCGCGGGCGCTGCGCTGCTGCACGTCTCGCGCACGATCGCGCGTCGGGCGGAACGGTCGACGTGGGCCCTGCTCGAGGACGACCCGGAGCACACCGGTACCGCACCAGCGCTGTACCTGAACCGGCTGTCGGACCTTCTGTTCATCCTGGCGCGGAAGGCCGCCGGCGGCGCCGAGGTGCTGTGGCAGCCCGGCGGCGGCGAAGCCTGAGCCAGGGAGTGCAGGGAGTGCAGGGAGTGCAGGGAGTTCAGGGAGTTCAGGGGCCCGGTCGGGCCGCGGACGACCGTCGCGCTCCCGCTGGGACGAGCTCAGGTGATCTCGGCGGACTCGGCGAGGATGCTGACGCCGTCGTGGGTGACGGAGACGAATCCGCCGTGCACCTGCGCGGTCACGGTCGAGTCGCCGGTCTTGATGCGGACCTCGCCTTCCTCGGCGAGCACGCCGAGGAGCGGGATGTGACCGGGCAGGACGCCGAGCTCGCCGTCCAACGTGCGGGCCACCACCAGTTCGGCCTCGCCGGACCAGACCTCCTGCTCGGGAGAGACCACCGCCACGCGCATCGTCGCCATGGCCAGCACTCTACCGAGGCCCGGATCACGCGACGATGACGGGGCGGGTCACGTCGCAGCGAGGGGACTCCCCCGCTGAGATCATCGCCTCCGCGGGACGGACGGAAGGAGGGACGGGTCCTCGGTCGGCACGTGCAGCCGCGACGAGACCGCGGAACCACCGGCCGGCTGATCCGGCGGGTCGCTCATACCGGCGATGCACAAGCCGAACATCAGCAGCGCCGGCAGGGTTGGGGCGAGCACCGCGGGTGCCCGGCGGAGCCTCCGTCGAGCCGTGTTCCCGGTTGACTGCTCGGACCCCTGGTCCTCGATCGGCACGGCAGCGACCACAGCGCCCGGCAGGTCCAGCGGGATCGTGCTCATCGGTGACGCCATCGGCCGGAAGGGCCCGCGACTGAGCTACGGTCGCCTCTCGACCTTCCCCGGGACGGTCGGTGATAACGCGTCAGCCGCGACCCCGAAGGGCCGCGGCTGCGCATGCAACAGAAGTCCCGAACTACTCGCGGTCGTCGGAGCTCATGTTCTTCGCGTTCGCCTCGGCGTCTTCGATACCGCCGCACATGAGGAACGCCTGCTCCGGCAGGTGGTCGAACTCGCCTTCGGTGAGCCGCTTGAAGGAATCGATCGTCTCGTCCAGCGGCGTGAACTTGCCCTCGATACCGGTGAACTGCTCGGCAACGAAGAACGGCTGGGACAGAAAGCGCTCGATCCGGCGGGCCCGGTTCACAGCGATCTTGTCTTCCTCGGAGAGCTCGTCGACGCCGAGGATGGCGATGATGTCCTGGAGATCCTTGTTGCGCTGCAGGATCTCCTTGGTGCGCTGGGCGACGTTGTAGTGCTCCTCGCCGATGTAGCGGGCGTCGAGGATGCGCGAGGTGCTGTCCAGCGGGTCGACGGCCGGGTAGATGCCCTTCTCCGAAATGGAGCGGGAGAGCACCGTCGTCGCGTCGAGGTGGGTGAACGTGGTGTGGGGCGCCGGGTCGGTGATGTCGTCGGCGGGCACGTAGATCGCCTGCAGCGAGGTGATCGAGTGACCCCGGGTCGAGGTGATCCGCTCCTGCAGCTCGCCCATCTCGTCGGCCAGGGTCGGCTGGTAACCGACGGCGCTCGGCATGCGGCCGAGCAGCGTGGAGACCTCCTGGCCGGCCTGGGTGAACCGGAAGATGTTGTCGATGAACAGCAGCACGTCCTGCTGCTGCTCGTCGCGGAAGTACTCCGCCATCGTCAGTGCCGACAGGGCGACGCGTAGCCGGGTGCCCGGCGGCTCGTCCATCTGACCGAAGACGAGGGCAGTGTCCTTGAGGACGTCCGCCTCCGCCATCTCGAGCCAGAGGTCGTTGCCCTCGCGGGTGCGCTCGCCGACGCCGGCGAACACCGATACGCCACCGAACTCCTTGGCGACGCGGCGGATCATCTCCTGGATGATCACGGTCTTGCCGACGCCGGCCCCGCCGAACAGGCCGATCTTCCCACCCTGGACGAACGGGGCCAGCAGGTCGATCACCTTGATGCCGGTCACGAACATCTCGGTCTTGGCTTCGAGCTCGTCGAACGGCGGCGGCTGGCGGTGGATCGACCAGCGCGTCTTGATGTCGAGCGACGATTCTTCGATGTCGAGCGGCACGCCGAGGGCGTTGAACACGTGGCCCTTGGTGACGTCACCGACCGGCACCGAGATCGGCGCGCCGGTGTCCTGGACCTCGGTGCCACGCACGAGGCCGTCGGCCGGGGCCAGCGACACGCAACGCACCATGTTGTCGCCGATGTGCTGGGAGACCTCGAGGGTGATGGTGTCGGTCTGATCGCCGAGGGTGCGCTCGACGTGCAGCGCGTTGAAGATCTCCGGCATCTGCTCGCTGGAGAACTCGACGTCGACCACCGGGCCGATTACGCGGGAGATGCGGCCGACGCCACCCTCCTGCTGGTCCTGTGTCTCTTCGACCGTTTCGGTCATGCTGCGTCCTTAGGCATAGTCGTAGCCTCCTAGCCGGCCAGCGCGTCCGCGCCGGCGACGATTTCGCTGATCTCCTGCGTGATCTCGGCCTGGCGGGCCGCGTTGGCCATCCGGGTGAGGTCCTTGATGATCTCGTCCGCGTTGTCCGTAGCGGCCTTCATGGCGCGTCGGCGAGCGGCGGACTCCGACGCGGCAGACTCGAGGAGAGCGGCGAAGATGCGGCTCTCCACGTAGCGCGGCAGCAGCGCGTCGAGGACGCCCTCACCGGATGGCTCGAACTCGTAGAGCGGAAGCGGGCCGCCCTCGGGCTGCTCGTCGGTCTCCTGCACCACCATCGGCAGGATCCGGCGGGCGACCGCCCGCTGGGTGAGCTGGGACCGGAACTCGGTGAAGATGATGTGGATCTCGTCCACGCCACCGTCCGAGGTGTCCTGCGTGAACTTGTCGATGAGCGTGTCGGCTACTTCTTTGGCGTTCTCGTAGATCGGCTGCTCGCTGAACCCCGACCAGGACTGCTCCACCGAGCGGTCCCGGAACCGGTAGTAGGTGATGCCCTTGTTGCCGATGACGTAGGTCAGCGCCTGCTTCCCCTCCTGACGGAGGGTGGCGTACAGCTCGGCGGCCCGCCGGAGCGCGTTGGTGCTGTAGGCACCGGCGAGGCCCCGGTCGGAGGTGATGACGAGAACGGCGGCCCGCTTCGGCTCGTCCTGCTCGGTGGTGAGCGGGTGGTCGATGTTGGTCGAACTCGCGACCGCGGTGATCACTCGGGTGATCTCCTCGGCGTACGGCTTCGACTGGGTCACCCGACGCTGCGCCTTGGAGATCCGGGAGGCCGCGACGAGCTCCATAGCCCGGGTGATCTTCTTGGTCGACTGCACCGACCGAATGCGTCGGCGGTAGACCCGGAGTTGACCCGCCACGTCAGTCGGACTTCTTCTTGTCGCGCGACTTGCCAGAGCTCGACTTGCCGGAGTCGGACTTGCCGGAGTCGGACTCGGAGCGTTCGCCAGAGCCGGAGTCGCCCGAATCATCGGAGTTCGAGTCGTCGTTCTTGGAGTCCTTGTGCTTCTTGATCGACTCCTGCGCGTCGTCGTCCTTGGCCTCGGCGTGCTCGTCGTCGTCGGTGTGCAGACCCTCGCCCTCGGAGGTCTGGAACTGCTCCTTGAAGTCACGGACGGACTTCTCGAGCGACTCGAGGAGGTCCCCGTCGATCTTCTTCGCGTCGGCGATCCGGTCGAAGACGCTGCCCTCGCGGTCCAGGTAGTCGAGGAACTCCCGCTCGAACTTGCCGACGTCCCTGACCGGCACGTCGTCCAGGTGGCCCTGCGTGCCGAGCCAGATCGAGACGACCTCGCGCTCCACCGGGTACGGCGAGTACTGCTTCTGCTTGAGCAGCTCTACCAAGCGCTGTCCCCGCTCGAGCTGGGCCCGCGAGGTCTTGTCGAGGTCGGAGCCGAAGGCAGCGAACGACTCCAGCTCGCGGAACTGCGCCAGGTCGATGCGGAGCCGGCCGGCGACCGACTTCATCGACTTGATCTGCGCGGCACCACCCACGCGGCTGACCGAGAGTCCCACGTTGATGGCGGGACGGACGCCCTGGTTGAACAGGTCGGTCTCGAGGAAGATCTGCCCGTCGGTGATCGAGATGACGTTGGTCGGGATGAAGGCCGAGACGTCGTTGCCCTTGGTCTCGATGAGCGGGAGCCCCGTCATCGAACCGCCACCGAGTTCGTCGTTGAGCTTCGCGCACCGTTCGAGCAGCCGCGAGTGCAAGTAGAAGACGTCACCCGGGTATGCCTCGCGGCCCGGCGGACGACGCAGCAGCAGGCTCATCGTCCGGTAGGCCTCGGCCTGCTTGGTGAGGTCGTCGAACACGATCAGCGCGTGCTGGCCCTCGTACATCCAGTGCTGGCCGATGGCCGAGCCGGTGTAGGGCGCGAGGTACTTGAAGCCGGCCGGCTGGGCGGCGGGAGCGGCCACGATCGTCGTGTACTCGAGCGCGCCGGCCTCCTCGAGGGAGTCACGGACCTGCGCGATGGTGGTGTTCTTCTGACCCACCGCCACGTAGATGCACTTGACCATCTTCTTCGGGTCGCCCGAGTGCCAGTTGTCGCGCTGGTTGATGATCGCGTCGAGGGCGATGGCGCTCTTACCGGTCTGGCGGTCGCCGATGATCAGCTGGCGCTGGCCGCGGCCGATGGCGGTCATCGCGTCGATCGCCTTGATCCCGGTCTGCAGCGGCTCGGTGACCGGCTGGCGCTGGACCACCGACGGCGCCTGGAGTTCCAGGACGCGGCGCTCGCTGCTCTCGATCTCGCCCAGACCGTCCAGCGGGCGGCCGAGGGAATCCACGACGCGACCGAGGAAGCCGTCGCCGACCGGCACGGAGAGAATCTCGCCGGTCCGCCGGACCTCCGAACCCTCCTCGATGTGCGACGCGTCGCCGAGCAGCACGACACCGATCTCGCTGATGTCGAGGTTCAGCGCGAGCCCGACGACGCCGCCCTCGAACTCGAGCAGCTCGTTGGTCATGGTGCGGGGAAGACCCTCGACACGGGCGATGCCGTCGCCGGTCTCGGTAACCCGGCCGACCTCTTCGCGCTCACCCGAGCTCGGCTCGTACGAGTCGACGAACTCGCGGAGGGCATCGCGGATCTCGTCAGGGCGGATGGACAGCTCGGTCATGTCGGGGTCCTTCTTATGAGCGCTTCGAGAAGCGATATGTGTTCAAGAAAGTCGGTTGGCCGGGTCGGCGGATGGGACGGCGGCCCGTCAGCGGAGCAGACGACGGCGCAGTTCAGACAGCCGGCGGACGACACTCCCATCCACCAGTTCATCACCCACGCGGACGACCAGGCCGCCCTGGAGCGACGGATCGACGTCGACCTGAAGGTCCATGTCTCTGCCGAAGGCTGAGGACAGGGCCGCGCGCAACCGGTCCGCCTGATCCTCGTCCAGCTGCCGAGCGGTAGTAACGACGGCGATGTAGCGGGACCGTCGCTCCGACGCCAACTCGGCGAGCCGCTCGAGCGCCCGCGGGATGCTGTGACCGCGGGGGTGGATGACCACCCGCTCGACCAGCCGCTTCGTGGCCGAAGACGCTCGGCCCTCGAGCAGACGCTCGATGAGCGAGGACTTGCGGTCGGCCGGAAGGGCGGGGTCGGACAGGGCGAGGGCGAGCCTGGGTTCGCGATCGATGAGGCGACCGAACCGGAACAGCTCGTCCTCGATCTCGTCCAGCGAGCCCGAACCGGTCCCGGATCCGCCGCTGCCGCTCTCCTCAGCGCTGAACAGCGCTTGGGCACCGACCTCGTCGGTGGCGATGAGCAGATCGACCGGCCGCGACCAGCGGGCGCCGACCAGATCCGACACCAGCTCCAGCGACGCCTCGGACAGCTGGTCACCCAGCACCCGCCGCGCGAGGTTGCGGCGCGCGTCGGCGTCGCTCCCCGAGTCGGCGAGAGCGCGGCGCAGCCGCAGCTCCCGGTCGAGCAGGTCGGCGAACGCGAACAACTGATCGCCCACCTCGGCCCGATCGGCGTCGCCGGCGACCTCGTCGAGCCGCTTCTTCACCGCGACGAGCGAAGCCTTGCTGGCACCCTCCACGGTCAGCTCCCTGCCGGTGCCGACGCCGCCGCCGTGGAGCCGTTCGGCGACGATTCGAGGCCGGAGATGAAGTCGTCGACCAGCTCGCGCTGACGGTCGTCGTTCTCGAGCTCACGACCGATGACCCGCTCAGCGAGTTGGAGGGCGATTCCGCCCACCTCATGCCGCAACTGGGCGATCGCCTGGGTGCGCTCCGCCGCCAACTGGCCTTCGAAGCGCTGTCGGCGCTCCTCACGGTCCCGTTCGGCGTCGGCGCGCATCTCGGCCACGATCCGCTTCGCGTCCTCGTGGGCCTGCTCGCGGATCCGGCTGGCTTCGCTACGCGCGTCGGCGAGCTGGGCCCGGTACTGGGCCAGCGTGGCCTGGGCCTCCTGCTGCGCACGCTCGGCACGCTCGAGGCCGCCCTCGATGGCGTCACGACGCTCCTGGTAGATCTTCTCCGCCTGCGGCAGCGCCTTCTTCATGAGGACGACGCAGAGCAGAGCGAACGCGATCGTCCCGAGGATGATCTCGCCACCGGATGGGACCAGCGGGTTCGAGCCTTCCGCGGCCAGATACATGACGGGCATGTTCTCGGCCTACTTGAAGACGAACGGGCCGACCACACCGATGAGCGCGAGCGCCTCGACGAGGGCGAACCCGAGGAACAGGTAGGTGCGGGTGAGGCCGGCCGACTCGGGCTGACGCGCGGTGGAGTTGATGTACGCCGCGAAGATCAGGCCGATGCCGATGGCCGGGCCGATGGCGGCGAGACCGTAACCAACCGATCCGATGCTCCCGGTGACGCCGCTACCAGCGGCGAGAAATGTATCCATGTCTGTCGGGTCCTCCTCATGAGGGGGTGGGGCCTGGCAGGCAGTTGCCGCAGGCTGTTCTAGTGCTCCTCGGCGAGAGACTCCGCCACATAAACCGCGGTCAACGTGACGAAGATGTACGCCTGCAGCGAGATGATCAACAGTTCGAAGAAGGTGACGACGATGCCGATGAGGAACGCGACCGTGCCGAAGGCGATCTGAAGACCGCCCACGCTCCACATGTAGAGCGCCCCGCTGAAGAAGATCAGAACCAGCAGGTGGCCGGCGAACATGTTGGCGAACAATCGGACGGCCAGGGTGAACGGCCGGAAGATGAAGGTCGAGACGAACTCGATCGGGGTCAGCAGGACGTAGAGACCCTTCGGCACCCCGGGCGGGAGGAGCGCCCCCTTGAAGTAGGCCCCGAAGCCCTGCTTCTTGATACCCACCGCGATGAACAAGATCCAGGTCGCGATCGCCAGGACCGCAGGATAGGCGATACGACCCGTCACCGGCGTCTGGGCCAGCGGCAGGATCTCGTACAGGTTCAGGACCAAGATGAACACGAACAGCGAGGTCAGGTAGCTCGCGAAGCGGATGCCCTCGGGACCGATGACGTCCTTGGCCACCTGGTCCCGGACGAACCCGTAGATGGCCTCGGCGGAGAACTGGAGCCGACCCGGCACCATCTTCGGCTTGCGCAGTGCGATCAAGAAGAAGAGCGAGATGACGATCGCGGCGAAGAAGGCCATGGTCACCATGCGGGTGACCGCCACGTGCAGACCGAAGAGTGTGAAGTCGGTGAACGACTTGAACTCGAAGGACTCCGGTCCGATCGGGTGCACTTCCTGGAAGCCAGGCTTCTTCTCGGCAGCCAGCAGCAGCAGGCTCACGCGCTTCCCGCCCCCCAACCGTTCGTCGTAGCTGTCATGTGGGCACTGCGTCGAAGAGCCGCAAAGGTGTGGACGCCCCGCCCGTACCGCCGGAAACCACCGGCGAAACCAGTGGATCGACGAGAAGACGCACCCGACTTCTTCCAGAGGCGCCGAAATCGCGTCGCACCCGCGTGTTCCAGAGGCGCCGTGACGTGATCACCGTATCAGCAACATTTCACACCTCTGACATGGGGTTGCCCGCGTTTGCGCCACGGACCCGAAGCCGCTCCGGGATGCGTCGAAGGACCGCTTCGACACCCGTACGCCTCCCCAGAACGCCTGCTGAACCGTGGTATTGGCCGAACCGTCCCGACGAAGCCGAGCATCTCAGAGTGCGCGCTGCGCCGCGATGACCCGGCAGGTCAAGGCGGTGCGTCGGTTACTCTGCGTGTCGGTCGCGGCTCGGGGTCCCGGTGGTCCGTGGCGTCTTCGGTGGGGCCTGCTGTCGAGCCGTGCTGCTCGGCCTTGGAGGGCTCGGCACTCGTCGGGAGGTCGACGTCGACGTAGGAGAGCCGGGAGCGCCACACAGCACTCGCCTGCACGACGACCCAGCCGAGCGTCGACGCGATGACCGTCCAGGCGAACGAGGCCAGGTGCAACTTGTCCGGCAGCGACGTCCCGAACGCGAGCAACCCGAGCCAGGCGACGAGCACGCCGTAGACGGTCATGCCGACCGGCAACGTCAATGACGGCGCCACCCGGTTGGCGACCTCCACCAGATACAGGCTGACAACGAAGAAGAGCAGCACCACTACGAGGCCGAACAGGGCGCTCACGGCACCGGACAGGCCCACGACCAGGGCGGCGACCACCACGGCGAGCAGGCCCGTCCCGGCCGCGCCGAGCGTGCCAGAGCCGAGTGCGAGCCCCAACGGGCCCCGCTGCTCCCGGCGGCCCCTCTCCCCGCGGTCCGGCTCCGTGCCCCGGACGCTCACGGAGGACCGGACGATGCGGTCGCCGGCTGCTCGCTGGGTGGCGGGACCGGCGGGGGCGGGTCCCCCCGGCGCCCCGGCTCGACCAGCGGCGACGTCCGGCGTTGTTCGGCCTTCTGCTGCCGCAGCGGCGCGCGGACCAGCACGAGGGTCAGCAAGGTCAGGACGGCCACCGCCCCGATCACCAGCAGTGGTTTGTTCGAGAACGATGCGAGCACGCCACCGAACCCGAGCAGCGCCGCCCACATCCACATGAGCAGGACGGCTCGGACGTGCGAGTGACCGATCTCGAGCAACCGGTGGTGCAGGTGCTGCTTGTCCGGGCTGAACGGGGAGCGCCCCGCCCGGGTTCGGCGGACGACGGCGAGCGCCAGGTCGACGAACGGAACGGCGAGCACCATCAGCGGGACGGCCAACGGCAGCAACGACGGCAGTGCGTCTCCCCCGGTGATCCCGCCGTAGTAGACCTGCCCGGTCACCGAGGTGACCGAAGCCGCGAGGAGTAGCCCGACCAACATCGAGCCGGAGTCACCCATGAACTGCCGGGCCGGGTTGAAGTTGTGGGGCAGGAACCCGATGCAGACGCCGGCGGTCCCGATCGCGATCAACGTCGCCGGCGTGGCCCGGTACAGGCCGTTGTGGACCGCGATCTGGTACGAGTACGCGAACTCCGCCAAGGCGGCGATCGCCGCCACCCCGGCTGCCAGGCCGTCCAGCCCGTCGACGAAGTTCAAGGCGTTGACCAGCACCACTGTCAGCAGAACCGTCAGCGGGACGGCCGTCTCCGGCCCGAGGGCGACGAGCTCCCCGTTGGGCAGAGGGGCGTAGGAGAGTTGGATGCCGAGCAGCACCATCACGCCGGCCGCCAGTACCTGACCGGCCAGTTTCGTGACGGCATCGATACCGAAGCGGTCGTCGATCGCACCCAACAGGCAGATCAGGAGGCCGGCCACCAGGACGGCTCGCGGCTCCCCGTAGTCCCGGGACACGGCCGAGAGGAAGGGGAGCTGGCCGGCGACGAGCAGGCTGGCGGCGAGGCCTGCGAGCATCGCGAGACCGCCCAACCGCGGGGTCGGGACCGCGTGGACGTCACGGTCGCGGATCTCGGCGAGCGCCCCGACCCGCAGGGCGAGCCTCCGGGTCAATGGGGTGACGAGGAAGGTGACGGCCACCGCGACCACGAACACGAGCGCGTATTCGCGCACGGGCGGCCTCCTTCTGTGTCACACCCGCTCCTACCGCGTCACCCGCGAGCGGGCGGGCGGGCGGACTCAGCCGGTGGCAGCGCCGTAGGCCGGGAAGCGACGGACCAGCGTGCCGACGGCCTCGGCCACCTCCGCGGTCGCGGATGGATCCCGCACCGCCCGGGCGATCAGGCTCGCGACCTCCTTCATCTCCCCCTCGGTCATGCCCTGTGTCGTCACCGACGGGCTGCCGACCCGGATGCCGGAGGCGACCAGCGGCGGCTGCGGGTCGTAGGGGATCGCGTTCTTGTTGAGGGTGATGAGCGCTGCGTCGCACCGCTGCTCGGCGTCCCGGCCCGTCACGCCGACCTCACGCAGGTCGAGCAACGCGAGGTGGGTGTCGGTACCGCCGGCCACCGGCCGGATCCCCTCCGCGGCCAGACCGTCGGCCAGCGCCTGAGCGTTGGAGATGACCTGCCGGGCGTAGGTCTGGTACTCCGGCGTCGCGGCTTCCTTGAGCGCAACCGCCTTGGCTGCCACGGCGTGCATGAGGGGGCCGCCCTGCGCGAAGGGGAAGACGGCCTTGTCCATCCGCGCGGCGAGCTCCTCGCGGCAGACGAGCATCCCGCCGCGTGGTCCGCGCAGCACCTTGTGGGTGGTGAAGGTGACGACGTCGCAGTACGGGACCGGGCTCGGGATCGCCTTGCCGGCGACGAGGCCGATGAAGTGTGCGGCGTCGCACATCAGCCACGCCCCGACCTCGTCAGCGATCGAGCGGAAGGCCGCGAAGTCGATCAGCCGGGGGTAGGCGGTGGCCCCGCAGATGATGAGCTTCGGCCGGTGCTCGAGCGCGAGCCGCCGCACCTCGTCGTAGTCGATCAGCTCGGTGTCCTCACGGACGCCGTAGCCGACGACGTCGAACCACTTGCCACTGAAGTTGACCTTGCTGCCGTGGGTCAGGTGACCGCCGTGCGGGAGCGACATGGCCAGCACCTTGTCGCCAGGCGTCAGCAGCGCCGCATAGGCGGCGAAGTTGGCCGACGCGCCCGAGTGCGGCTGCAGGTTGGCGTGCTCGGCGCCGAACAGCGCCTTGGCGCGCTCGATGCCGATCGTCTCGGCCCGGTCGACGACCGAACAGCCGCCGTAGTACCGCCGGCCGGGGTAGCCCTCGGCGTACTTGTTCGACAGCGTCGAGCCGAGTGCGGCGAGCACCGCGGGGCTGGTCAGGTTCTCGCTCGCGATCAGCTGCAGCCCGCCGTTGAGACGGTCGACCTCGTCGAGCACCACCGAGGCGATGTCCGGGTCGGTCTCCTGCAGCGCACCGAAGTCAGGTCCCCAGAACGGGGTACCGGCGGCAGCGGTCATGCTGGTCCTCCTGGCAGGTCTTCTGCGAGCGGCATGTTCTGCGAACTCAGTCTCTGCTCGACCGTGGTCCAGGCCCGCCCGTCCGTCCGTCACTGTACGAGGATGGGGCCTGTGCAACCCTCCGGGACATCCCCGTCGCACCAGATCGTCGCCCCGAATGCCGAGCCCGTGGTGCGCCGACCACCCCGCACGGTGCGCTATCCGGTCTTCACCCAGGAATGGCTCGACCTCACCTACCTGCACTGGCGCTACGAGCCGGACGTGGTCGCGCGGCACCTCCCTGCCGGTGTGCGGCCGGACGTCCACGACGGCTCCGCCTGGGTGGGGCTGATCCCGTTCCGGATGCGTCGCGTGACCATCCTCGGCACCCCTGCCCTGCCGTACCTGAGTTCGTTCCTCGAGACCAACGTCCGCACCTACGGGATCGACAGCCGCGGGCGTCGGGTCGTCGTGTTCCTCTCGCTCGACGCCGACCGCCTGCTGCCCGTGCTGGCCGCTCGGGTCAGCTATCGGCTGCCCTACATCTGGTCGGCGATGTCGGCGGAACGCAGCGGCGACATCCGGGAGTACCGCTGTCGACGGCGTGGTCCGGGACAGCGCCCGCAGAGCCGGATCCGGGTCCGGGTCGGCGCCCGGGTCGGACAGCCGACGGAGCTCGACGACTTCCTCTCCGCCCGATGGGGGCTGGCGAGCCGCTGGTACGGCCGGACCGTGCACGCTCCCGTCGCCCACGAGCCGTGGCCGCTCTACCACGCCGAGTTGCTCGAGCTCTCCGACGAGCTCGTCACCTCGCACGGCCTGCCGCAGCCGGAGGGGGCGCCGCACGTGCTGTGGTCCCCCGGGGTGCACGTCCGCATCGGTCGACCGCGCACGATGCCGCCGGTCACATCCCGCTGACGATCGACGGTGGGCGAGAACCACGACGCAGACCCCACGTTTCCGCAGGTCACCGGCCACACCCAGCCACCGTCGGCGCCAACCGCCGATCCACCACCGCCGGAGGATCGACGGTGGGCGAGAACCACGGCGTCGGTGGCGACGTGGCAACGCGGTGACGACGACAACAACAACCGCGGACCGTCAGGCCTGGAGGTCGGGAACCTCGCGGCGCAGCTCTTCGACCGAGATGGCCCCGGCCCGCAGCAGCCGTGGCGGGTCGACGGTACAGTCGATGATCGTCGAGGGCACCGGTTCCCCCGCTGGGCCACCGTCGAGGTAGACCGAGACGTCGTCGCCGAGCTGGTCCTGGGCCTCGTCGCAGGTGACCGCGGGCGGGGAGCCGCTGATGTTGGCACTGGATACCGCGAGGGGCCCGGTCCGGGTCAGCAGTTCGATAGCGACGGGATGCATCGGCATGCGCACGCCGACCGTGCCGAAGGCATCGCCCAAGTCCCAGATCAGCGAGGCCGCATGCCGGACGATCAGCGTCAGCCCGCCCGGCCAGAAGGACTTCCGCAGGGCGTCGGCGGCGGGCGGAAGCACGTCCACCAGACCGTCCAACGTGGACCACGCCCCGACCAGGACCGGTACCGGCATGTCCCGGCCGCGTCGCTTGGCGGACAGCAGCCCGTCCACGGCGGAGGCGGAGAACGCGTCCGCGGCGAGTCCGTAGACCGTGTCGGTCGGCAGGACCACGAGTTCACCGAACCGCAGCGCCCGCTCGGCCGCTTCCAGACCGCGCCGGCGCTCCTCCTGGTCGGAGCAGTCGAACCTCGAGCTCATCGGCCGGCCCGCGTCACGGCCGCACGGCGGTCACGTACCGGTCCCGGCCGGTGAGGTCCTGGAAGTCCTGGACCTCCCGCCAGCGGGAAGCGAAGACCTCGGGGGCGCTCCGTCCCTGCCGGTCGCTGTGCTCGACGATCACCATGCCGCCGGGCCGCAACAGGCGCCACGCGGCCTTCTCGACGGCGCGGACGACGTCGAGCCCATCCGGGCCGGCGACGAGCGACACCTCAGGATCGTGGTCCCGGACCTCGGGGTCGACGTCCGACACTTCGTGCTCGGCGACATAGGGCGGGTTGCTGACCACCAGGTCGAGCCGACCGTCGAACTCCGGCAGCCCGTGCTCGGCGTCACCGAGGTGCAGTTCGACCGGCAGGTCGAGCCGGTCGGCGTTGCGTCGGGTCCACTCCAGCGCGCCCGCATCGAGCTCGACGGCGTGGACCGTCGCCCGCGGGAACTCGTGCGCGAGGCTGAAGGCGATCGTGCCGGACCCGGTGCACAGATCGACCAGGGTCGGAGCGGTCGCCTCGGGCAGCGAGCGCAGAAACGCCAGTGCCGCCTCGACGACGACCTCGGTCTCTGGCCGCGGGACGAACACGCCCGGCCCGACCATCAACTCCAGGTGGCGGAACCCGGCGGTCCCAACGAGGTGCTGCAGGGGCTCGCGCCGCACCCGCCGGTCGACCAGCTCGGAGAACGTCTCGAGCAGGAGAACGTCGAACGTCGCCAGAGGTAACTCGGACCGCGGGATCCCGAGGACGTGGGCGGCGAGCTGCTCCGCGTCGGGGCGAGGGCTCGGCAGGTCGGCTTCGGCGAACCGAGCCGTCGCGGTACGGATCGCGACCGACGCCGGCAGCGGCTGTTTGGGTTCGGCGGTCGTTCCCGAGCCGGTCATTCGGCCGCGAGCCTTTGCTCGGTGTCAGCCTTGTTCAGCACGTCGAGCACGGTGTCGAGCTCCCCATCGAGGACGCGATCAAGGTTGTAGGCGGTGAAGCCCACGCGGTGGTCGGAGATCCGATTCTCCCGGTAGTTGTACGTACGCACGCGCTCACTCCGGTCGACCGTGCGCACCTGCGACGTGCGGGCGGCATTGGCGTCGGCTGCGGCGCTCTCCCGCGCGACGACGAGGAGCCGCGACCGCAGGATGCGCAACGCGGACTCCTTGTTCTGCAACTGGCTCTTCTCGTTCTGGCACGAGACGACAGTGCCCGTCGGGAGGTGAGTGATGCGCACCGCCGAGTCGGTGGTGTTCACGCTCTGCCCGCCCGGCCCGGAGGACCGGAAGACGTCGATGCGGAGGTCGTTGGGGTCGATGGCCAAGTCGACGTCCTCGGCCTCCGGCAGCACGAGGACGCCGGCGGCGCTGGTGTGCAGCCGGCCCTGCGATTCGGTGACGGGAACGCGCTGGACCCGGTGCACGCCACCTTCGAACTTCAGCCGGCCGAACACGCCGCCGGTCTTGGAGCGGACGGCCACGCTCACGTCCTTGTAGCCGCCGAGGTCGCTCTCGGTCGCGTCGAGGACTTCGGTGCTCCAGCCCTGTCGTTCGGCGAACCGCAAGTACATCCGGAGCAGGTCACCGGCGAACAGCGCGCTCTCCTCGCCGCCTTCACCGGCCTTGACCTCGAGGATCGCGTCCTTCGCGTCGTCGGGGTCGCGCGGCGCGAGCAGCTCGCGCAGCCGCTCCTCCTGCACCGTGAGCTGCGACTCCAGGGTCTCAGCCTCGGCGGCGAACGTGGCGTCTTCCGGCGCCAGCTCGCGGGCGGCCGACAGGTCGTCGCGTGTCGCTTGGGCGGCCCGGGCGGCCTCCACGAGGGTGCTCAGCTCGGCGTAGCGGCGGCCGAGCGAGCGGGCTTGCCCGGCATCGGCGTGCAGCGCGGGGTCGGCGAGGCGGTGTTCCAGATCGGCGTGCTCGGCGATCAGTTCGTCGAGGCGACTGGTCGGTGCGGTGGCCGTGGTGCCTCCTCCGGTGCCGTGGTGCTGCGCTGGGTTGCGTCCGACATGACGACGGCGCCCGCCCCACGTGGGGCGGGCGCCGTCAAAACAGCTAGTTCGAGCTGTCGGACGAGGAGCGCGTGGTCGGCTGACCGGCCTGGCGCTTGCCGTACCGGCGCTCGAAGCGCTCGACGCGACCGCCGACGTCGAGGATCTTCTGCTTGCCCGTGTAGAACGGGTGGCACTGCGAGCAGACCTCGGCGTGGATCGAGCCATTGCCCTTGGTGCTGCGAGTGGTGAACTGCGCACCACAGGAGCAGACGACCTGCGTGTCGTGGTAGGTCGGGTGGATGTCGGCCTTCATGGGGTTTCCTCTCGGGATCGCGACCGCCGGGTCCCGTCAGGAGTGGTACGAGGGGTGAACCGGTGCCGGTACGCATCTTAACGTCCGCGCAGCGGTAATCCTTCCGCTCACGGAGCAGCCGCAACGGGGTGCGGGCGAGCTCAGCCGAGCGGCACGAGCAACCGTCGCATCAGGGCCTCCAGGCCCGGCCGATCGGCCCGGGAGGCGTTGGTCAACGTCAGCCGGACCAGGAACTGCCCGCGCTGCACATAGCCGTAGCTGTAGCTGGTCGTTGAACCGCTGTAATTCGACGGCGTATCCACTTCGGTGAGATAGACCCCTCCGTCGGCGATGTCGAGCCGCGCTCCGATGTCGGTGTGGGTGATGCCATCGATCCGGGGCGAATTCGCGTAGCGGTAGTCGTAGGGCGCGCACCTGCTGATGGCGTCTCGGATCTGGCCCAGCGCCTCGGTCGCGGCCCGGGTGGACGCATACCCGGCGACCGTCTGGCCGACGTAGACGGTGAAGTCGCTGTTGCTGACGGTCTGCCCGACGAGCACGGTGCCCGCGGGCGGGGTCAGCGGCGCCGCCCGGCAGGGCAGGAAGATGTCGCTGGGCGTCGCCGAGCGCTCCTCTGTGGTGCCGGGGACGTCGGCACGCCGGACCAGCGCGCGTTCCGCCCGGGCTCGCCGCTGGGACTCGTCGAGCGCCTGCGGGGCCGCCGGAGAACTGGCGAGCCCTCCGGGAGAGGCCTGTCCCGGCGCCGGCGTGCGCGCCGCTGACGCGGGCCGCGAAGGTGACCGGTTGGCGACCACGAGGATCGCGCCAATGACCACCGCGACGAGGACGAGCAGGCTGACCAGCAGCCTCACCCGCCGCCGACGCCGCGGACTGCGGGGTGCAGCAACTCGCGACGTGACGGTGCCGCGGGAGGAATTGGCGGACGTGCTGCGACCGGCGGGCGTCGCGGCGTCGGCGTCGGCGTCGGCGATAGACGCCGGCCCGATGTCGGCGGCTCCTGCGGAGGTCCCGGCGACGGGGGTCGGCTGATCCTGCTGCTCGAGATCGAGCCACTCCGACCCACTCCACAGGTAGCGGCCGTTGTCGCTGACCCAGCGGCCCGACTCGTCCTGGCGCAACGCCCACCCCTTCCCGGCTCGATCACGGTGACGTGAATCTAGCCAGGAACCGGGCCCGTGCCAGGGACGGACGCGGCGCGACCTTGGCTCGGCGGTTAGCGGAACTGCAACCGCGAGCCGAAGGCCGGCTCGCGGTTGCGCTCGCGTGCGGTTGCGGGACTACTCGCCCGGAGTCGTCTTGGCGATCTGCATCAGGAACTCGTAGTTCGTCGAGGTCTTGCGCAGCCGGTCATTCATCAGCTCGATCGCCTGCAACGGCTCGAGCGCGTGCAACACCCGGCGGAGCTTGAAGATGATGCTGAGCTCCTCGGGGGCCAGCAGGATTTCTTCCTTGCGGGTACCGGAAGCGTCGACGTCGACAGCCGGGAAGATCCGCTTGTCCGCGATTCGCCGGTCGAGCTTCAGCTCGGCGTTCCCGGTGCCCTTGAACTCCTCGAAGATGACCGTGTCCATGGTCGATCCGGTTTCCACCAGAGCGGTGGCGAGGATCGTCAGCGATCCGCCGTGCTCGATGTTGCGGGCCGCACCGAGGAACCGCTTCGGCGGGTACAGCGCGGTCGAGTCCACACCGCCGGACAGGATCCGGCCGGAAGCGGGAGCGGCGAGGTTGTAGGCGCGTCCCAGCCGGGTGATGGAGTCGAGCAGCACAACGACGTCGTGGCCCATCTCGACCAGGCGCTTCGCCCGCTCGATCGACAGCTCCGCGACGCTGGTGTGGTCGGACGGCGGCCGGTCGAAGGTCGAGGCGATGACCTCGCCCTTCACCGAGCGGGTCATGTCCGTGACCTCTTCGGGCCGCTCGTCGACGAGCACCACCATGAGGTGGCATTCGGGGTTGTTGGTGGTGATCGCGTTGGCGATCGCCTGCAGCACCATCGTCTTGCCGGCCTTCGGCGGGCTGACGATGAGGGCGCGCTGCCCCTTGCCGATCGGCATGACGAGGTCGATGACGCGGGTGGTGAGGATGTTCGGCTCGGTCTCGAGCCGAAGTCGCTCGTTCGGGTACAGCGGCGTCATCTTGGTGAACTCGGGGCGGGTCTTGGCCTCGTCCGGACTGATGCCGTTGACCGTGTCGAGCCGGACCAGGGCGTTGTACTTGTTGCGGGCCTGGTTGGCGCCGCCGCCGCTCTCGTTCTGCGACCCGTCCTGCGGCGCCTTGACCGCGCCGGTGACCGCGTCACCGCGACGAAGTCCGTAGCGCCGGACCTGACCGAGGCTGACGTAGACGTCGTTCGGACCGGTCAGGTAGCCGGTGGTGCGGACGAAGGCGTAGTTCTCGAGGATGTCGAGGATGCCGGCGATCGGCACCAGGACGTCGTCGTCACGGATGACCGGGTCGGCGTCGTTGAATCCGCCTGGCTGACCCTGCTTGCCGCGACCACGGTTGCGGTCCCGGAAGCGGCCGCGCCGATTGCGGCCGGCGCCGAACTCGTCGTCGTCGCTATTCGCAGTGTTGGCGGCGTTGGCCTGTGCTCCGTTGGCGGAATTGCCAGCGTTGCCCTGTGCAGCGTTGCCGTTCGCGCCGTTGCCGTTCGCAGGATTGCCGTTGTTCTGCTGGCGGTTGCGCTCGCCCTGGTTCTGCCGGTCGCCGCGGTCGTTCTGACTGCGCTCGCCCTGGTTCTGCCGGTCGCCCTGGTTCTGCCGGTCGCCGCGGTCGTTCTGACTGCGGTCACGGTTCTGCTGACGGTCCTGGTTCTGCTGACGGTCCTGGTTCTGCTGGCGGTCCTGGTTCTGGCGGTCGCCGCGCTCCCGACGCCCCGAACCTCGTCCGTTGTCCGTCTCGGTCTCCGACGGCGCCGGCGCTGCAGCACCTGCCGCCGTGGCCGCCTCGATGCGGGGCGAGTCGGCCGCGAGGGCCTCCGCCGACGATCCCTTCGGGGAGACGCCGTTCGCCGAGTCCGTGCCGGTCGACTCCGTCGTGTCGGGGCTCCCGACGCCGCGGGCCGCGCTACGACGACGGCGACGCTGGCCGCCGGTCTCGCCTGAGTCGTCCGGGACGGCCGCTGGTGCGTCGGCGGCGGAGGACACCTCCGCGCCGGTGGGAGCCGGGGTCGGAGCAGAGTCCCCGTTGGGTGCGGTGCCGATCGGTGTCGTGCCGGTCGCAGCGGTCTCGGTGCCGGAGGTCGGCTGCGGGGCGATAGCCGCGGCAGCGCTCTCGTTCGCGGCGGCGTCGCTTCCCGTGCCCGCCCTGGCCGCCGAGGACGCCGCGGGAGCTGATGCGCCCGGCGAGCCGCCCTGGACGGCCTGGATCGCGGAGACGAGTTGGCCCTTGCGCATCCGCGCGGTGCCCGCGATGCCGAGGGACGCAGCAAGTCCCTGCAGTTCCTGCAGCAGCATGCCGGCCAGTCCCTCCCCGCCGCGACGGCGACGAGGGGTGGAGGTGCCGGTGGGAGCACCCGTGGTGGTGCTCGAGTCCTCGGACCCCCCGTTCGCTCCGGCGGTCGCGCCGGCGCTTTCGGCGGCGTTCGTCGACTCCGGCAGCAGGTCGGTGGTGTCGCTCAAGGTGGCAATCCCTTCAGGCCGGCTGTGCCGGCCCCTTTTCCTCGGATTTCGATGGAACGAACGGCGCGCAGTTTGCGCAGCAGAACCTGCACCAAGGCCGAACGGGCGAAGGCCGAGTTGTTCTCGTCGGCAGCCTGAAGGGCCCGGGAGGGTGCTCTTCCCCCTACATCGGTCGACAAGAGCACCTGGTTAAAGAGAGCGGGACGAGCACACGCTCGGTGGAACTGGGGCAGTCCCGACACTATCTCACCGTCCGTAACGCGCAACAGCCGTGCCGGGTGAGTTGTTCCCACCCGCCTTTGCGGCCATGCCGCCGATGCGATCAGCCCGGGGGGGCGTGCCGCGAGGCGAGCAGCACGCTGCCGCTCCGGTCGACGGCCGGCCGGTACACCTGCAGCCCCCCGGCCTCCGGTGGCACGCCGGCCACGACGGCGACCGCCTCGTCCGCCTCGTCCGCCGAGCGGCACAGCGCGAGCACCGACGGTCCGGAACCCGACAGCACCGCCGCGATCCCGGCTTCACGCAACGCCCTCAGGAGCCGGAGCGTGACGGGCACGGCGGACAGCCGGAAAGCCTGGTGCAGCCGGTCTTCCGTGCCCTCGAGCAGCCGATCGGGACGGCTGGTCAGCGCCGCGACGAGCAACGCCGCCCGACCGGCGGAGAAGGCGGCGTCAGCGTGCGGCACGACGTCCGGCAACGCCGCCCGGGACTGTTCCGTGGACGTCCGCACGGGCGGAACGAACACCACGGGGGTGACGGCCGCCGCCGGCTCCAGCCGGACGGCACGGGCGACGCGCCCCTCGTAGTACGCCACGGTCAGACCGCCGAGCAGACATGGCGCGACGTTGTCGGGATGCCCCTCGATCCCGGCGGCCAGCTCGAGTGCGAACGGGTCGTCGGCCGCCACGCCGCGTAGTGCGAGGGCCGCCACCACGCCCGCGCAGATGGCCGCCGAGGACGATCCGAGACCGCGGGCGTGCGGGATACGAGACGTATATGTCAGCCGGAGGCCGGCCGGCTGCGCGCCGGTCGCGGCGAAGGCGGTACGCAGCGCGCGCACGACGAGGTTCCGCTCATCGACCGGGACGTCACCGTAGGGCGTCACCTCGAGCCCGCCGGCGGTCAGCTCCAGGTCGAGCTCGTCGTAGAGGGCGAGCGCGAGCCCGAGCGTGTCGAAGCCTGGCCCGAGGTTCGCACTCGTCGCCGGGACGCGGACCGAGAGCCCCTCGGCCGGAGGGATCCGCGCTGCAGCTGCGCCCGGCGTTTCCGGTCGGCTCACGCCAGGCCGAGCGCCGCTGCCGCGATCTGCGCATCCGGCGGCACCGCGGTCGGCTTCTTCGCCCCGGTGATCGCCCAGTCAGGGTCCTTGAGACCGTGTCCGGTGACGGTGCAGACGATCGTCTCGCCGGCGTGCAACAAACCGTCCTCGGACGCCTGCAGCAGCCCGGCGACGCTGGCGGCACTGGACGGTTCGACGAACACGCCCTCACGGGTGGCCAGCAGCTTGTACGCGGCCAGGATCTGCCGGTCGGACACCGCGCGGATCGTGCCACCGGACTCGTCCCGAGCCCGCAGCGCCGACTGCCAGGAGGCGGGGTTGCCGATCCGGATGGCGGTCGCGATGGTCGACGGCTTCGGCACCGGAACCCCGGACACGATCGGGGCGGCGCCGGAGGCCTGGAAGCCGAACATCCGCGGCAGCGAGGAAATGATCCCGGCGTCGTGGTACTCGCCGTACCCCCGCCAGTAGGCGGTGATGTTGCCCGCGTTGCCCACGGGCAGGCAGTGCACGTCGGGAGCGCGGCCGAGGGCGTCGACCACCTCAAACGCGGCGGTTTTCTGACCCTCGATCCGGTCCGGGTTCACGCTGTTCACCAGCGTGACCGGGTACTGCTGCGAGAGGTCTCGGGCCAGCATGAGGCAGTCGTCGAAGTTGCCCTCGACCTCGAGCAGCTTGCCACCGTGCACCAGCGCCTGGGCGAGCTTGCCGAGCGCGATCTTGCCGGTGGGCACCAGCACGGCACAGGTCAGGCCGGCCCGGGCGGCGTAGGCGGCGGCCGAGGCGGACGTGTTACCGGTGCTCGCGCAGATGACCGCTTGGCTGCCCTCCTCGACGGCCTTGCTGATGGCCATCGTCATGCCGCGGTCCTTGAACGAACCAGTGGGGTTCGCGCCCTCGACCTTGAGGTGCACGGCGCAGCCGGTGCGCTCGGACAGCACCCGCGCCGCGACCAGCGGTGTCCCACCCTCGCAGAGCGAGACGACCGGTGTGTCGGGCCCGACCGGCAACCGGTCGCGGTACTCCTCGATGACGCCGCGCCAGCCGCCTCGAGCGCCTGGCGCCGACACCGCGGTGCTCGTAGGACTCACGTCTCCGAGCGGGTTGTGCACCGCTGGGGTCGATGTCATTGCTCCCCCTCCACCCGCATCACGCTGGCCACGGCCCGGACGACGTCCAGACCGCGCAGATCCTCGACGGTTGCCGCTAGCGCCTCGTCCGCCGCGATGTGGGTCACCAGGACGAGACTCGCGTCGTCGCCGTGCCCCTCCTGCCGCACGGTGGAGATGCTGACGTCGTGCTGCGCGAACGCACCCGCCACCGACGAGAGGACGCCTGCCTTGTCGGCGACGTCAAGGCTCACGTGGTATCGAGTCCGCGTCCGCCCCATCGGGAGGACCGGCAGGTTGCGGTAAGCGGAGTCCTGTGGCCCTCGGCCGCCGCCGACCCGGTTGCGCGCGACGGCGACCAGGTCGCCGAGCACGGCGCTCGCCGTCGGGGCCCCGCCGGCACCGCGGCCGTAGAACATCAGCGAGCCGGCGGACTCCGCCTCGACGTAAACGGCGTTAAAGGCTTCGCGCACGCCGGCCAACGGGTGCGTGGTCGGAATCATCGCCGGGTGCACCCGGACGCTCACCCCTGGCTCGGTGTCGGACCGCTCGGCGAGCGCCAGCAACTTCACCGTGCAGCCCATCTCCCGGGCGCTGGCCATGTCGGCGGAGGTGACCGCGGCGATTCCCTCCCGGTAGACGTCGGCCGCGGTGACCCGGGTGTGGAACGCGATGGAGGCGAGGATCGCGGCCTTCGCGGCCGCGTCGAAACCGTCGACGTCGGCGGTGGGGTCCGCCTCGGCGTACCCGAGCGTGGTCGCCTCTTCCAAAGCCTCGGCGAAGCTGCCGCCGGTCTCGTCCATCCGGGTCAGGATGAAGTTGGTGGTGCCGTTCACGATGCCGATCACGCGGGTGACGTGGTCGCCGGCCAGGCTCTCACGCAGCGGACGCAGAATCGGGATCGCGCCGGCGGTGCTCGCTTCGTAGTACAGGTCGGCACCGGACGCGGCGGCCGCCTCGTGCAACACGGATGCCTCGGCCGCGAGCAGCGCCTTGTTCGCGGTCACCACGCTCTTGCCGCTGCGCAGCGCGCTGAGCAGCCAGGTGCGGGCGGGCTCGATCCCGCCGACCATCTCCACCACGAGGTCGACGTCCTCGCGGGCGACCAGGCCCGCGGCGTCGTTGGTGAGCAATCCGGGGTCGACCGACAGGTCCCGCCGGCGCTGCGGCCGCCGGACGGCGATACCGGCGATTTCGAGCGGGCGCCCGATCCGGGAGGTCAGGTCGTCGGCGTCGCGCTGCAGCAGTCGGACGACCTCGGCGCCGACGGTGCCGCAGCCGAGCAGCGCCACCCGCAGCGGGCGCACGGGCTCCGAAGGAGTGGTCATCGGACGTCCTCGGTATCGAACGTCCTCGGTCATCGAACGTCCTCGGTCATCGAACGTCCAGGCGGAGCAGGTCGTCCTCGGTTTCGCGCCGGACGATCACCCGCGCCTCCCCGGCGCGCACCGCAACCACGGGCGGACGGGGGACGTGGTGGTAGTTGCTGGCCATCGACCGGTGGTAGGCGCCGCTGGCCGGGACCGCCACGAGGTCTCCTGGCGTGACGTCAGCGGGGAGCGTGACGTCGTGCGCGATCACGTCACCACTCTCGCAGTGCTTGCCCACGAGCGTGACGACGTGGCCCGAGGCGTCGCTCGCGCGCGACGCCAGGCGCACGGAGTAGTGAGCGCCGTAGAGGGCGGTACGCAGGTTGTCGCTCATGCCGCCGTCCACGCTGACATACGTGCGCAACCCGACCAGCTCTTTGACGGTGCCGACGGTGTAGACGGTCACCGTGCCGGGCCCGGCGATGGCCCGCCCGGGCTCGACGGCCAACCGCGGGACGGCCAAGCCGGCCTGGGCGCATTCCTTCTCGACGATCTCGTGCAGACGCGCCGCCACCTCGGCGACGTCGAGTGGCGCGTCCTCGCTGGTGTAGGCGATGCCGAGCCCGCCGCCGAGGTCCAGCTCGGGCAGCTCCAGCCCGTGTTCGTCCCGGATCGCCGCCAGCAGGCCGATCATGCGGTGCGCCGCCAGCCGGAAGCCGGCCGTGTCGAAGATCTGCGAGCCGATGTGGGCGTGCAGCCCGGTGAGTTCCAGGGAGGGAGCGGCGAGCACGGCCCGGACCGCGTCGGCGGCGGCGCCGCTGGCGAGTGAGAACCCGAACTTCTGGTCCTCCTGACCGGTGGAGACGTACTCGTGGGTGTGGGCCTCCACCCCGGGCGTAACCCGGATGTAGACCGGCTGGGCGACACCGGCGGAGCTCGCGATCCCGGCGAGCCGTTCGATCTCGGAGAACGAGTCGACGACGATGCGGCCGACGCCGTAGCGGACCGCGCGGTGCAACTCGTCGCCGGACTTGTTGTTGCCGTGGAACACGAGGCGCTCGGCCGGGAAGTCGGCGGCTTCGGCGACGGCCAGCTCACCGCCGGTGCAGACGTCCAGCGACAGACCCTCCTCGCGGACCCAGCGGGCGACCTGGGTGCACAGGAACGCCTTGCCGGCGTAGTAAACGACGCCGCCCGTCCCTGAAACGGTGCCCGAGCCGAAGGCGGCCCGGTACTCGCGGCAGCGCTCCCGGAAATCGTCCTCGTCTAGCACGAACAGCGGGCTGCCGAACTCCTCGACCAGGTCGTCGACCCGAATGCCGGCGATGCGGAGCACTCCGTCCCCGTCGAGGGCGGCGTTCCGCGGCCAGACCCCTTCCTCCAGCGGCCCCATCACATGCGCTCCGGAGCGGCGACCCCGAGCAGGCCGAGGCCGTTGCGCAGAACGACCCTGGTCGCCTGCACCAGCAGCAGCCGGGCGTAGGTGAGGGGCACGGCCTGTTCGTCGCCGGTCTTGAGGCCAGGCGGAAGGACCCGGCAGGCGTCGTAGAAGCGGTGATAGGTGCCGGCCAACTCCTCGAGGTACCGGGCCACCCGGTGCGGAGCCCGGAGCTCGGCGGAGCTGGCGACGATCCGCGGGAAGTCCCCGAGCGTCCGCAGCAGGTCGCTCTCCCGGTCATGGGTCAGCAGGGAGACGTCGACCTCGGCGGGATCGGACGGCTCCACGCCGAACTCGCGGGCGTTGCGGAGCAAGCTGGCGATCCGGGCGTGGGCGTACTGGACGTAGAACACCGGGTTGTCGTTGGTCTGCTTGGCGAGGAGGTCCAGGTCGAGCTCGATCGTCGAGTCGATCGAGGACCGCACCAGTGAGTAGCGCGCCGCATCCACCCCGACGGCCTCGACCAGGTCGTCGAGCGTGATGACCGTGCCGGCCCGCTTGCTCATCCGCACCGGCACGCCCTCGCGGACCAGGCTGACGAGCTGGCCGATCAGGATCTCGATGTTGCGCTCAGGATCGTCGCCGGCACAGGCCGCCAACGCCTTCAGCCGAGCCACGTAGCCGTGGTGGTCGGCGCCGAGCATGTAGACACAGCGGTCGAAGCCGCGGTTGCGCTTGTCGAGGTAGTAAGCGGCGTCGGCGGTGAAGTAGGTGGTGGTGCCGTCGCTCTTGAGAAGCACGCGGTCCTTGTCGTCGCCGAAGTCGGTGGTGCGCAGCCACAGGGCGCCATCCGCCTCGTAGGTGTGTCCCTGCGCCTTCAGCCGATCGACCGCTGCCGTGACCTCGCCGGACTCGTGCAGCGTGCGTTCGGAGAAGTAGACGTCGAAGTCGACGCCGAAGGAGTGCAGGTTCGCCTTGATGGAGGCGAACATCAGCTCGACGCCGTCGCGGCGGAATGCGTCGAGCCGCTTCTCCTCCGGCTCGTCGAGCAGGCCGGGCCGCGCGTCGACCACGGCAGCCGCGATGTCGGAGATGTAGGCGCCGGCGTAGCCGTCCGCGGGCACCGCAGCATCCCGGGCCGCCGCGTCGAGGCTGGCAGCGAACCGGTCGATCTGCACGCCGGCGTCGTTGAAGTAGTACTCCCGGGCGACCTGGGCACCGCTGGCCCGGAGCACTCGGGCGAGGGCATCCCCGACCGCGGCCCAGCGGGTGCCGCCGAGGTGGATGGGGCCGGTCGGGTTGGCGCTGACGAACTCGAGGTTGATCCGCTCGCCGGTGGCCTGCGCGTTGCGCCCGTAGCCCTCGCCGGCCTGGACCACGGTGGCGGCGATCCGTCCGAGCGATTCGAGCCGGATGTTGAGGAAACCCGGTCCCGCGACGTCGACGCTCGCGATGCCCTCGGCCTCGCGCAGCCGCGCGACGAGAAGTTCGGCCACCGCCCGCGGAGGGCGCCGGGCCGGCTTCGCCAACTGGAGCGCGACGTTGGTGGCGTAGTCGCCGTGTTCGCGGTTCTTGGGTCGCTCGACCGTGACCGCCTCGGGAACCGGCACGTCGAGGTCGCCGCTCTGGACGGCAGCGACGACGACCGCACGAATCGCGGCGGCGAGGTCGTCGGGGGTCACCCCTCGATGCTATCGGCGCAGCAGGCCCCGCTCGACCGAGTTGCGCCCTCGTCGATCTTGTCAATCGATCTTGATCAGTCGGCTCGGTCAGCCGGCCCGGTCGGCCGGGATGGGGGGAGGCGACGAGTTCTGCTGCGGAGGGTTGTCGCGCAACTGCACGGCCTCTTCCGGCGACGCACCCGCACAGCGAGCGCCCTTCTCTTCCCCGAGGCCGTTACCGACGTAATCCGAGACGAACTGGCGCAGTCTCGGGTCGGTCGGCGAGTCCACGCCGAGCTGCAGCCCCCAGGCGCTGGCGACCACCGGGGAGGACTGGTCCGGGTACGGCGAGACCAGCGTGTAGCTCTGGTCGATCGAGGTGAGGGCGGCCAGCGGTGCCGGGTCGACGCCCGGCTTGTAGGTCAGCCAGACGGCGCCGTGCTCGAGCGAGTGGACGGCGTTCTCGTTCGGCACCGTTGTCGGGTAGACGCCGCAGTTGAGCGGGACCGGACTGTGCGCTCCGCCGAAGGGCGGGTTCTGGGCGTACTGCAGCGGCCCGAGGAAGTGCAGATGGAACTGTTTCGCCGTGAAGTCCAGCGTCCGGACCCCTGGGATCGAGGCCGGACCGGCCGACGACGAGGGCGGCGAGCCGCTGCCGCAGGCGCTAAGCGCGAAGGCGAGGGCGATTGCACCGACCAGCAGCGGAGAACGGCGAGCGGTCATGCGGCGGGAGCCTCGGCCAGGCGTCGTACGACGGTCACCAGTTCGTCCGGGTCGAACGGCTTGGTCAGGTAGAAGTCGACCCCGAGCCGGGAGCCACGCTTGAGGTCCGCCTCCTGGGCCCGGGCCGACAGCAGCACCACGCGGACGTGCGCGGTCTCGGGATCGCTGCGCAGCCGGGCCGCGGCGTCCCACCCGTCGAGCTTTGGCATCATGATGTCGAGGGTGACCACGGCGGGCTTCACCTCGCGCACCTTGGCGAGCGCGTCCAGGCCGTCCGCCGCCTGATAGACCTCGAAGCCCTCGAGCTCGAGGTTGAGGCAGATCAACTGGCGGATGACGTCGTCGTCGTCCACGACCAGGACCCGCACGGGAGCGTCGGTCACGACGTCAGCCTACGAGGCCCGGAGCCCCGGTCGGCGCAACGCCACGGCCGCCCCTGCACCGGCCGGACCAACGACGAACGCCGATCGCGCCGGAGCAGCGCTGTTGATACCGTCGGGTCCGCCCCGAGCCCCCGTAGCTCAGGGGATAGAGCGTCGCCCTCCGGAGGCGAAAGCGCAGGTTCGAATCCTGCCGGGGGCACTTTTTGACTTCAGGCCGAGACGGTCTCCTCGTCGGCCTGACGAGGGTCGAGACCGTGCGTGGCGGACCCCCGGCGATCGACCGGGACGGAGCCCAGCGCCGCGAGCAGGCCGTGCGCCGGCATGTTGACCGCGATGCTCTCCTGACCGGAGGCGGGCACGACGTAGGTCTCGTGGAAGATGCCCACCGCCGGGTTGCCCCGGGCCCGCCGGTTGAACGCACGCCAGGCCGGAAGGTGTTCGAGATCCGCGGAAAGGGCGTAGGCGTGCAGTTGCCCCACCGAACTCCAGTACTGGACCACCTGGATCGTCCGCCCGGACAGGAACGTCTGCGCATGCAGCAGTCCGAGCTCCGGCCGGCGCGCGAGCTCGGCGAGCATCCGCGGCATGGCCAGGAACACCGGCCACCACTGCCGCACGCTGCGCAGCCGGTTGATCCGCATCCCGATCAGGAACACCACCACGTCCTTGCCCTCGGCCGCGGTCCGTCGTCCCGCCACCAGCTGTGCCATCGCCGCCTCCTGAGAGTGATGTGAACGTCGTCAACATGACAGCGGATGTGAGCGCTGTCAACATGGGGTGGTGACGACGTCGGACCGGGTCTCCTACCACCATGGCGATCTCCGCAACGCCCTGCTCGCGACCGCAACGGAACTGGCGCAAGCCGGTGGTCCCGCGGCGGTGCAGCTACGCGAGGCGGCCCGGCGGATCGGCGTCTCCCCTTCAGCCGCCTACCGTCACTTCGTCGATCAGGCCGATCTGCTGACCGCAGTGGCCACCGGAGTGTTGAACGAGCTCGCCGCCCGGATGCGGGCCGCGATGGCCGGGGTTCACACCACGGCGTTCCCGAGACTCGACGCGCTCGCCCGCTTCCGCGCGGTCGGACTCGCCTACGTCGACTTCGCTTGGACGCAGCCGGGGCTGTTCCGTACCGCGTACGCCTCAGGAGTGAGCCTGCCGGACGGGACGGAGACCGCCGGACCGGACCCGTCCGCGCTGATCGGCAACCCCTACGGCATCCTGGCCGACGTCCTGGACGAGATGGCGGACACCGGGGTTCTGCCGCGGGATCGCCGCCGTCATGCCGAGGTAGCCGCCTGGTCCGGCGTGCACGGACTGTCGATGCTCGTTCTCGACGGCGCGTTGCGGGGAGTCGCCGACGACCCACAGGAACTCGTCGACGCCACCCTCGAGATGATCGGCATCGGACTCTGCGCCCCGACCGCACTCGGGGCGCACGCCCCCGCACCACCGGGCGGCTGAGCGAGTCAGTTCCGGCGCGCGGTCCCCTGCCGGGCCCCGTCCAGGTCCACGACCGGGGACGCGAAGCGGCAGACGCGCCCCGGCCCTTCGTCCTTCGCCTGGTACATCGCCGCGTCGGCACGCGCGAGCACCTCGTCGACAGTGACCCGGACACCTTCGAAGGTCGCGACGCCGACGCTCGTCGTCACCGCGTGCGAATGACTCTCGTCGAGGCGGATCCGGGTCCCGGCCAGGCACTCGGCGACGTCCTGGGCAATCTGGACGGCCTGCTCGGGATCCACGTCGGAGAGCAGCACGGCGAACTCGTCGCCCCCGAGGCGCGCCAGCACATCGCTGGCCCGCAGCCGGCGCTGCAGTGCGGTCGCCACGCCGACGATCACGCGGTCACCGGCCGAGTGCCCCATGGTGTCGTTGATCATCTTGAACTGGTCGAGGTCGAGCAGCAGGACCGCACCGGTCGGCCCGTGCCGGTGCACGCCTGCGACGTGCCGCTCCAGCTCCCGGGAGAGCTGCCGGCGGTTCGCCAGCCCGGTCAGCGGATCGTGCTCACCCAGGTGGCGGAGCTGGGCCTCGTAGTGCTTGCGCTCGCTGATGTCGGTCAGCTGGAGCAGCAGCCGCGTCGGCTGCCCCTCCGCCGACCACAGCCGAACGTGGACCGAGACCCAGACGGTGCCACCGTCGGCGCGGCGGAGCTTGCGCTCCCCTGCCCCGCTGGCCCCGTGCACGGGCAGCAGATCGGGGTCCGGTGTGGTCTCGTCGGCCACGGTCAGCTCGTCGATCGAGCGGCCTTCGAGCTCCTCGGCCGTGAGGTCGGTCAGCCAACAGAGGGCGTCGTTCACCTCGATGAACCGCTCGTCGACGTTCACGACCGCCATGGCGATCGGTGCGTCCTGGAAGGCGCCGCGGAACCGTTCCTGCGCTCGAAGAGTCTGCTCCGCCCGCTTCCAGGGGGCACAGTCGGTCGCGGCCACCACGAAGCAGGTCGCCGGTTCGTGCGTTGCGTCGTTGGCCGAGGCCAGCGCGCTGATCGTCAGCAGCACCTCGCGGCGGCCGCCGTCGACGTCGATGAGGGTCCAGACGCGGCTCTCCCGACCCTTGGCGAGCGGCACGGTGAGGAGGCACTCGGGACCCGCCGCGACACCGAGCGTCGCGGCGCGTGCGGCCAACTCGTCCGGGTCGACCAGCTCGCTGAGGTGCCGGGCACCGATCAGGGACGACGATTCGACCCCCAGCAGGTGCCCGAGCGCCGGATCGGCGAAGCTGATCAATCCGGACGAATCACACCCGAACAGGGCTGGCGGACCGACCGCGGCCAGATCGGCAGCCGTCGCGTCGATGTCGACCGATGGCTCGCCCCGCATGCAGCACCTCTCTGCTTCCACGACCCCATCGGCGCGACAAGGGGCGAGCTGAGTCGATATCGCCCGTTATCGACGACCGAGGGAAGACCAGGGTGGGGCCGGCCATCCCGGTGATCCATCGCCGTCAGGTCGTCGCGTGGTATCCGAGGAGGTCGGCGTAGAGCTTGCCGGTACCTCCGGAGAGCCGGAAGTGCACCGTGTTGTTACCGGCGCCGGCCCCGAGATAGCCGTTGACGGTCGGGGCGACGACGGTTGCGACCCGCGACGACGCCCGTGCTCGCTAGCAAGCCGACGCCGTCGGTGGCCACGTCCGCGCCGGCGCAGGGCCGGGACGACCGGTGCGCGGGCGCGGGTCATGGCGATCGGGGTGAAACAGGCCCTTCTACCACGGCACGCGTGTGCGCTCGAGCCCGGCGAGGAGCTGGTACCCGGCTTCGAAGCGCTGAACGGGCGAACAGATCAGAAGTAGCGGACCAGCAGCGCGCCGGTACTCGCCACGTAGGTGATCGAACCGTGCTGGAAGGTGCTCCGGCGCCCCTCGGCGGCGGCGGTCTCGTCGCCAGTGGGATAGCCGAGCCGGCTTCTCTCCCACCCAAGCGCGCTCCACTTCGCGCGGATCGCGCCGTGCACCTCATGAGCACCCGTCGCCGATGTCCAGTAGATCGAGCCGCCCTGGAAGTGGTTGTAACGGCCGACCGTGTCGGGTGTGCCTCGTTCATCAGTCGTCGGATAGCGCAGCACGCCGGTGACCGAATTCATCTGCTGCCACTTCGTCCGGATCGCGCCGTGGAGCTCGAAGGCGCCGCTAGGAGCACTCCAGTAAATGGAGCCGCTTTGGAAGTCGTTGAAGCGTCCGACGCCGTCCGGGGCCATCAGTTCGTCGGAGACCGGGTAGCGCATCAGACCGACCTCGGCCCCGATGGTCCCCCACTTGCTCCGGAGCGCGCCGTGGACTTCGTGGGCGCCACTCATCGGAGACCAATAGATGACGCCGTTGCGGTAGGTGACGAACCGGCCGACGGAATCTTTGGCTTGGAACTGAGTCGTGATCGCCGGCCCGAGGAGCCCGGCGCTGCCGCCGAGGGCCGCATAGCGCGCGTCGATGGCTGAGTTCGTCGGTTCGATCGTCGCAGGCCACCCAAGGTCGGTGAACATGCCGCGGACGATCGGACCCGGGTCGTGTGCGGACTCACCGTTCTGCAGGTACGGAGTCATCAACGCGTTCGCCGACCCCGCCGGATAGCTGGCTTCATCGAGGTGGCTGACGCTGCTCCCGGGCTCGAACGAGGTGGGCGAGTAGAGCTTCGGCCGGACTCCGGAGCCCGCTTGCACGCCGTTCGCGCCCTTCCATTGGAGTCCCCCGTTCGCTCCCCGGAGCAGCGCGCCGAGCACGAGGGAACCCTGCCCGTAGACGGTGGTGTCGAGGGCGTCGACACCGAACCCGTCGACCAGGAACCGGTCGAAGCCGGTCGGGTAGTCGCCGGTCGAGTTCAGACCCCAGTAGCCGCGACCCTGGTCCGTCCAGTCCGGCGGGGTGAGACCGTCGAAGGTGCTGATGAAGCCGAGGCCGTGCCCCAGTTCGTGCAGGACCACGCTCTCGAAGTCGTACGCGTTGCTGCCGGGGCGACCGTCGGTGCCGAGGTACCAGGAGCCGAACGTGCTGTTGAAGCTGGCCTGGATCTCGGAGTGAGCGGTGTCGAGGTCCCGGCCGGCAAGCGAGTTGGCCAGGGCGTCCGGGTACCAGGTGCCGGTGCGGGGCGCACCGGTGAAGTCCCGCCGGAAGTTCGCGGGACCCGCCTGCCCGAGCACGCCGGTGCCGAGCGGGGTCCACTGCGCGTCGATCGTGATCGGGACGGTCGAGCGGATCTGGGTCTTCCAGACGTCGACGGCCGCCTGGAACGCGGCCTGGACCTGAGTAGTGAACCCGGCGCTGTAGTTCACGCGGATGTCCGCGGTCGCCGCCAGGTTCGCCCGCAGCGACGAGGTGGAGGAGCGGGTAGTGGAAATGCCCTGCCATACCGGCCCACCGTTGGTGTGCGTCGCTCGCACGGTTTGCGTTTGCGCTGGGCGAGCCACCCCGGTCTCAAAGGCCGCGGACCGCGGAGTCGCGACGACGCCCGAGGGGGCCGCGGCGGGCGGGGCCGCCAGCGCCGGTGCAGCTGTCGCGGCCGTCGTGCCCAGCAGGACCAGCGCGGCTGCGGTGGAGACGGTCGCGGTCAGTGAGCGGCGCACGCGGATGCCTTTCGATGAGGCCGGGTCTTGCGACCGACAGCGACGCCACGATCGAAGCGTGTCGCCTCCACCGTCGCGGTTCGCTGCCAGACCTTCGGCATTCCGCGGGACGGTCCTGAGCAGGTCCGGAAGATTCACCCTGAAGCGGAAGCCACCCGAATGCCTCGTCCGGCGCTCGGCCGACCCCTGGCGGCGCTGGGTAACCTTGGCGTACGGCCCCTCGCAGCGGCGCGTGTGGTGCCTGGCGGCGAACAGGGAAAGAAGGCGAACTCGCCCGGTGACGACATCGGTCAACCCCTCGATCGGTCCCGACTTCGGCCCGAATGAGTGGCTGGTCCACGAAATCTGGCAGCAGTACCGGGAGGACCCGGAGAGTGTCTCCCCCGAGTGGCGGGAGTTCCTCTCCGACTACCGGCCGGCCGACGGCGGTGGCGGTACGAACAACAGCACTGCTTCCGCCGCGGCTGCCCAGCCCACCATCTCGACGCCCAGTCCGGAAGCGACGACCGCACCGGTCAAGGAGCGCAACGCCACCCCGTCCGCGCAGCCCTCGCCGGCCACGCGTTCGGAGCCGGCGGGGCCGCCGCCGCCGAGCGGCGCGGCGACCACCGCCCTGAAAGGCGCGGCTGCCCGGGTCGTGGCGAACATGGCGTCGAGCCTCGAGGTGCCGACCGCGACCTCGGTCCGCGCCGTCCCGGCCAAGCTGCTGCAGGACAACCGCACGATCATCAACCGGCACCTCGCCCGCGCTCGCGGTGGCAAGGTCAGCTTCACCCATCTCATCGGGTTCGCCCTTGTGAGGGCGCTGGCGGAGCACCCGGAGATGAACGTGTCGTTCGCCGAGGCGGACGGCAAGCCGGTGCTGGTCACCCCGGAGCACGTCGGGCTCGGCCTCGCGATCGACCTGGTCAAGGGCAAGGCGCGCCAGCTGGTGGTCGCCAGCATCAAGGACGCCGACACGCTCGACTTCACCCAGTTCTGGGGCGCGTACGAAGACATCGTCCGCCGGGCACGCACGGGCAAGCTGACCACCGACGACTTCGCCGGCACCACCATCAGCCTGACCAACCCCGGCGGCATCGGCACCGTGCACTCGGTTCCGCGGCTCATGCAGGGCCAGGGCACGATCGTCGGCGTCGGCGCGATGGAGTACCCGGCCGAATTCCAGGGCGCGTCCGACGAGACGCTCGCCCGGCTCGGCATCAGCAAGATCATCACGCTGACCTCGACGTACGACCACCGGGTCATCCAGGGCGCCCAGTCCGGCGAGTTCCTCCGCCGGATGCACCAGCTGCTGCTCGGCGCCGACGGTTTCTACGACGACGTCTTCGCCTCACTGCGGGTGCCGTACGAGCCGGTGCGCTGGGTACCGGACATCTCGGTCACCCACGAGGGCGAGCTGGACAAGGGCGCCCTGGTGATGGAGGTAATCCACGCCTACCGGGTGCGCGGCCACCTCATGGCCGACACCGATCCGCTCGAGTTCAAGGTGCGTCGCCACCCCGACCTCGACATCAACGAGCACGGCCTCACCCTGTGGGACCTCGACCGCGAGTTCGCCGTCGGCGGCTTCGCCCAGCAGAAGACCATGACGCTGCGCGAGATCCTCGGGGTGCTGCGCGACTCCTACTGCCGCCGGGTCGGCATCGAGTACATGCACATCCAGGACCCGGACCAGCGGCGCTGGATCCAGTCCCGGGTGGAGCGCCCCGCGGTCCGGCCGGACCCGGAGGAGCAGCTGCACGTCCTCGAGCGGCTGAACGCGGCCGAGGCATTCGAGAACTTCCTGCAGACCAAGTACGTCGGGCAGAAGCGCTTCTCGCTCGAGGGCGGCGAGTCGGCCATCGCCCTGCTCGACCGCGTGCTCTGCCGCGCCGCGGCCGACGGCCTGGACGAGGTCTGCATCGGGATGCCGCACCGCGGGCGGCTCAACGTGCTCGCCAACATCGCCGGCAAGTCCTACGGCCAGATCTTCCGTGAGTTCGAGGACCAGCAGGACCGCAAGTCGGTGCAGGGCTCGGGTGACGTGAAGTACCACCTCGGCACCGAGGGCGAGTTCGTCGCCGAGGACGGCTCGTCGACCAAGATCTACCTCGCCGCCAACCCCTCGCACCTCGAGACCGTCGACCCGGTGCTCGAAGGCATCGTCCGGGCCAAGCAGGACCGGCTCAACCTCGCCGGCCACGCCTTCACGGTGCTGCCCGTGCTCATGCACGGCGACGCGGCGTTCGCCGGCCAGGGTGTCGTCGCCGAGACGCTCAACCTGTCCGAGCTGCGGGGCTACCGCACCGGCGGCACCATCCACGTCATCGTCAACAACCAGGTGGGCTTCACCACCTCGCCCGCCTCGTTGCGCTCGTCGGTCTACTGCACCGACGTCGCCCGGATGATCCAGGCCCCGATCTTCCACGTGAACGGGGACGACCCCGAGGCGTGCGTCCGCGTCGCCCGACTCGCGTTCGACTTCCGGATGGCGTTCGACAAGGACGTCGTCATCGACATGGTCTGCTACCGCCGTCGCGGCCACAACGAGGGCGACGACCCGTCGATGACCCAGCCGTTGATGTACAACTTGATCGAGGCCAAGCGCAGCGTCCGGAAGCTGTACACCGAGGGCCTGATCGGGCGCGGCGACATCTCGGTCGAGGAGGCCGAGCAGGCGCTGCGCGACTACCAGGAACAGCTGGAGCGGGTGTTCGCCGAGACGCGCGA
>DATITC010000050.1:0-23802 GCA_035468175.1 Frankiaceae bacterium | reverse complement strand
AACCGCGGCAAAATCGGCCCCTCAGCCCCCCGAAATCGCGCCCGTTCTCGCCCACAGCAGATCAACGCCAGCCGACGATCGACCGTGGGCGGAAAAGCGTCGCGCCCGTAGCTGTCGGGCGATCCTCAGGAGAAGGTCGCGCTGTCCGTGCGGGACCCGGACGGCCCACGGGCGGCCGGCCCGCCGGCGGAATCTGCGGTGTCCGCGGACGCGGCAGCCAGCGCCTCCGCCAGGTCGGCCGCATCGTCGATCCCGAGCCTGCGGCGCACCTCGGTCAGGTGCTGCTCCACCCCGCGGGGCGTGAGGAAGAGGGACTCGGCGACGTCGCGCACCGGCACACCGTCGGCGGCGAGCATCGCGATCCGACGCTGCGTCGATGTGAGAGCGGCGAGCCCGACGCGCCGGGACTCGGGCACGAGGACTCCGGCGGACGCCAGCGCCTCGGTGACCTGCCGGCGCAAGCGGTGGGCCGACGAGCTCTCGGCGACCTCGAGGGCACGCAGGAGCAGGCCCACGGCGCGGGCGCGCTCGGTAGGGATGTCCTCCAGCAGCGTCCGCCCCAGCGCGTGAAGCACCTCGGCGTGCTCCAAACGGAACGCGGTCCCGGCGAGCAGCTCTTCGGCCTCGTGGAGCTCGGCCAGCCCGGCGGCCCGGTCCTCGGTGACTCGCAGCGCGCCGGACTGGCGCAGCAGCGACCCGACGACGCTCGGCGCGCCCCACATCCGGGCAGCCTCGATCTGCTCCTCGAGCACTCGCAGCGCGTCGGCAATCCGCCCCATCCCGGCGAGGGCGGTGGCGAGCAGGGCAGGGCCGGCCCGCCACGCCGGGTTGCGCACGTGCGGGAGCATTCCGTTGGCCTGCTCGAGCAACGGCACCGCCGCGGCCCAGCGCTGCTCGGCAAGCAGTATCCGCGCCTCGGCCTCGAGCATCAGCCGGTTGCCATCGGAGAGGGGGAGCCCGCGAGCAGCAACACCGAGGCGACTGCGGGCGTCACTGATCCGGTCCTGTTCGAGCAGGTTTCGCACGAGTTCGGCCTCGGCGTAGGCGGCACCTGTGATCGGGGCCTGCCACATGCCGAGCTGCTCGATGGCCACCGTCAGCGACTCCTCGGCCTCCGATAGGTCGCCGCGGCGGCAAAGCGAATACCCCCGCCAGAGCGACACCGACAGGACCGAGAACAGCGATCCGCGTTGATGCGCGAGGGCCAGGGACTCCTCCCACAACGGCATCACGTCGACGTCGGCAAGGTCCTGGACCATCGTGGCCACGACCCAGAGAAGGCCGTTGTCGACGGCATACAGGCTGCCGTCGGCCAGGGCCTGTTCCGCGACCGCGACGGCTTCCTCGCGTGGCGCGGCGCTGCACATCCGCTCCCACGCGAGCTGGGCGGCAAGCATCCGAGCGCCGGCTCCCTCGCCGACGACCTCGGGCTCGGGATAGCCCGCGGCGGCGAGCTCCCACTCGGCGGCATCCAGCCCGTGCATGTGGACGCTGATCCGGCCGAGCGCGAGAAGCCCCTGCCGCTCGTCGACCAGTTCCTGCGGAAGCTCCGACCGAGCGTCCCGGGCGAACGATGCTGCGGTGCCGCGCGCCGCCGCGAACACCAGCGTCCGGGCCAGCGCGATCGCCGCCGCCGCCCGTCGTGGCGGGTCAGTGAGCTCGGCGTAGGCCTCCTGCAGGTGGGCCAGCGCCGCCGGTCCGTCCACCGACACCTCGGCTCGCGCGAGCTCCAGCAACACCTCGGTGCGGTCGGCCGGGGCCGGCGGCTCAGCGAGCGCCCGGCGCAGATAGCTGGTCGCACCGTCCGGCGCACCCCGCCGGATCGCGGCAGCCGCGGCGGTGCGCAGCACCTCCACGGCCCAACCGTCGGCGCGACGGGGCGCGAGCAGCAGCTGCGCGGCGATCTGCTCCGCCGACGCCCCGGAGCGTTCCAGCAGGCGGGCCGCCCGATCGTGCAGCAGCTCCCGCTCCCCCGGCGACAGGTCACTCGTGACAGCGGCCCGGACGAGCGCGTGGACGAACGCGAGCGGCGACTCGCCGCGGAGCACCTCGGCCCGAGCCAAGCCTGCCGTGGCGGCGGCGGCGTCCGCCTCCGCGAGGCCGGCCAGGGCGGCCACCACGGGCAGCGGAGCCCCATCGCCGAGCACGGCCAGTGCCCGGGCGACCGCCGTGGCGGCCTGCGGCAACCGGCGAAGCCGCAGCAGCACCATGCTGCCGATCGCGCGGGATCCCAGTGCCCGCGCGGTATCGGCGTGCGACGCGTCCGGGCGCACCCCCTCGGAGTCGAGCGCCCGCAGCAGCTGACGGAGCAGCAACGGGTTGCCCGAGGTGGTGTCGACGCAGGCGGTGGTGAACGCGGCATCCGGTTCGGCACCGAGACTCGACGCGATGATGCGGCGCAGGCCGGCGACGCTCAGCGGTCCCAGCCGGATCGGCACGGTGGCGGCATCGAGCCGGAGCTCCTCGAGCAGCGCGGCATCGGCCGGCTCCTCGCCGGTGCGCACCGTCGCGAGGACGAGAACGGGAAGTCCCTCGAGTCGTCGCACGAGGTAGGTGAGGAACCGCAGCGAACCGCTGTCGCACCAGTGCAGATCGTCGACGACCAGGACCACCGGCTGCTCGGCCGTGAGGTTGATCATCAGCCAGTACAGGCCGTGCAGGGTCGCGAACGACGACTCCTCGACGGGTTGAGCCGCCGTAGACGCGCCGCCGAGATCGAAGACCGGCCCGGCGGCGACCGCGGAACCCCGAAGCAGGGCGTCCCGGCGGCCCGGGTCCGTCAGCAACGGCTCGAACAGCTGACGGACGGCGCCGAAGCCGAACTCGCGCTCGAGTTCGCTGCACCGGGCGGTCAGCAGCAGGGCGCCGGCGTCGTCGACGAGCTGCCGGCCCTCGGCGAGCAACCGGCTCTTGCCGATGCCGGCCGGCCCGGAGATCAGCGCGAGCCGGCCTTGGTGGTCGAGAGCGTCGGCAAGGCAGGTGGTGAGCTCGGCGACCTCACGGTCCCGCTCGACCAACTCGTCCCGGAGGCGACGGGCCCTGGGCGCACCGCCGGCCACCGCACCGCCGGCCACCGCACGGCCGACGGCGGGTTCGCCCGCCCCGGCACGCGGGCCGGGGATGACCGCGTCGAGATTCGGCGACTGGGCCAGCACCTCAGCCTCGAGCGCCCGCAGCGCCGGCCCCGGGTCGACCCCCAGCTCGTCAGCGAGAACGCTGCGCGCGCGCCGTAGCGCGGCGAGCGCGTCGGCTTGCCGGCCGGAGCGGTACAGCGCAAGCACCAGCAGCCGCCACCGCTCCTCGCGCAACGGCTCATCGTCGACCAGCAGCTCGAGCTCCGGCACCACCAGCGCCGACTCCCCGCCGTGCAGCCGTGCGGCCAGCAGCTGTTCCCCCGCCAGCGCCCGCAACTCGCTCAGCCGGGCCACCTCGGCCTCGACCCACGGCTGGTCCGAGTGGCCCGTGTAGGCGGGTCCGCGCCAGAGCGCCAGCGCCTCCTGCAGCATCCGGGCTGCGCCGGCGGGGTCGGTCTCGGTGACCTGCCGGGCGGAGCGGAGCAGCGCCTCGAACCGCCAGGCGTCCACCGCATCGACCGGCAGGTGCAGCGCGTAGCCACCGGAAGCGCTGGAGATGAGGCCGCTGCGCTCCCGCCCGGGGCGATCGGGTTGCAGCCGGCGACGCAGGTGCGAGATGTAGGTCTGTAGTGATGCGGTGGCGGTCACCGGCGGCTCGTCGCCCCAGAGCGCCTCGACCAGCTGTTCGGAGCTGACCAGGCCGCCCCGGCCCAGCACGAGTCGCGCCAGTACCGCACGTTGCCGAGGGCCCCCGAGATCGACCGGTGTACCGGCCCGGGTGGCCGAGACGCTGCCGAGCACCCGCAGTCGCAGCCCGTCGTCGACGGGATGGTCGGAGCCCGACGGCAGCGACACCACGGGCCTCCTCAAGCTTCCCGGCAGGTCGGACGAGCAAGGTCTGACCCGCCAGAGCATAGGAAGCCCGGCAGGGGCGCGCAGCGCTTTACCGCAACGCACCCGCCGACGTCGCTAGGTGCCGGGGCCGGTCTCGGCGTAGGCCGGCGGCTCGGTGTGCCGCGGCTCCGAGCTCAGCTCCCGGTTCCGGTCCAGCCGGCGCATGAGCGGTGTGGCCGTGATGCCGTGCAGCAGCACCGAGACGACGATGACGAAGCCGACCGTCGCCCACAGCAGGTCGGCCTCGGGGAAGCTGGCCTCCCCCAGCGCGTAGGTGAGGTAGAACAGCGACCCGATCCCCCGGATCCCGAAGAACGCGATGACCCGGCGTTCCTGCGTGGTGCCGCGCCCGTGCAGCAATGCAAGCCGGGCGAAGGTCGGTCGGACGCAGAAGACCAGGAACAACCCCAGCGCCGCCGCCTGCCAGGTGAGCGCCCCGAGCAACCCCTCGACGATCGCGCCGCCGAACAGGACCAGCACCCCGACGGTCAGCAGCCGTTCGACCTGCTCGGTGAAGTCGTGCAACACCTTGTGGTAGCCGTGTGTGCGCTCGGCGGCGCGGATCATGCAGGCGCAGACGAACACCGACAGGAAGCCGTAGCCGTGCACGAGTTGGCCGGCGCCGTAGGCGAGGAAGGTGGCGGCGAGCGCGACGAAGCCCTCGGCGTGCTCGGCGAGGCGGAACCGCTCGCTCGGCGACCGGAAGAACAGCCGGCCCAGCAGCCACCCGACCCCCCACCCGATGGCGACACCGGCGACGATGCGGTAGCCGACGTCGACCAACAGCCAATGGCCCAGCCAGTTCCCGGGTGCTCCGCCCTTCACAGCGATGGCGATGGCGGCGTAGGTGAACGGGAACGCCAAGCCGTCGTTGAGACCGGCCTCGGAGGTGAGGGCGAACCGCACCTCGTCCTCGGATTCCTCGTCCTCGGACGGCTCACCGACCTGGACGTCGGAGGCCAGCACCGGGTCGGTCGGGGCGAGCACCGAGCCGAGCAGGATCGCGGACGCCGGCGCGAGCCCGAGCGCCCACCAGCCCAGTACCGCCGTCGCCACGATCGACAGCGGCATCGTCACCGCGAGCAGCCGCCAGGTGGAGGACCAGCGGAACCGGCCGAACGGCCGGTCGAGGCGCAGCCCGGCACCCATCAGCGCGATGATCACGACGATTTCGGCCACGTGCTTCGCGACGTTGGGGTGCACCCTGGGGTCCGGGTTCACGAGCCCGAGCGGCAGCAGGTGTACCAGGATCCCGAGCCCGAGGAAGATGATCGGCGTCGAGATGGCCCGCTTCGCGATCAGGCGGGGAAGGATCGCGGCGAGGAACATCCCGACACCGATCAGCGCGAAGGCGAGATCGAGTGGGTTGAACATCGGCGGAACTCCTGAGGCGCATGGGGATGGTCGAACGGGCTGACCGAACGGGGCCCAGTGGGCAGCACACAGCCGACCCCGGCTGGGGCCCCATGAACGAATGCCCGGTGCCGGCCAGCTCATTCCGCCGCAGGGGTCAGGACGCCCCTGCAACCGGGGTGGTGTTCGCCACGGTGTTCGCCACCCCGGACGGCCGGGCGAGAGCCGGATCACGCTGCTGGAACGGCACGACTGGTTGGACGGCGCCGGCCGCCGCGGTGTGGACGTGCTGTCGTTCCAGGGCGCCCGGCGGCAGGTGGAGCAGCTCGTCGATGCACCAGTCCGGAACCGGCCGCATGAACAGGAAGCCCTGGGCGATGTCGCACCGCATCGCCCGCAGCGCCTCGAGCTGTCCACCGGTCTCGACGCCCTCCGCGACGATCTTGAGGTTGAGGGCCTGCCCCAGGCCGACGATCATCCGGACCAGTTCGTCGGCGTCCCGCTCTTTGCCGAGCCGTTCGATGAAGGAGCGGTCGATCTTCAGGAAGTCGACCGGGAAGCGGGCGAGGTAGGACAGCGACGAGTAGCCGGTCCCGAAGTCGTCGACGGCGATCCGGACTCCGAGCGCCTTGAGTTCCCGTAGCAGTGCGACCGCCTCGTCCACCCGTTCCATCAGCACCGTTTCGGTGACCTCGAGCAGGAGCGCCTCGGCCGGTAGTCCCGTCTCGGCCAGGACGTGGCGCACCTCGTCGACGAGCCCCTCGTGCAGCTGGCGGGCCGAGATGTTGACGCTCACGTGAAAGACCGACGGCGTAGTGCCGTCGGCCTCGGCGGAAGCCACCATCGCGTCCTGCCAGCGACGGCCGGCCCGGCACGCCTCCATCAGCACCCACGTGCCGAGCTGCCCGATCAGACCGATCTGCTCGGCGATGCGGATGAAGCGCTCCGGCGGGACGAAGCCCCGCTGCGGGTGGCGCCATCGGAGAAGCGCCTCGGTACCGACGAAGCGCCCGGTCGCGATGTCCCGCAGTGGCTGGTAGACGACAGCGAGCTGCCGGTTCGCCGACGCCAGCCGCAGGTCGTTCTCGATCTCGGCCCGCTCTGCGAGTTCGGCGAGCATGCTCGGCTCGAAGCGCATCCAGTGCCCGGTGGCACGGCGCTTCGCCTCGTACATGGCGAGGTCGGCCTGCCGCAGCAGGGTGTCCGCGTCGGTGACCCCCGGTGTGCTCACGGCGAGTCCGATGCTGGTGCCGACGCGCGCCGACCGGTCCGGCAGCGCGATCGGTTCGGGGATCGAGGCGGCGATGCGCTCAGCGATCTCGACGGCGGCCTCTTCGACGTCCGGACCGGTCAGCAGCACGGCGAATTCGTCCCCACCGAGGCGGGCGACCGTGTCGAAAGGGCGGGCGCACTGGAGCAGTCGGGCGGCGACCACCTTGAGCAGTTGGTCACCGGCGGCGTGGCCCTGGACGTCGTTTACCGCTTTGAACCCGTCGAGGTCGCAGAACAACAGCGCGACGCCGGTCATGGGACGGGAGCGCTGCCGGAGCGCCTGCTCGACCCTGGCTTGGAACAGGACCCGGTTGGGCAGCCCCGTCAGCGCGTCCGAGAGGGCCCGCCGGGTCATTGCGTATTCGAGCCGCTTGCGTTCGCCGACGTCGCGCGCCGTAACGACGAAACCCTGCACCTGCGGGTCGTGCAGCAGACTCGTGACGGTGACCTCCGACGGGACCCACTGACCGGTCGAGTGCCGGAGCGTCGCTTCAGCCCGGCAGGTCTGTTCCGGGTCGGCGGCGGCCGCTCGCAACATGTCGGTCATCCCGGTCGCGTCCGAGTCGGCCAGCAGGCTGGTGAGAGGGACGTCGATCAAGTCCCGGGACGCGTAGCCGAGGACCGACCGGACCGACGGCGAGACGTAGGCGAGGCACCCGTTGCCATCGACCACCATCAACAGGTCGCCGGAGTTCTCGACGATGGCGCGGAACAGGTGCGACCTGCTGGCTTGGGCGAGCGCGTCGCGCGGAGTCGAATTGAGCATCTCCCAGACAGCCGACCGGCGGCGACGGGAAGGAGATGCGGTGGCGGTCACCTCTGCGCATCGGCGGGGCGGCCCTACCTCCGAATCGTCCCTTTGGGCGAATGGGAGGAATTTCCTGCGATGACCGCAGTGGATTGGCCGGGAAAGCGGCGCGGTTTCAGCGAGCGGGCTCCAGATCGGCCGACGACTCGCTGAAGTCGATCGCCCCGGCGAGCTCGGACTCGCCGTCGTGGCAGCACACCGCCAAGGTCACCCCGGGCACCCGGAGTGCCGCCTGGAGCACGCGCTTGGCGTTGCGGACCTCGGGTCCGCCGTCGGCCACCCGGGCCACGACGTCGTACGCGCCAGCGGTCTGCTCCGCGAGGACGACGTCGGGCATCTCGGCCAGCGCATCCGCGACTTCCGGTGCCGCCCCATCAGCCGTCTGGACCAGGATCCACCCTGCGCTCACGGTCACCTCCGCCTCGGCACTGCCGTTGCGTTCTCGGACGCCGAACCCGGGTCCGACTCCTTACGATTCCCAACTTCTGTTTCGTGCGTGTTACCGACACGTTCGGGGTGGGTTCCGCCGCGTTTGCTCCGAGCAGGTGATCGGGACGTGATATGCGTGCGCGCACGCTCGGTGGGGTAGCACTCCTGCCGCACGCGGCGACCGAGCTCGCGGCAGTCGTCAAGGAGTCCCCATGCACTTCGTCTGGGCCATTATCGCGGGCCTCATCATCGGCGGGCTCGCCCGGCTCGTCCTGTCCGGCCGCCAGCCCATCCCGCTCTGGCTGACCTGTGTCCTCGGCATCATCGGCGGTCTGATCGGCGACTACATCGCCACCAAGCTCAACGTCCGGCACACCAGCGGCATCGACTGGATCCGGCACGCCCTGCAGATCGGTGCCGCCGCCGTCCTCATCGCGCTGATCAGCCCGCTCTACCTGAACCGCGCGAACCGCAGCGCTGCGCGGTACTGAGCCGCTCTCCTGCGCCGCGAGATCGAGACCCCGTACGGTCCGGCCCGGGTCACGCTGACCCGGCCGGACGGTTCGGGTTCGAGTCCGGCTACGGAACAGCGCTCCCGCGGGCTCGTCCTGCTCGGCCACAGCGCCGGAGGCGGGATCGACGCCCCTGACCTGCAGTCGGTCGCCGCGGCGCTGACCGAAGCCGACGTTGCCGTGGGCCTCGTCGAGCAGCCGTACCGGGTGGCCGGCCGTCGCGGCCCGGCCGGAGCACCCTCGATCGACGTCGCTCTGCTCGCGGTGGTCGATGCCGTCCGGCGAGCCGACGAGCCGCTCGTGCTCGGCGGCCGGAGCAGCGGTGCCCGGGTTGCCTGCCGCACCGCGCGGACGGCCGCGGCAGCCGGGGTGCTGGCACTCGCCTTCCCGCTCCGGCCTCCGTGGCGCCCGGAGGCCACCCGGCTTCCTGAGCTGACCGGGACCGGCGTCCCGGCCCTCGTCGTGCAGGGCGAGAGGGACCGGTTCGGCGGTGCCGCACAGCTCGAGGCCGAGCTCGCACATGCGCCGACCGAGGCTCCGGTCGCCGTGCTGCCGGTGCCCGGCGCCGATCACAGCCTCACGAAGCCGCTGGACCTGCCGCGCATCGTCGACTGGGTACTCGCCCGGCTCGGAGGTCGAGAGCCGGGCGACCCGGTTGACCCCCGCGTGCGCCGTAGGTGACTTGGCCCACATACGCTGCTCTGTGACTCGAACGGCCCGGCTACCGCCGGTCCGCCCGCCCTCAGAAACGGGGTTGCCATGAGCACCGCGACACCGCCCGGCGCGACAGCATCCGGCCCGCCATCATCCGGCCCGCCAGTTCAGGACCGCAGCGCGATCTACATCGACGGTGCCTGGGTGCCCTCGGCCGGCAGCGGACGGATCGACGTCGTCTCCGCCTCCACCGAGCAGCCGATCGCCTCGGTCGCCGAGGGAACCGCCGCTGACGTCGACGCCGCGGTCGCCGCAGCCCGGGCCGCCGCCGACGACTGGGCGGCGACCGACCCGCAGGACCGGGCGAAGGTGCTGCGGCGGGTGAGCGAGGGGCTGCTGGCCCGGCAGAACGAGATCGCCCTGACGGTCAGCTCCGAGATGGGGATGCCGTACGCCCAGGCCAACGTCATCCAGGTCGGCCTGCCCGCCATGACCTGGGCGTCGATGGCCGATCTCGTCGGCTCCTACGCCTTCGAGGAGAAGGTCAACAATTCGCTGCTGGTTCGTGAACCTGTCGGCGTCGTCGGCGCGATCACGCCGTGGAACTACCCGCTGCACCAGGTCAGCGGCAAGCTCGCGCCCGCGCTGGGCGCCGGTTGCACCGTCGTCCTCAAGCCGAGCGAGGTCGCGCCGCTGTCGGCCTACCTGCTGTTCGAGATCCTGGACGACCTGGGCCTGCCGCCGGGTGTGGTCAACCTGGTCTCCGGCACCGGGCCGGTGGTCGGCGAGGCGATCGCCGCGCATCCCAACGTCGACATGGTCACGTTCACCGGATCGACCGCGGCCGGCAAGCGCGTGAGCGAGGCCGCGGCCGCCAACGTGAAGCGGGTGACGCTGGAACTCGGCGGCAAGTCGCCTTTCGTCATCCTCGACGACGTCGCGGGTGAGCAGCTGCAGGCCGCCGTCGGCCGCGGACTGGCCGCCTGTCTGCTCAACTCCGGCCAGACCTGCTCGGCGCTGACCCGGATGCTGGTTCCCCGGTCCCGACTGCCCGAGGTCGAGGCGATCGTCGCGGCCGGCATCGGCACCACGGTGCTCGGCGACCCGCTCGACCCCGCGACGACCCTCGGCCCGCTGGTCTCCGACGTCCAGCGCGATCGGGTCCGCTCCTTCATCCGTGCCGGGATCGACGAGGGTGCCAAGCTCCTGGCGGGCGGGCCGGACTCACCGGACGGGCTCGACCGCGGCTACTACGTCACCCCGACCGCGTTCTCCGAAGTCACCCCGGGCATGCGGATCGCCCAGGAGGAGATCTTCGGGCCGGTGCTCGTGATCCAGCCCTACGAGGACGAGGCGGATGCGATCCGCATCGCCAACGACACGATCTACGGACTCGCCGGCGGCGTCTTCTCCGGCGACGAGCAGCGGGCGCTCCGCGTCGCGCGGCGGATCAAGGCCGGTCAGGTCGAGGTGAACGGCGGCCCATGGAACGCCTACGCGCCGTTCGGCGGCTACAAGCAGTCCGGCAACGGCCGTGAGTTCGGCACCACCGGCCTCGAGGAGTTCCTCGAGATGAAGGCCATCCAGTTCTAGTCGCCACCCTTCCAGCCGCGCCGACCCCTCCCTGTTCGAAGGACATGCCATGACCCTGCAGACCCAGCAGCTGCAATTCAGCGACCTGCAACGCGACACCCTGGCCGCTTTGGCCGACACCTTCTGCGCCGCGGTGCCCGCACCGGACGGAGCCGACCCGGACGGCTTCTTCGCCCGCACCGCCAGCGACCTCGGCGTTCCGGCCGCCGCCGAGCAGTACCTGCTCGCCATGGTTCCGGAGGCGCAGCTCACCGGGCTCATGCAGCTGATCGACACGATGGCGTCGCTGGGGTTGAAGAACCAGCCGCTGGTCACCCGCGAGGTGATCGCCAAGACGGTCGCCGGCATCGCTCCCGAGGCCCGCGCCGGCGTCGACGCGATACGGCAGCTCGTGCTGCTGCTCGCCTACGGCAACCCGGACGAGACCGGCGTCAACCCGTTCTGGAAGACCTGGGGCTACCCGGGCCCGGTGTCGGCCCCCCCGGACGTGCCCAAGACGCTGAGCACCATCACGCCGGATGGGGACACCGAGCTGACCGCCGACGTGGTCGTCGTCGGCTCCGGTTCCGGCGGCGGGGTGATGGCCGCCGAGCTCGCGAAGGCCGGCCACGATGTGCTGGTCCTGGAGATGGGCGGCTACTTCAACGAGGCCGACTTCAACCAGTACGAGCTCTGGGCCTACGAGAACCTGTACCTGCGTGGCGGCTACTTCCCCACCGCCGACCTCAACGTGTCGATGATCTCCGGCTCCAACGTCGGCGGCGGCAGCACGGTGAACTGGTCGAACAGCGTGAAGCCGCGAGCGGACGTCCGGGCCCGGTGGGCGCGTGAATTCGGCATGGAGGGGCTCGACACCGACGAGTTCGACGGCCACGTCCAGGCGGTGCTCGACCGCATCTCGGCCAACACCGACTGCAGCGACCGGAACGGACCGCACCAGCGGATGGAGGCAGGTGCGGCGAGCTTCGGCTGGCACGTGCGCACGTCCGCGTTGAACACCCACAAGGACCGCTACGACCCGGTCCTCGCCGGCTACACCGGCTTCGGCGACCAGTCCGGCGCCAAGCAGGGGTCGATGAAGACGTGGCTGCAGGATGCCTGCGACGCCGGTGCCCGCGTCCTGCCCCGGACGAAGGCGCGGCGGATCCTCGTCGATAACGGCCGCGCCGCCGGGGTCGAGGCGTCCTTCGCGGACCCGGCGACCGGTGCCACCGCGACCGTGACCGTGCACGCGAAGGCCGTCGTCGCTGCCTGCGGATCGCTGGAGACCCCGGCGCTCCTGCTGCGCTCCGGCATCGGCGGCCCGTCGGTGGGGAGCGGGCTGCGACTGCACCCGTCGACCGTCGTCGGCGGCATCTACCCCGAGCAGCAGGACATGTGGTGGGGGCCGCCGCAGGCCTCGATCCTCGACGAGTTCGCCGACAAGGACGCCGACGAAACCGGCACCGGCTCTACAGATTCCTCCGGAATCGGCTACGGCCACATCATCGAAGGCATCCAGCACGGTCTCGCCCTGCTATCGGCCTCGATGCGCTGGCAGTCCGCGGCGCAGCACAAGGAGCTGCTCGCCAAGATCGGCCGCGCCTCCTTCTTCGTCGGCATCACCCAGGACCGTGGCAGCGGCGCGGTGGTGATCGACGAGTCCGGCGAGGCCGTACACCTGTACCCGATCTCCGACGAGCTCGACCGGCGGCACATCTACGAGACCCTCGAGGCGATGGTGCGCCTGCACGAGGCGGCCGGCGCCGAGGAGATCCACGTGCCGTCGCCCGACCTGGAGCCGTGGCGCCGGGGCGAGGACCTCGACGCTTTCATCGCGACGATGCAGGCCGCCCCACTCGGCTTCGGCGGCATCGCCGTATTCAGCGCGCACCAGATGGGCTCGGCGCACATCGGCACCGACCCGGCGTCGAGCGTCACCCGGCCGACCGGCGAGCTGCACGACACCCCGGGCGTCTGGATCGGCGACACCAGCGAGTTCCCGTCGTGTTCCGGCGAGAACCCGATGGTGTCCTGCATGTCGCTGGCCCGGCGGACTGCGGGCTACCTCGACGCGGTGCTCGGGGGCCGGACCGCTCCGAGCGAGCCACACCTCTTAGCCGCAGCCGACCCCGGGGCCGTGTCCATGCCGGCGCAGCCCGACCAGGTGGGGGGCGTCGACCTGGGCGGTACCGCGGGCGGCACGCTCGCCGGCGTCGCGGCGGGCACCGTCGGCACCGGCGCCGAGGGCGCGACGGCTCCGGGCGGCGGGCTACCGACCGAAGTGCGCAGCTAGCCCCGACCCAGCCCAGCCCAGCCCAGCCCAGCCCATGTTGATCTGTGCGGATCTTCACCGCGAAGGCGCAGGTCAGCGCCACAAGATCCGCACAGATCACGATGGTTGGCGCCGTCGGGCGCGGCTCACTCCTGCTCGGGCTCCTCGCCCGGGTCATAGCTCGGCGGCTGCCGGTCCCGCTCGGGCGGGTGGTCGCCGAGCTCGGCGAAGTGCTCAGAGTGCATCTGCAGGATGAGCCGCCACACCTGATAGGCGTGCGGCACGTACTCGATGTTCGAGAGCGCCTTGTCGCGCTGGCTCGGAGTGTCGAGGTCGATCGTGCCGTAGTGGAAGAAGTCGCCGATCGGGCCTGAGATGCAGTTCGAGAACCCGATCGACCGGATCTTCACCGACGGCCGGTGCACGGTCAGGATGCCGTGCATCAACAGGACCCGCTTGTTGGTGACCACCAGGATCTCGTGCAGCCAGTCGAGGACGGCGAAGACCGGCCAGGCGACCAGGGCGGCAAAGACCAGCAGGCCGAGACCACCGAGCCGTGGCGCCACCAGCACCAGCACGACGCCGAGCACCGCCACGAGGAGCCGCTCCCGCCAGCCGGAGCGCAGCGGCACCCGTTTGTAGAGCACGTAGCCGAACATGGCGGCAACGATCGCCCCGAGAGCACCCGGCGGCCGGGCGAGCAGCACGAGGCCGGTCAGCAGCCCCACCACCGGCTGCACCAGGACGATCCAGTGCTGCCGGCTGACGTGGAACGTCTCCTCGTGGAAGGTGAGCGCGTCATGCGGGAGCCGGCGCCGCTCGTTGACCTCGGGCGCCCACAGCTCCTCGGGCGGGAGCTTGCGGCTCATCAGGTCGGTCAGGCGCTGCTGGTAACGCTCCCGCCACTCGTCGACGAAGGCCATCCCCGCCTCCGACCGTCGAACCGGTTGTTGCCGAACCGCTGCCTCTCCCGAAACACAGGGCTACTGCAAACGGGCGGCGAACGCGAGCTCGACACGCCGGTGCAACCCCCGGCGCAGACCCCGCGTCTGCGTTAGCGTTCCCACGGCAGAAAGATCGCCAGTCGTCCGAGCGTCCCGAGGAGGAGCGATGAGCTTCAAGACCTTCCTGGTCGTGCTGCTTTTCGTCGTCCTGCTCGCCGGCGCGACCGGCGGCAGCGACTCGGCGCGCAACGTCGGTGAGGCGTTGAACCAGGCCGTGCACTGGATTGCCGACGCCTGGAACGCCCTCGTCGGCACCGGCTGACGCGCACCTGCCTCCCCCCGCAGCTCGCGCCGACGTCCGCATCCTTTGGCACCGTTAGCCTGGGTTGGTGCACTCGGTCACGGTCCGGCGATCGCCGGACCACGATTTGTCGGTGCTTCTACGTCTCCGGGCGGAAACCGCCGAGCTGCACCGGCGGGTGGAAACGCGCCTGTTCCCCGCCGCGCTCGCGGATCGGACCGCCTACGCCGCGATGCTTCGGGTGCTGCTCGCGTTGCACGAGCCCCGCGAGGCGCAGCTTCGGCGCACGCCCGGCCTGCCGGCCCTGGGTATCGACCTGGCCGGCCGGCGTAAATCCCCTCGGCTGCGAGCCGACCTGACCGCGCTCGGCACCGCGCCCGCTCCGGAGTCGTCAGCGGGGTCGGAGTCAGCAGGGTCGGAGTCAGCAGGGTCGGAGTCAGGGGGTTCGGGGGCCGCCGACGACCTGCCGGCCGCGCTCGGCACCTTCTACGTACTCGAGGGATCCACACTCGGCGGGCGGGTGTTGCTGCGGGAGGTCCGGGACCAGCTCGGAGCCGTCCCCACCGCCTTCCTGCACGGCTACGGCGAGGAAACCGGACGGATGTGGAAGCAGACCCGGACCGCGCTCGTGGCCGGCGTCGGTGCGGCAGCCGACCCGGACCGGGCCGCCGACCGGCTGGTCGCCGGCGCAACGGCCACGTTCGACGCTCTCGACCGGCTGCTCACCGCCAGCGGGTGGGCCAGCGCGTGAGCGCCGGAGTGGGCCGGGTCGACAGTGTCGCTGGTGTCGGCACGTCCCGCCGGCAGGGCGAGCGCCGCCCGAGCGACAGCTTCGCCTCCGTGCTCCCCAGCCCGGGCGGGATCGGCGGCAGCACCGACGTCACCGAGTGCGACCGGGAGCCCATCCACATCCCCGGAAGCGTGCAGCCGCACGGAGCTCTCCTCGTTCTCGCCGAGGACACGCTCACCATCCGCCGAGCGAGTGCCAACGCGACATCGTTCGTCGGTGTCGACGCTGCGGCGCTGATCGGGAGTCCGCTCGCTCGAGCGCTCGGCCCGGACGGCGCCGAGCTCGTGACGACCGCGGTCCGCCGGATCTCCACGGTTCGCATCGGACCGCTGGTCCTTGACCTCACGGGTCTGGCCGACGACGTCGTCACCGTGCGGACCTGCGACCTGACCCTGCACAGCAACGCTCCCGGCGAGATCATCCTCGAGATCGAGGAGAACCTGCCGGTCGAACCGACACGTCTGGACGTGCCCGGCGCGCTGTTGCGCTTGCAGTCCGCGCCCAACGGGTCGCTGCTGCAGCAGGGCGTCGTCGAGGTCGCGCGGCTCACCGGCTTCGAGCGCGTCATGCTCTACCGGTTCAACGCGCTCGGCGACGGCGAGGTCCTCGCGGAGCAGCTCGCGGACACCGCCGAGTCCTACCTCGGGCTGCACTATCCCGGCTCCGACATTCCCCGCCAGGCCCGCGAGCTCTACCGACGCCAGTGGCTCCGCCTGATCGTCAGCTCGGACTACGTCCCCTCCCCGCTGCTGCCGCAGGGCGAGCACGAGCCGGTCGACCTCAGCCATGCGGCGCTCCGCAGCGTGTCCCCGGTCCACCTGCAGTACCTCCGCAACATGGGCGTCGCCTCGTCGATGTCGATGTCGGTGGTGGTCGAGGACCAGCTGTGGGGGCTCATCCTCTGCCACGGTTCCACCGCCCACCGGGTGCCCAGCGCGCTGCGCACCGCCTGCGAGAACATCGCCCAGTTCATCTCGCTGCAGGTGGAGTCGCGCACCGTCACCGCTCGGCTCACCGCCGAGCTCCGGACGCAACGGCTGCGCACCGCGCTGATTGACCAGATCACGAATCCGGTGCCCGCCCTCGGGTTGGTCGCCGGCTCCGACGACGCAGTTACGGCCGTCGGGCTGCTCGACATCCTCGGCGCCGACGGCGCCGCCGGCCGACTGCAGGGGCACACCGTAGTCATCCGGAACGTGCTCGACGCCCGCACCGCCGACCGGCTGGTCGACGTGCTGCGGGCCGAAGACGGTCCGGCCGGCCCCGAGGGCTGGTCCACCAGCAGCCTCCGGGTCGACGCCCCCGCGGCGGCCCGACTGCTCGACGAGGCCGGCATCAACACCGTCGCAGGGCTGCTGCTGAGTCCCCGCCCGGCTGGCGCCGACGACAACTACCTCCTCTGGGTCCGCCGCGAGGTCGAGCAGACGGTGAACTGGGCCGGCGAGCCGACGGTGAAGCACCAGTCGGGCAGCCTGTCCCCGCGAGCGTCGTTCGCCCTGTGGCGGGAGCAGGTGCGCGACCAATCCGCGCCGTGGCAGAGCGTGGACGTCGACGCCGTGGCCGATGTCGCCGAGGCGGTGAGCGCGCAGCTCCGCCGGCTGGAGGAACGCCGGCTGGCCGAGGCGGCGGTCCGGGACGTCCAGCTGTTCCACCGCGAGCACGAGATCGCGGACGCCCTGCAACGCGCCATGCTCCCCGATCTCCCGGAGCTCGACGGGCTGACGCTCACCGCCTCCTACGTCTCAGCCAGCGAATCGGCCGAGGTCGGGGGCGACTGGTACGACGCCTTCTCCATGCCGGACGGCGCCATCGGCATCGCGATGGGCGACGTCACCGGGCACGACCTGTCCGCGGCAGCGGCGATGGGGCAGCTGCGCAGCATCCTGCGCAGCTACGCGTGGGAGGAATCCGGCCCGGAGCAGGTGCTCGACAAGGTCGACGCCCTGGTCTCCGGCTTCCAGATGCGGCACCTCGCCACCGTCTTCTTCGGCCGGCTGGAACGGGACGCCGACGGGGCCCGGCTCCTCCGCTACGCCAACGCCGGCCATCTGCCGCCGCTGCTCCGCCTGCCGGACGGCTCGGTGGAGCTGCTCGACGAAGGGGTGTCCGTGCTGATCGGGGTCGGCCTCGGCATCGCGCACGAAGCCGCGACCCGCCTGATCCCGGACGGATCGACGCTGCTGCTCTACACCGACGGCCTGGTGGAACGGCGCACCCGCGGGGTGACCGAAGGCATCGAGCAGCTCAAGGCCCTCGTGGCCGAAGGGCCGCGGGAGGCCGACGCGCTGCGCGAGCACGTCCTGGCCGGGATGGTGCCCGGCCACCGGGAGGACGACATCGCCGTCCTGGTCATTTGCGTCGCCGGCTGAGCGACGAGGCTCGTGGGACGATCATCCAGCTGCCTGCGGATCGTCGCGCGGTGGACCGATGTTGGACGGGTATATCGGCTTCCCCAGGGGGAACAGTCGCGTGCCCCGATCAGCCAGAAGGATTCGTCGTCGCCGCCCGTCGCCCCCATCAGCCCCTCGTCGCCGCCGCTTCTGAGAACGTAGAGCCGTGATCCTCGCCCTGGTCGGCGTTCTCGCGGTCCTGGTACTCACGCTCGGGACCGCGCTGTTCGTCGCGGCCGAGTTCAGCTTCGTGGCCGCGGACCGTCCCCGACTCGAGGCCGCCGCCCGCGGCGGTGACCGCCGGGCGGCCCGGGCACTCGTCGCCGTACGGTCACTGTCCTTCCAGCTCTCCGGTGCGCAGCTAGGGATCACCATGACCACGCTGGTGGTCGGGTTCCTGGCCGAGCCCTCGTTCGCGCGGCTGCTGCGCCCGGTGTTCAGCTTCCTGCCGGACGCGGTCGACGGCGTCCTCGCCGTCATCCTCGCGTTGCTGGTCGCGACGGTCCTGCAGATGATCCTCGGCGAGCTGATCCCGAAGAACTGGGCGATCGCGAGGCCGCTCCCGGTCTCCCGGGTGGTCGCTGGGCCGATGCAGGTGTTCTCCACGCTGTTCCGGCCACTGATCGCGGCGTGCAACACGACCGCGAACGCGGTGGTCCGCCGGCTGGGTGTCGAACCGCAGGAGGAGCTCCGATCGGCTCGAACGGCCGCGGAACTCGACAGCCTGGTCCGCAGTTCGGCCGATTCGGGCAGCCTGCCGAACCGGACCGCGGCGTTGCTGTCCCGCTCGATCACCTTCGGCGACAAGACCGCCGGCGACGTCATGACTCCCCGCACCCAGGTCGGCGCACTCGCCTCCGGGGCGAACGTCGCGGAGATGCTCGATGTGGCCCGGACCAGCGGGCACTCCCGCTTCCCGGTCGTGGCCGGCAACCGGGACGACCCCACGGCTTCCGGTGACCTCGACGACGTCCGCGGGGTCGTCCACGTGAAGCACGCGTTCGCCGTACCCCGGGATCGCCGGGCGCGGGCGAGCGTCGGCTCGATTACCCGCCGCATCGCCTCCGTTCCGGACAGCCTGCCGCTGGACCCGCTGCTCGCCACGCTGCGCCGGCCCGGCCTCCAGATGGCGGTCGTCGTCGACGAGTACGGCGGTACCGCCGGCGTGGTGACGCTCGAGGACCTGGTCGAAGAACTCCTCGGTGAAGTGCAGGACGAGTACGACACCCCGGACGTCCCGGCCGTCGCCCCCGACCCCACCGAGGGCCGGGTGCTGTCCGGGCTTCTGCGCATCGACGAACTGTCCGACAGCGCCGGGTTCCAGGCTCCGGAAGGTCCTTACGCGACCGTGGGCGGTCTGGTGATGGACCGGCTCGGCCGGTTGCCGCAGACCGGCGACACCGTGGTGGTGGAGGACCGGGTGCTCACCGTCCTGGAACTCGACGGCCGGCGGGTCGCCTACGTGCAGCTCGGCCCGCCGGGCAGCGGTCAGGCGGATTCGGCGTGACCGGCATCCAGCTCGCGGTCGCGGTGGTGCTGCTGCTCGGCAACGCGTTGTTCGTCGCGGCCGAGTTCTCCGCCATCAGCGTTCGTCGCGCCATGCTCGAGCCTCTGACCGAGACGAGTGCCAGGGCCCGACGGGTCCTGAACGACCTGCGGTCGCTGTCGATGCTGCTGGCCGGCGCCCAGCTCGGGATCACGTTGTGCTCGTTGGGCCTCGGCGCCGTGGCCGAGCCGGCCGTCGCTCATGTGATCGAGGGCGGGCTGGACGTGGCGCACGTGCCCGAGGCGCTGCTGCACCCCATTGCATTCGCGGTGGCGTTGGCGCTGGTCGTCTTCCTCCACATGGTGCTGGGCGAGATGGTGCCGAAGAACCTCAGCCTGTCATCGCCGGAACGGCTCGCGCTGGTGCTGGTCCCGGCGCTGGCCGCCTTCGTCCGGGTGACCAGGCCGCTGATCAGGCTGCTCAACGGGCTCGCGTACGCCGGGTTGCACGCCCTGAACGTCGAGCCCAAGGACGAACTCGAAGCGGCCCACACCCACGAGGAACTCGCCGAGATCATCGCCGAGTCCCGGTCCGAGGGGTTGCTCGACCCGAACAAGCATGAACGCCTGACCGGGGCGCTGGCGCTGGAGAACCTGAGCGCCCGCGACATCATGATCCCGGTCGACCGGCTCGTGACGGTTTCCCCGTCGATCACCGCGGACCAGCTCGAGGACCTGGTCGCCGAGACCGGCTACTCCCGCTTCCCGGTCTCGTCGGAGGGCGTGGCGGCCGACGAGCCGGCGCGACCGGCGGCCACCCCGGCGCGGACGGCCGCCATCCCCGCGCGGACGGCCGCCATCCCCGCGCGACCCCCGGCGAGTCGCCCGCGCTCGAGGCTCAACCCGGCGCGCGCGCTGCCCGGTCGGGCGCGGCTCCGGGCCGGTGCGGGTGGCGTGGCGTCGAACGACGCGGCCGACGGGCGCGAGCTGCTCGGCTTCGTCCACGCGAAAGACGTCCTCGGCCTCAGCGCCGCAGCCCGCCGTCAGCCCCTACCGCTGCAGCGGCTCCGGACGATGCCGTCGCTCGCTCCGCAGCAGCCGCTGTCGGACGTGCTGACCGAGCTGCAACGGATCGGCAGCCACCTCGGCCAGGTATGGGAGAACAACCGAACGGTCGGTGTGATCGCGCTCGAGGACGTCGTCGAAGCGTTCGTCGGTGAGGTGGAGGACGCCTCGCACTTCGACGCGGAGCTTGACCCGCAGCCGGGACACGAGTACTCCCCGCAGAACGAGGCGGCGCATACCGCCGACCCATCCGCGAACGGGGCGAGCCTGCCTCCCTCGGCGGCTACGGCCCAGGAAGCCGACCGAGGGTAACCGGGGCGTGCCGGACTCTGATCCGGTGGCCGGTCAGGCGGCCGGCACGCCAGTCGGGTTCGGGTACGGGATGAGTCCGGAGCGGCTCACTTGCTGGGCGAGGCGGACGACAGTACGGGTCACGGCCTGCAGGTCGTCGAAGCCGACCGCCGCGGTCGCGACCTCGCAGAGCCGGTCCGTACGGTCTTCGATCTCCTCGCGCGCCGCCCGTCCCTCCCGGGTCGGGGTTCCGTCCGCGTGCAGCCACCCGCGCTCGAGCAGATCACCGAGCGCCTGCTCCCACTCCTGCTCGGTCCAGCCGCGGCGTTCGCGCTGGTTCGGCGGCACCAGCCCGAGGGCGAACATCAGCCGGTTCGCGGCGCAGCCCGACAAGCCGGCGGTCACGAGCGCGGCGACGTGACCGTCGCCGCGGAACTCGCGCAGAGCGGTCACGTCGTGCCACAGCGCGTCGATGGGATCCGCTGGTCGCGGCAGGGCCGCCGTCGCGGCGAACAGCGCCCGCCCGGATCGCGGCGCCGCCGTCACCATTCGGGCGGTGGCGTCGAGGACGTGGGCGAGTTCGGCGGCGTCGACCTCGAGCAGCTCGCGCAGGGCGGCGCCGGCGATCCGGCGGCGGGCCTCGAGGACCGCATTCCGGTCCGCCAGCCGCCAGGCATCCGGCAGGGCCCGTTCGACCACGCGGGGAGCGAAGTTGAAGAACAGCGCGGTCACGACCTCAGGACCGACCGGACCGACCGCGGCGGCGCGGGAGGCGAAGTACCCCATCCACCAGCCGCGGCAACCGAGCTCGGCGTAAGCCACCTGCGCCGCCGGGGTGAAATACACGACGTCGTGGAGAGCCTCGAAGCCCTGCCATAGCTGTCGCATCGAAGCTCCTGTCGAGCGGGTGCCGGGACGGCGTTGAAACGCGTGAACCGTATCCAGACGTTGTGAGCATCATTGGTCGATCACGGCAAGACGCTCCGCATGGCAGGCGAACTGGACATTTGCCCGGGTTCTCGACGATGATCCACCGGTCGAGCGATAACGTCTGTTCCGTCAGATCGCTCGGGACATCGGGCTCGAATTGTGCGATGTCGCGCCTCACCCGGTGCCGCGGGACGCCGACAGTGCCCACCAGCGGGGACGACGGTGATCCGGAACCGTGCTGAACGAAACGACCAGAAGGGGACGATGAGCGCCCGAACGGCTGCCCCAGCCGCTCCCTCCTCCGCCGCCGTGGCGTGCGGCGCTCTGCCACGCCAGGTGATCGTCCGCAAACTCGCTCCGTCCCGAGAGGGAGGTCGCAGCGACAGCGTCGTGCGGTGGAGCTTCAGGGTGCGCGACCGCTGCGGGGCATCAGCGGCCCGACCGGTATTCGAATGCCGGTCGTCCGCTCCCCGTCGGCCCATCCCCTTCTGTCGTGCTGGAGACCCATGCCCTCGACCCCACGTGGTCAGCGCACCCGCAGCCTGATCATCGACCGCACCGCTGCTGTATTCGACCAGCAGGGTTTCGCGGGAGCCACGCTTACCCAGCTCGTCGCCGCGACGGGTCTGACGCGTGGCGCCTTCTACTTCCACTTCGACTCCAAGGACGCCCTCGCCGAAGCCATCGTGCAGAGGCAGCAGGAGCGTTGGTTACCGATCGTCGACGAGCTGAAGGCGGCTGAGCCGGATCCGCTGCGGCGGCTGCTGAGGCTGACGTTCCGCCACGGCACCCTGTTCCAGGGTGATCTGGTGATGCGCGCCGGTTCGCGTCTGATGACCGAGCGCTCCCTGATCCGTCGCGAGTTGTGGCGGAGCTACCCCTGGTGGATCGACGCGACGCGGAGCCTGTTGGCCGAGGCCGCGGACGAACTCCCTGACACCTCGGCGCTGGCGAGTGCCGGTTGGCCCGCCCCCGAGCAGGTGCCGCCCGGCGTCCCACGGGGCCTGGCGGCCCTGGCCGAACACCTGGTCGGCATGTGGGCCGGGGTGCTGCAGCAGTCGACTGCGGCCGGCCAGGATGATCTACCCGATCGGGTGCGGGCTTCCTGGATAGCGACGTTGCCTTTGCTTTGCAGCAGCCCGGAACGCCGGCAGGAGTTGACCGCGCTCGTCGAGGAGCTCAGTACCCAAATGCGGGAGGCGGGCCGCCAGCGCGCGGACTCGGGTCTCGAACCCAAGATCGACCCGCTCGCCGACATCGAGGACGTGCACAAGGGTCTGGCCGACGACGAATACGAGGACGAGGACGAGGAGCTGGCCGGCTGACCGACGCCTGCCGACCTCGGTGCCGCCGTTAGGCCGTAGGCCGCTACGCGGGATGCACGCTGACCGAGCTGCCGTTCCGGCCCTTCCGGACGTGGACCTGGGCGGGGATGCGCATCCGTAGTTCCGCGACGTGGCTGACCAGACCGACCATTCGGCCGCCCTCGCGCAATGAGTCGAGGGTGTCCATCACCTCCTCGAGGGTCTCCTCGTCGAGCGAGCCGAAGCCCTCGTCGATGAACAGCGCGTCGACGTCGGCGCCGCCGGCCTCGGCGGTGACGACGTCGCCGAGGGCTAGGGCGAGCGCAAGGCTGGCCAGGAAGGTCTCCCCGCCCGACAGGGTGGCGGTGTCCCGGTCCTGCCCGGTCCACGAGTCCCGGGCGAGCAGGCCGAGCCCGGAGCGGCCGTTCCCGCGGCCGGCGTCGGTGTGCACCAGTGTGTACCGGCCCTGCGTCATGCGGCGGAGGCGCTCGCTGGCCACCGCCGCCACCTCTTCGAGCCGGGCCGCCAGCACGTAGGACGACAGCGTCATCCGCAACCGGTTCGCTCCCTGCCCGGCGGCGAGGTCGGCGAGTCGGCGGACCTCGGTCGTCCGATCGCGCAGCGGCTCGAGCGCAGTCACCCGTCGCTGGAACTCCGGGGCGAGCTGCCCCAGCTCGGTGGCTCTAGCCCTGGTCCGCGCGGCGAGGGCCACGCGCTCGCGCAGCTCCCGCTGCGCCTGCGCGAAGGCCTCCGCCCGGACGTCGACAGGCGCGGGCCGGTCCAGATCGACCAGCAGTTCGGGGTCGGCGAGCGCCGCGCTCACCGCCGCCTCCGCCGCCGCCGCGTCGGCGACCTGGCGTTCGATATCGGCGACGACGGCCGGTGCGAGCAGCGCCGCCTGCGCCTCGGCGGGACTGCCGAAACCGGCACGACCGACGGCCTCGGCGACGGACCGCTCTGCTGCCGTGAGCTCCTGCTCTGACGTCTCGGCGCGGGCCAGCGTCTCGAGAAGCCCGTCCAGACGGGCGATGGCGATCTGCTCCGTGGCCCGCGCGGTTCGGACGTCCGGGGCATCGCCGAGCACGGTGCGCAGCCGGTGGACGAGCCCGTCCACGCGACCCTGCGCCTCCGCCGCCCGCTGGGTCTCGGCCTCGATGGTCTGCTCGGCATCCCGGAGGGTCTGGCTCAGGTTCCGCTCGGCCTGTTGGGCCTCGTCGAGCTGTCGGCGCAACGCGTCGGCGGCCTCGGACCGGCAGCGGAGCCCGGCGACGGTGGTCCCTGCCTCTGCGGCCAGCCGCTGCAGCGTCTCGGCCGACTGGTCCGAGGTATCGGCGTCGACGAGCGACTGTTGCAAGCCGGCGATCTCGGCATCGAGGACCGCGACTGCCGCCGACAGGTCGGCGACCACGTGCTGCGCCTCGTCCGCGGCGGCGCGCGCGGCGTCCTCCTGCTCTTTGGT